>CAZETU010000018.1:0-2536 GCA_964514585.1 Candidatus Woesearchaeota archaeon | reverse complement strand
ACATTAGAACCATTTACCTGCCATTGATAAGCAGGTGTTGTTCCTCCATTTGTTGGAGTAGATGTAAATACTGCATTATCACCTGTACAAATGGAACTTGTTGAAACATCAATTAAAATGCTAACAGGTAATTCTGTCTCAATTGTAGCTATAGAAAGAGTTCTTGTGCTAATACAATCATCTCCTACTCTTACTTCCCAGTCATAAAAGAAATAATAATAAGCTGCACCAGCACTACTATTAGTTATTGAAAGCACACCTGGTTTTGTATATGGATAAGAAACACCAGCATCATTTCTCCATAAATCGGTTGTTCCACTAATTGCTAATTCATAATCTGTGCCTGTTGGAACATCAAAATCTAAAGTAATCCTACTTATTCCATCAGAAACATTAATTGTAGTTGACTCTATAGCAGTGCCAATACTATTTCTTAATATAACTGTTCTATCTCCTGCTCCATTTGCATTTACTTCAACAGATTCTATCACCAAATCAACCAAGACATCGAATATCAGACATCTATCACCTGTATAATTATTACCATTTGAATTATTATCAGTATTACCAACATTATATCTTGGAACCAATATTACATCTTCAACATAATAAGTTGTTGTTGTAGTTAAAGATGGTGTATTAAATGTTCCACCTGTATTAACAAGGCTTCCAGCTGTTGCAGCATCGTACCAGTCAATTGCACCAGTGCCTGTTGCAGTTAAAGTAACACTACCAGTACCGCATCTTGAATCATCGGTAGTTGCTGGTGCAACAGGTAAAGCAACTGTAATATAATTTGTTTCAATATAAGTATCATTTCCATAAGGATTTGTAGCTGTAAGCGTAACCGTATATGTGCCATCAGCTGTATAGGTGTATATTGGATTTTGATCTATTGAAGAACCACTTCCATCTCCAAAGTCCCAACTCCAAGACGTTGGTCCATTTAAAGAAAGATCGGTAAACTCAACAATTCCCGTACAAGTTGAAGTTGTATTTGCCACAAAATCAGCAACTGGTGGTATAGTTGACATATTGCATGACCAATCTACTTCAAAGCCATCATGTGTTGCACTAACATCTGAGAAAAAATGTAATGTAATAGCACTTCCTGTACTTGATAATGTTGTTGGAATATTATCATTACAGAAAACACCTAAAGAAGTTGCTGCTATTGAATTCCCATCATGAATTTCTAAATTGTCGTAATCACAATTATTATTAGATCCTGGCTCAATATCAAAACTTATAAAATTAAGGTCAATACTTGTTGCTCCTGATACATCAATAATAAAAACTCCATCTTCATCATTTCCGTACTGTGCTGTTGCTCCTCCACTATCAAATAGTGTCCCATTACATGCATACTCAGTTGTAGTGCCTGTAGTCGGCATTAAATATTCACAAGGATTACTTAGGTCTATGCTAATATAATCAACCTGAGTACTAACATCGTTTCCACAGACCCCATTTGTTGCTGTTAATGTAACAGTATAATCTCCTAATGAAGTATATATATGTACTGGATTTTCGTCTGTACTAGTATTTCCGTCTCCAAAGTCCCATAAATAAGTAAGAGCATTTGTGCTTGTATTTGTAAATGTAACTGACGCGGGAACGGAACAGAATATTGTTTCATCAGCAGTAAATGAAGCTGTTATTGTCAAACTATTAACATCGTAATTTTTACTTAAGGTATCATTTGCTGTATAATCATCAGTTGTTCCGTTAGGATTTTCTGTAAAAGCAGTAAATGTGTGATTACCTGAAGTTATTGTTATTGAAGGAAATGTAACAACATCGGATGCATATTGAGCTAAATTCCCCGACCAATTAATTGTTGTAACAGCGCCACCATCAATTTGATAATTGACATCAACTGAAGTTAAGTTAATATTACCCATATTTCTGATAGTTACTTGTGGTTGAATATCCTGCACACAATCATACAAATCAACAGGAACATCAATGCTAAATACTGATGCATCATTATCAGAAGCAACATTAATGATATCAACTGTACCAATATATGGCTGACGGTCTTGTTTTGTTACAACAACATCTGCTTGACCGGGGGAAGCAAAAGCAGGAAAAGTTAATGTTACTGAAGTGTTTGTACCAGTATATTGAGCATCAAGCAAAACACCTGCCTGAGAAATTGCAACATAGGCATATTGCTCTATATTTACAAGTAAAGAACTTATTCCAACAACAATAGGATCAACATAGGATACTGTTAATGGGTCGGGTTTTGTTATATATGCCATTAAAGACGGATCTCCCATAAGATGATAAATTTCCCAGTAATATATTTTTCGTGGTGAACTAGAACTTTCTACTGCCAAGTTTCCACAATGTATCATTTCTGAAGCAGTTATATACCAATAAGCTTCCGGTTCTCCATGAGTATGCCACATTCCGTCATATGTACCTCTGTCAGTATTGCTATAATCATGATTTTGTGCATTTGCTGCTGTAATACTTAATGAACTTAATCCTACTCCCCACCAAAAATCTTCATCCCAATATGTTGAAT
>CAZETU010000017.1:0-3412 GCA_964514585.1 Candidatus Woesearchaeota archaeon | reverse complement strand
ACATTAGAACCATTTACCTGCCATTGATAAGCAGGTGTTGTTCCTCCATTTGTTGAAGTAGCTGTAAATACTGCATTATCACCTGTACAAATAGAACTTGTTGAAGCATCAATTAAAATACTTACAGGTAAATTTGGAGCAACTGTCATTATTATTGAATTTGAAGTTGCAGGTCCATCATTACAAGCTTCTGAAGAAGTAAGAATACAAGTAACAATATCTCCATCAGCGAATGCTGTTGATGAATATATAGAATTATTTGTTCCCACAGTGGAACCATTTACCTGCCACTCATAAATTGGTGTTGAACCTCCATTCGTTGGAGTAGCTGCAAAGGCTACATTTACACCATCACAAATTGTATTAACTCCCGAAATACTAACAGAAACAGCAAGATTTGGATTAACTGTCATTGTAACAGCATTTGAGGTTGCTGGGTTTCCTGTTGCACACGAAAATGATGAGGTTAATACACAAGTAATAACATCTCCATCGGCAAATGATGTTGATGTGTATGTTGGATTATCATTTCCTACACTACTTCCATTTATAAACCACTCATAACTTGGGCTTGCTCCCTCATTTGCCGGAGTTGCATCAATTACAACTGTTTCTCCGTCACAAATTGTATTGTTTCCTGCAATTGAAACCGAAGCGGGCAAATTTGAAACAACTGTCATGTTAATTGAGTTAGATGTTGCAGGTCCATCATTACATGATTCAGAAGAAGTAAGGATACAAGTTACTATATTTCCATCGGCTAATGATGTTGTTGAATATGTATCACTATCAGTTCCTACATTACCCGAATTTACTTGCCATTGATAACTTGGTGTGGCACCTCCATTTGTTGGTGTAGCTGTAAAATCTACATTGTCGCCTGTACAAATCGAAGTTACAGAAGCAGCAACAACATTACTTACTGATAATTCTGTCTCAATAGTAGCAATAGATGGAGTTCTTGAACTTATACAATCTTCACCAACTTTTACTTCCCAGTCGTAAAAGAAATAATAATATGCTGATGTTGCACTACTACCAGTAATTGATAATACTCCTGGCTCAGTATATGGATAAGAAACACCAGTACTATTTCTCCATAAATCAGTTGTACCTGTAATTGCTAATTCATAATCTGTACCTGTTGGAACAGCAAAATCCAAAGTAATTCTACTTACTCCATCCGGAATATTAATTATTGTTGATTCAATAACAGTACCAATACTATTTCTTAATATAACTGTTCTATCTCCTGCTCCATCTGCATTTACTTCAACAGATTCTATCACCAAGTCGGTCAAGGCGTTAAATATCAGGCATCTGTCGCTAGTATAGTATGCGCCATTTGAATTATTATCAGTATTACCAACATAATATGTATCAGCACCAATAACATCCTCCACATAATAATTAGTTGTTGCAGACAATGCAGGAGTAGTAAAGCTAGCACCAGTATTTACCAATGTTCCTCCTGTAGCTGCGTCATACCATTGTAATGTTCCTGTTCCAGTAGCAGTTAATGTTACACTACCTGCACCACACCTTGAATCATCAGTTGTTGTTGGAGCAATTGGTAAGGCAACTGTTATATAATTAGTCTCAATATAAGTGTCATTCCCATTAGAATTTGTTGCTATTAATGTTACAGAATATGTACCATCAGAGGTATATGTATAAATAGGATTTTGATCTGTAGAAGTATTACCATCTCCAAAATCCCATAAATAGGAATCAACAATACCTATTGATTGATCAGTAAAATTGACAACCCCTGTACAAGTACTAGTTACATCAGATATAAAACTTGCATAAATACAATTTCCGGTAATAGGTATAGTAGCAACATATGGTTGATAATTGTGTTGAGATATTGTTAACACAGCACTTGTTCCATATAGCTGAATGCCTGTAAAATCGATTACTCCTGCTCCACCAACAAGCTGTACTTCGCCTACCAATAAACCATCTATAACCAAAGAAGCTAATCCATCACTTAATGAAGAAGAAATAATGCTAAATGTATTATCTGTCAGGCAATCTAAGGTAATTTGGTGTGTTGCAGTTATAGCCTGTGGTTGTGATGTCCAAATTTTCATTGCGGGATCACCAAAATAATGGAATAGCTGATGTGTATATTCTTGGTCAGCCCATGTTTCAACCATTCTAATTAAGCCTTGATTTGCAACGTCTCCCATTGTGAAAATGTCACTATGAGAAGATAGTGTAGGGCTGTTCACACCACCAGAACCTGTAAAGTTAGGAACTAACCCAGGACTAGACCAAATAGCGTCAATTAGTCCAAGAGCAAGACCATCATTATAACCACTTAAACTAACTTCAGCATGACAGAATACACCTGCTGCACCTTTGTCTTGCATACGCAAGAATTTTTCAGAGAAACATTCCGTTTCCAAAAACTTTCCTGTCAAGCAGTTAATACTGAATACAACAGTGGTTAAGTTTACATTTGATAAGCCATTCATATCAGTCGTATTGTAACTTGGATCTCCCCAAAGGCTTACATCTCCATGGTCGCGATGGAAAGTATAAAACACACCACTGTTTATACTATTATTAATATCAGTCGCATCTCCATCCCATGCAAAAGTTGGTTTTAATAGATAAGAAGGTAAGGCTTCTCCAGCAGAGTAATAACCATTATTCCAGTTTGTTGGAGTTGTAGAACTTCCTGTGTAATATATGCGTTCTACATTATATCCCTGAACTCCATTTACATAATCTCTGATATCTTCACTTGTTTGAGCAAATCTTCTTTCTGCGTAGCCTGCTGTAGAAGATTCTTGGAAATAAGCGCAGTTAACAGCATTTGTATAGTATGAAGCAAGTGTTGGAGGGTTTCTTTCATAGTTAATAATTTTTAATACAGTATTCATTGCTTCTGTAGAAGATGAAACAGATATTCTTCCTTTTGCCATATCTGGATAATAGTCAGAACTACCATCCATACATACCATGTATAAGTCTGTTGCAAAATTACCATAAGCACCACTAATTATTTCCCCTGGTGCTAAATCATGATCACCAATAATAACAACATAATCAGGTTTTGGAGTCCAGTTTTGATACCTTTGTTGAACTGCATCTTGAATCTGTGTGTTTGTCCATGTAGCTTGAGAAACAACTTCTACTGAATATCCCAATTGACGTTTCCATTGCGCTAAGGAATCCGCAGCAGCACTATAAACATCAGGTGTGATAATGATATATTCTTTACTAGGTCCACTTACACCTTTATTTGGATTAGTAAGAAGATATTTATCTATTTCTTTCCTTACTGATGTGCCATTAATAACATAATTTGGAAACATCTGTAAAGCATTGTTTGAAAATTCTTCTTTGTTTAGGTGGGTTCTAAAAATTCATTTTTTCAAGATAAATCGTAGAACCCATT
>CAZETU010000016.1:0-3494 GCA_964514585.1 Candidatus Woesearchaeota archaeon | reverse complement strand
TTATGTAAAGTAAAATTTTATGTAAAGTAAGAATCCTAAGAGGCTTAATATCAGAGTAATCATCTCTAATTACTTTACATAATAATTGTCAAGAATTTGGAATCCCAGCCAACTATCAGTTTATTTAGAGCTTATATTCACTAAATAAATTATACTGATATGAAAAAAGACTACAAGGAATTTAATCAATTGGTCACACAAGCTATTAATTATCTGCTAACTGATCTATCTTATTCACCAACAACAACGTCCAAGTATCGAAGGTTCTGGAAACGAATAAAAAACTTTATGGTTTCAGAAGGAATTATGTACTACAATAAAGACACAGAAAAAAAGCTGTTACAACATGAATTTAATAATCGGGAGGTTTCGGAGCTTTCCGATAAAGAAAGGCAACTTTACAATGGCATAATGATTCTTTCAGAATTTCAAGAAACCGGAAAAATCAAATTGCCTTTTCGTAAAAGCAAGTATCCACTTGTTTTTGAAGGAGCAATAGGAGTTGTGATATCTGAATATCTTGATTATAAGAATAATATGGAACGAATATCAAAAGCTCGGCATAATTATTATCAACGCTGCCTTCACAGCTTCTTAACCTTTTGTCATAAAAACAATATTTACTCATTTACAGACCTAAAGATGGTCAATATTTTCCACTATATTAGCAACCCAAATTTTGATGGTAAAATACCACCACCGTCACTATTCTCGACACTTCGTGGCTTTTTAAATTATGTGTTTGAGCAGGAATTATTAGATTCTGACTATTCTGCCAAACTTCCGAAGTGTAAGTCTATCAGTCAGCCCCAATTGCCTTCAACATATTCGAAAGAAGAAGTCGAAAAACTTATTTCATCTGTTGATAGAAGTAGCACTATTGGAAAACGAGATTATGCAATTATCCTACTTGCGGCAAGACTTGGTCTTCGAGCCTCTGATATTATAAGGTTAAAGTTCGATAGTTTGAATTGGATAACCAGTACAATAACTCTCAAACAAGTTAAGACAGGAAAGGATTTATCTTTGCCATTGCTACCAGATGTTGGTAATGCAATTATTGATTATTTGAAATACGGCCGTTCAGAATCGGAACAACCATATGTGTTTTTAACAGAAAAACCTCCCTATGGGTATATAAAGACAAGTTATGTTGTTACTCGGGCTGTCCACGAGGGCTTAAAAAATGCTGGTATTGATATTAAAGGCAGAAAGTCTGGCTCTCATTCACTACGACATAGCCTTGCATTTAGAATGTTGCAACAAAGTACAATCTTACCGGTAATTTCGGAAGTACTTGGACATGCCAATACTAAATCGACGAAATATTATCTCAGAATAGACCTTAAATCAATGGAACAATGCATGCTTGATGTTTCTCCAATAACAACGGATTTTTATGAGCAGAAAGGAGGTGTTTTTTATGAAACTACATTATAACAGTATTTACAGCATTTATATCAAGCAGTTTATTGATATGAAGAAAGCATTAGGATTTAAGTTCGAAACCGGCTCTTACATGCTGTCTAAAATAGATCGATTTGCTGATTTATATGGCGAGACATTGCCTGGTATAACAAAGGAGTTTGCAGATAAGTGGAGTAAAAAACAACCAAATGAATCGGCAATGTATAGATATAATAGAGTAATGTATCTTGCCATGTTCTCTTCATACTTGTGTGATTTAGGAATCCAGTCATATATTCCGAGACTTCTTCCCTTTCCAAAAGGAACTTTTGTTCCATACATTTATTCGAAAAAGGAGATTGACGCAATCTTTAAAGCTTGTGATATGCTATCTTTTAGCAAACAATTGTACAATTCTAACCTGATTAGTATGCCTGTATTATTAAGATTATTATATAGTACAGGAATCCGTATCAGTGAAGCTTTGGCACTAAAAAATGAAGATATAAATTTAGACGATAAGTATATACGTGTCACAGATTGTAAAAATAATAAGCAACGGATTATCCCAATCTCAGAATCTTTGACAGCAGTTTGCAAAGAATATGTAAAATATCGGGATCTACTTCCATTGAAGAATAAGAGAACCGAGCACTTTTTTATTAAGCTCAATGGTGAAAAATGTGGTGCAGGAATACACCATTGGTTCAGGAAATGTTTAAAGAAAGCAGGAATAGCTTATCTAGGAAGAAAACAAGGGCCTCGTGTTCATGACCTGAGACATACTTTTGCTGTCACATCCCTTGCCAATATGGCTGACTCAGGTATTGATATGTATGCTTCATTGCCAATACTTTCTAATTACTTGGGACACCAATCTATTAATTCAACAAATCACTATGTACGATTAACTGCGAATATGTATCCTGACTTACTAAAAGATGTTAATCTAGTATGTCTGGATGTATTCCCAAAATTTAAAAATTATGAAAACAACTGATTTTTCAAAGTATATATCAGGCTTTATTTCTCGATACCTGCCAGATGAAAGAGGTGCAAGTGCTAATACGATTAATGCTTATAGCTATACATTTATTTTACTGCTAAACTTCGTGCAAAAAGTAAAACGTATAAAGATTGAAAACCTAACACTTGATAAAATAAAAAGAGAAACTATTGTCGAATTTCTTGATTGGTTACAAAAAGAACGGAACTGTAGGGATTCGACTCGGAACTTACGTCTGGCTGCCATTCATTCTTTCTATTATTATTTGCAGAATGAAAGAATAGATAATCTTCATGAATGTCAGAAAATATTATCTATTCAATTTAAGAAAAGCAGAAAAGAGAGTATCAATTATTTGACAGTTGAGGGTATAAAACTACTCCTACAACAACCAGATATATCTACAAGAAAAGGAAGGAGAGACTTGGCTCTTCTTTCACTAATGTATGATACTGGGGCAAGAGTCCAGGAAATGATTGATTTAACTCCTTCTATGCTTAGGCTTAACAAACCTGCCACAATTAAAATTATCGGAAAAGGGAATAAAGTTCGTATTATTCCAATGCTTGAAGCACAAGTTAAACTCCTTCAAGAATATTTGAGAGAAAACCAATTGGATGAACAATATGCCAATATGTATCCCATTTTTTCTAATAGCAGAAAGGAAAAATTAACCCGTGCTGGTGTAAATTATATTGTTCATAAATATGCTGACAAAGCGATCAGTATTAATAAATTGATAATCCCTGATAGAATTAGTTGCCATTCGTTAAGGCACTCAAAAGCTATGCATCTTCTTCAAGCTGGAATTAACTTGGTATATATCCGTGATATATTGGGACATGTGTCGATACAAACGACAGAAATCTATGCGCGTGCTGACTCAAAACAGAAACGAGAAGCATTAGAAAAAGCATATATTGATGTCAATCCTGATGTAAACCCAAAGTGGGTAGAAAACGAGAATTTGATAACATGGTTGAAAAAATTCTAAAATCTTATGTAAAGTAAAACAGAGCTATTGGATTCATTATTAGCTATTTATATGTTTTACTTTACATAATTTTTTACTTTACATAAA
>CAZETU010000015.1:0-3528 GCA_964514585.1 Candidatus Woesearchaeota archaeon | reverse complement strand
TGTTACCGACCAAATTACTGCCGTATTCCGTTCCCGAATTACGACTGTGTAAATTAGGGGTGATTCCCGCACTGTGATCGTAGTTTGGTCCCGTTCCCGTCGTAGTCTTCTGCTGATAAGCGCGTTGGCATCATAAAATGCATGCATAAATTCCCGTTTGCGTTGTACGTTTTTCAAGATATTGCCATTAGCATCGTATGCTTGTGCGTGCGTTACGATGCGTTTGGTAAAGCGCGGTTTGCTGTTGTGTGAAAAACTACGACCGCAATGGCTTTGTTGCCATAGCGGCCGTACCAGTATTACATGTTTCTACGACCTCTCTGGTTCACTCTCCTTTGCTCCCGCCAGCAGAGCCATGGTTTGGCTGAAGCTTTTTCCACGCAGTTTGACGAAGAAGTCGATGGTGTTTCCGGCAGTGTTCTCCTCGTGATTGACCCAGTAGTTCTCCTTGATGATGACCTTTCCTGGCATATTGATCACACGGTGATTATTTCCCTCGCGCGCCTCAAGCTCATAGCCGAGAGCTTCGAGAACGGGGCGAAGGGGTTTGCGCCGTGCGTTGCGGATTTCAGAGTGTGTCCATATCATGTTCTTTTCTCCAGTGGGGCTGCATGAGCACACGATTGACCTGATCTAGCCCTACCACCTGTAGACGGTCGCGGACGGTTTCAAGCATGGCTGAGATGCACAGGTTGCGAGTGCGGCGCAGAATGCCTTCTGAGGAGCGTGCAATCAGATCCATGGCATCATCACTAAAGGTGTTGTGTGCGAGCTTGATGCGGTCTAGCTGCGCGAAAACAAACGCTTTGATGTCATCCGGGGCAAGGCGGGGAACCTTGACCGAGTATGTGATGCGGCTGCGGATGTCCTCGTTGACTGTAAGATGCAGCTTGTGCATCAGAGTCGGCTGGGCGATGAGCACCAGGTTGTGACTTTTCGGAAAGTCTTCAAAAAGCAGCCGCAACTTGCGTAGGCACTCGACATCCATCAGGTGGGCATCGTCTATGATCGGCACCAGCATCTTGCCCTCGGAGTTTACTTTCCAAGCTGCCTCTATGAGCATCTTTTCCCGGCGCGTGTCCCGGCCATTGACTTCGATGCTGAAGGCTTCGCACAGGATCTGTAGGGTGTTGGAGTAGGTGTGCAGCGTCCTCGCTATTGCCGGGGTTATCATCCGTTTTTTGTCATGATTAATGATTGCCTGCTTGATGACGCTTTTGCCCGTGCCGGGCTCACCCATAATCACACAGAGTCCGCCCTGCTGCGCATGTACCTTGATAGTCTCGAAGACCTCCTTCTGATGGGGGAGCAGTTCGGGGCTGCTTTCGTCAAACGGGTTTAGTTCCAGTCCGAAGTGTGAACGTATCATCTTTTCGTCTCTCCTTTATGGTGTGCTTATCGCACGCCGTGTTTCGTCTGCCTTGCGCCGTTTATCCAGGCTTGGCGGACGGTCATTGCTTAAAAAGTCCAATTTGGAGGCCACTCCCATGCGCTCCCCCTGATAGAAGACGATGATGCGCTTTGGATCGGCCCGGTTGAATCGCACCTGTATTTTGCGGCTTGAGAGCTCACGCGGGGCTTCATAGCGCGTGTTGAGCACCTGAAAGGTGTTGTCTTTGCGTACCGTGCGATCCTCTTCAAAGAAGAAGAGCTCCTCGTTGGCCTCCATTGGATCAAGAAAACGGATGCGCTCAAGATCCATACCGAAACGATCAATCGGCTTCATTTTCAAGGTGCTGTGAACCTTTGCATTGTACTCTCCCTCCACCCAGTCGCGGAACTGGTCGTTGAGCTTTGAGAGCGATGAGAGATCGAGCTGGCGCAACAGGAACTGATCACGCACTGTGCGAAAGAAGCGTTCTATCTTGCCCTTTGCCGCTCCGTCCCTGACGGGTGTGTGACACAAAACGGTGCCGATTCGAGAGCAAATCTGATTAATTTCCCCGCTGATGTATACCGCACCGTTGTCGACATAAAGCGTCTGCGGAATGCCGCGCTTATAGAGCGCACTGCGTAGAGCAATAATCAGATTATCCGTATTCTCCGAAAAGAAAAACTGCCCGTGTGCAATGATGCGACTGGCATCATCAATAAAGGCAATCAACTTCACCTGAGTCGATGTTGCCCCGTTCTTCACGTAGGGGCCGAACATCGTGTCGATCTGCCACATCTCATTGGCATACTCCTTTGAGAACGCCAGGCGCCGCTTGTTCTGTGTCATGGATACAGGCGTGAGCAAATCATACTCCCTGACCAGCCGGAAAAAGCTCGTCTGCGAACATTCGCATTGCGCAAGCACCCCGCGCTCAATGCAGCGACGGTAAATCATCATCTTATTGTAGCGTTCATGACGAAATTCAGGCAGCACCTGCTCAATGGCTTCCTGAAGCTGCTCCGCGCTGACCTTACGCAGCTTGCCTCTGTCAGAACGGGGCCTGTTCTTGAGTGTATCCACCCCGCCTTGTTTATAGAGACACAGCCAAGTCTCAATCGTTCGCCACGTAAAGACATGCGGCAGCCCCTCCTCATCATGAAAGATCAGATTGCTGACCTCCTTGATGCGGCTTCTCACAGAGTTTCCTGCCATTGCGTCAATCGCCCCGAGCACTCTTAGTTTCACATACACACTGATTCGCTTCATCACCCCTCCTTGGTTGGTTTTCGTTTCGAAAACCACCCTATGCGAAGGCGGCATATCCGTGAATACAGCAAGGCGTGTTGGGAAAAAACAGCAGGCTCTGGACATTGAAAAGCGACAGCGGTAATGTTGGAGAGCGTGTTCGGTGCGTTCTCAGGCCAGCGACAGGAAATGGTGTTGGAAGCATTCCTGGTATGCCTTAACGACATATTGGACTGGGAACGTTTTCTGCAAATGATCAAACACCTGCTGAAGTCCCGGGCACGCACTTTTTTTTGCCTCAGGAGGCGGTGCACGCGAGAGCAGGTTCGTGCGCCAGATGCTCTGGCATAACTGGAGCCTTTTGCGAAGCCGATATGCCGTTCTCAACGAGGCAAACGAAAAGCACGCTTTCCACGCTGCGTAAACCGAACATCCCTCCAGTAGAGTTGCAAGAAAGAGCTGTAGCTGATCGACAGAAAAACAACGCCAGAGCAAGGTAGAGCTCAACCACAGCGCCGGGGCATGTCCGCAGCCGCGGCCATATGGACTCTTAGGATCACAGTAAATCCGCCATCCCCGTATGCCATGCTCAGCAGGAGAAACCGATCCGCGAATGAAACCATGACGCACAAAGGTTTCCTGCGCTCCACAGAGAGGACAGACCAAGGTCTTGATTCCCAAAAGAAATCGCTCAATGCCATCACGGTTTTTGAAATAGCGCTGCATAGCGAACGAGCATACAGCATGTAAAAAAACGGCACTCAACTCAATAGGCCCATGACGTCGTCAATCAAGACGGCACTACGGCACCTCAATCAACCCACATTCCCGAATTAAGACACCACCTCAATCAGACACAATTCCGTCGTAAATCACACGGCACTACGGCACAAGTGTGGTAAGTAACA
>CAZETU010000014.1:0-3820 GCA_964514585.1 Candidatus Woesearchaeota archaeon | reverse complement strand
CAGAACGCAAAAAGATATTTGCTTCATCATCGCCAAATTCAGAATCAGAAATATTTTCTTTATCTTTTTTACATGCAGTAAATACTATTGCAATACTAACTGCTATCAATACTAAAATTTTAGTTGTTTTCATCTTATTAATTTTTTAATAATTACAATACTAAGCTGAACGAGAATTTGTTTACCCTATTTTTTGTAAAATTAATTAATTCTTTCCTATTTTCATCTTAAAAATAAGCATTATATATCGTCCTATTGTGTTGCTTTGTTGATACATAATAGCATTTGAGCTTGCTACCTGGGAAATATTAGAGCTTTTGTCTAAAAGGTCGAATCCGCGAAGAGTAAATGATGCCTTTTCTGATTTCATAAAGAAATAGCTAATACTTGCACCTAACAACGGAATACTTAGCGATTCTGTTAAATTCTTTGAGCTATAATTTAGCATACTACCCTCGGTATCGAAGCTCCACTTATTATTTGGAGTAAAGCGTAGCTGAGAGAAATAGCTGGTGTTGTAGTATATATTATTCTGAGACTCGGCAATAGAAAATTTAGAATCGGTAAGACTAACAGAACCACCTACATTTACATCCCACTTCTTCTTTGTACGGTTTTCTACACTTATTTTAATGGTATGTGTGAAACTGGTATTGATATTTTCCTCGAAGTTTATATAACTAATTCCCTGATTCCACGATTCATTTGATCTTATATTAAGTTTAACTCCAAGCTTACGAATAGGGGTTGAGAAATACACAAAGGAATACGCATTGTAATAATAATCAACGTTTACAGGTGTAATTATCTGAATAAAATCATCGTTTATATATCGCGAAAAGCTTATTTTGTTGTTTGTATATCCGGCGCCAATACGCGAAAACATCGATGTAAATGAGAATTGATCAAAAATTGCCCACATTAAATTCAGGTTATGATTATACTCTGGCGTAAGGTTGATATTTCCCTGATATAGCGATAATGGATTTATTGTATTTACTATCGGTAACAATTGGTTTACTGTTGGCATTTCAACACTTGAGCGATATCGCAGCTTAATACGTCTGCCCTTTCTATAACTATTTTCATAACTAAATCCGGGTAGAAAATGCATATAGCTTTTCTCCAGATTAACAGAATTAACATCTATAAAGCTTGTATAAATTTTGTTGAACTGATTTAAACCTGCTCCGAGTGTAAGACGCATTTGTGATTGACTAGTACCTCTACGTATAGTTAATTCGGGATTTACATATGTTCTTTCTGTCTTAAAATTATCGACCTGGGATATTAATAGTATAATATTATTGAATCCGGAATTACGATCAAGACTTTCTGTGTTTATACCAATTTCTGATTCAAGGTCTAGGCTCCAAGATTGATTAAACTTCTGTACGACTGCCGGTTTTACCGATAAATCTAACTCTTCTGTATTATTATTTTGATATTGATCAATAAAATCAATGCTTGTTGGATTAAACAGATATGTAATATTATTCAAATTAATCTCTGAGATATTTTTATCATAATTTGCAGATAATTTAGTTTTGATTTGAGTTTTTTCTTCGTTGAATTTATGGATATAAACAGCCTTGCCTTTAGCATTGATAACATCCACAATAGTATTGGTGGTATTTTCTAATCTATTTATTAATGTATCATCACTACTTGTACTAGTATAGGCATTACGTAAATTACTATTGGAACTAATATCTGCATCACCATCGATAGTTAATTTACTGTTGGGGTTAAATCTGTGACGTACCCCAAAATTTAAGGTGTGTGGTGAATCTGTTTCCTCCTCGTCTAATACATCATCCTGAAAATATGAATTTCCTTTCAAAAAATTCTCTGTTAATGTTTGCTGATCTAACAATTTATCTGTTGTGCTTGCAAGATAGCTAAAAAAATAACGTCTTTTAGTGCTAACATTATACGACATATTAAGTCCGCCGGCAAGACTGGCGTTTAACCCATTAACAGTCTGACCATATTGTTGATGCCCTTTAGATGAATATCCAAATTCGTTGATATTGTTGTACATTCCCAGAATAGCTGTCTGAAGCTTAGTAGAAAAACGGTAAACCTTTGCTTCTGCCTTGTAATACTCTTCTAAACTGCCTCCTGCTTCAATATTACCAAAATAGCCTTTTTTATGATCTTTGTTCAATAGCAGGTTAATAGTTCTGTTGCGAACACCATCGTCAATCCCCATAAAGTCGGCCTCTTCAGATTTTTTATCATAAACCTGAACTTTATCTATTGCTTTAGCAGGCAAATTTTTGGTAGCTACTTTTAAGTCATTGCCAAAAAATTCTTTTCCATCAACAAGCACTTTTGTTACATCTTCTCCCTGTGCTTTTATGTTTCCAGATTCATCAACTTCAATTCCCGGTATTTTTTTCAAAAGGTCTTCGGCAACAGCATCAGGCTTTGTTTCAAAGGCTTTTGCATTGTATTCTACGGTATCGCTTTTAAAAGTAATTGGTATATACTCTGCTATTACTTCAATTTCTCCTAATGTTACTGACCTCATTATCTTATCGCCATAATTACCCGTTGAACCGGACGTAATGTTAACATTGTCGTAATCAACTTTCATTCCCACATAAGAAAACTGCATTATATACTTGCCTTCTTTAATGCTTTTAATTTGATATTTTCCTGTTGTATTTGTTACACCAAAAAATCTTAAGGTAGAATCGCCAGGATTTAATAATGCCACTGTTGCATAGCTTAATGCTTCGCCTTTTTCATCAATTAACCTACCTGTAATTGTTTTTTGAGAAAAACTAGATATAGAAATACTTAATGCCAATAAAGAAAATACAGTAATTCTTAAACCTTTTAACATAATTTTAAACCTATAAACTTTTATTAATGCCTATATCCACCACCACCTCCACGATGACCTCCTCCTCCCTGTCTTCGAGTTGCTTTAAATTCTTCAACCTTTTCCTGAATAATCTTATCTAATTCTTCTTGTGTTACCTTTTTCCCTTCTGATGGTTTTACTAAAACATCCTTTTCTGGAGTCGTTAGCTCAATTGAAGAAGCCAACAATATTGTCTCTCTGTTTTTCTCAACTGCTAAAATTAAACCCGGTAAACCAATATATCTTTCAGGACCAATAGATATTGGGATTTCGGCAGTAAACCATGCTACTATAGTGTCATTGTCTGTTGAATCATTTTCAATAATTAATGAAGCATTCATGCAGGTATAATCTAATATTTTCTTCATTTTTGGCGAAAGTTTCCAATTCTTTGTTTCGATATCAGATTCGACAATAAAATCTCTAGTCATAAAATTTAACTTTTCAATTGTTTTATTCTTTTCTAAATCATTGTATATCTTAACAATGCTTGGCTTGGGCTTATTTCTCATACTCATAAAGAAAGTAGCTCTTCGTACATTTGGATCTACATCTGCATTTTCTGATTCTATTTCTTCATATAAAGAAGCTTCTTTTGTAAAATGTAATGTTTTTACAATTTTACTTTCTTCGGGAAGACTAGCAATAAAATCCTTAATTCTTTGATTATCCATACCCGGACCTTTTCTTCCGGAAAAATCAAGTTTTGTTATTTCCTGATATTTAACCATTCCGCCTTCTATTTCCTGAGAAAATAATTTTTTGGGAGTGGCACCAAATACTAATGTAAATGTAAGCAGACAAATAAATAATTTTTTCATATCAATAAATTTTTATTTAATTTTCGATAAAAATACTTCTTTAAAAATAAAC
The DNA here is from genome assembly GCA_964514585.1 of Candidatus Woesearchaeota archaeon. GTDB lineage: Archaea > Nanobdellota > Nanobdellia > Pacearchaeales > GW2011-AR1 > JAGVXH01. The sequence goes on along the minus strand of CAZETU010000014.1, from coordinate 72 downwards.
TTCTTTTATAAAAAATCAGCAAAACTGATATTTTAGATTGTAAAATCATTAAAAGGTTTAATGAGGTAAAAA
>CAZETU010000013.1:0-4346 GCA_964514585.1 Candidatus Woesearchaeota archaeon | reverse complement strand
CAATTACTGTAACAGTAGAAGATGCTAATGGTTGTTTTGGAACAAGCCCGGCTGTGAATGTAACAGAGAATGCTCTTCCAACACCAACAATTACAGGAACATTAACATACTGTGCTGGAAATACTGCAACTTTAGATGCAGGTGCAGGATATTCAACTTATAACTGGTCAAGTGTTGGTAATACACAAACTGAAGCAGTAACTATTGCAAATAATCCAATTACTGTTAATGTGGTAGATGCTAATGGTTGTATAGGAACAAGTCCAGCTGTAAATGTTACAGAAAATGCACTTCCAACACCAACTATTACAGGTACATTATCATACTGTGCCGGAAGTAGTCCAAGCTTAGATGCGGGTACGGGATATTCAACTTATAACTGGTCAAGTGGTGGTAATACACAAACTGAAGCAGTAACTATTGCAAATAATCCAATTACTGTAACAGTAGAAGATGCTAATGGTTGTATAGGAACAAGTCCGGCTGTAAATGTTACAGAAAATGCACTTCCAACACCAACTATTACAGGTACATTATCATACTGTGCGGGAAGTAGTACAAGCTTAGATGCGGGTGCAGGATATTCAACTTATAACTGGTCAAGTGTAGGAAATACACAAACAGATAATGTAACCATAGCTGATAATCCAATTACTGTTACTGTGGTAGATGCTAATGGTTGTATAGGAACAAGTCCGGCTGTAAATGTTACAGAAAATGCACTTCCAACACCAACTATTACAGGTACATTATCATACTGTGCGGGAAATAATACAACTTTAGATGCAGGTGCAGGATATTCAACTTACAACTGGTCAAGTGGTGGTAATACACAAACTGAAGCAGTAACTACTGCTGATAATCCAATTACTGTAACAGTAGAAGATGCTAATGGTTGTTTTGGAACAAGCCCGGCTGTAAATGCTACAGAGAATGCGCTTCCAACACCAACTATTACAGGAACATTATCATACTGTACTGGAAGTAATGCAACTTTAGATGCAGGTGCAGGATATTCAACTTATAACTGGTCAAGTGTAGGTAATGCTCAAACTGAAGCAGTAACCATAGCTGATAATCCAATTACTGTTTCTGTGGTAGATGCTAATGGTTGTATAGGAACAAGTCCGGCTGTAAATGTTACAGAAAATGCACTTCCAACACCAACTATTACAGGTACATTATCATACTGTGCCGGAAGTAGTCCAAGCTTAGATGCGGGTACGGGATATTCAACTTATAACTGGTCAAGTGGTGGTAATACACAAACTGAAGCAGTAACTATTGCAAATAATCCAATTACTGTAACAGTAGAAGATGCTAATGGTTGTTTTGGAACAAGCCCGGCTGTAAATGTTACAGAAAATGCGCTTCCAACACCAACTATTACAGGTACATTATCATACTGTGCGGGAAGTAGTACAAGCTTAGATGCGGGTGCAGGATATTCAACTTATAACTGGTCAAGTGGTGGTAATACACAAACTGAAGCAGTAACTATTGCAAATAATCCAATTACTGTTAATGTGGTAGATGCTAATGGTTGTATAGGAACAAGTCCAGCTGTAAATGTTACAGAGAATGCGCTTCCAACACCAACTATTACAGGTACATTATCATACTGTACTGGAAATAGTACAAGCTTAGATGCGGGTGCAGGATATTCAACTTATAACTGGTCAAGTGTAGGAAATACACAAACAGATAATGTAACCATAGCTGATAATCCAATTACTGTTACTGTGGTAGATGCTAATGGTTGTATAGGAACAAGTCCGGCTGTAAATGTTACAGAGAATGCACTTCCAACACCAACTATTACAGGTACATTATCATACTGTGCTGGAAGTAGTACAAGCTTAGATGCAGGTGCTGGATATTCAACTTACAACTGGTCAAGTGGTGGTAATACACAAACGGAAGCAGTAACTATTGGAGATAATCCAATTACTGTAACTGTGGAAGATGCTAATGGTTGTTTTGGAACAAGTCCGGCTGTAAATGTTACAGAAAATGCACTTCCAACACCAACTATTACAGGTACATTATCATACTGTACTGGAAATACTGCAACTTTAGATGCAGGAGCAGGATATTCTGATTACAACTGGTCAAGTGGTGGAAATGCTCAAGCCGAAGCAGTAACTAATGCTGATAATCCAATTACTGTAACTGTAGAAGATGCTAATGGTTGTTTTGGAACAAGTGCGGCTGTGAATGTTACAGAGAATGCGCTTCCAACACCAACTATTACAGGTACATTATCATACTGTGCGGGAAGTAGTACGAGCTTAGATGCAGGTGCTGGATATTCAACTTATAACTGGTCAAGTGTAGGAAATACACAAACAGATAATGTAACCATAGCTGATAATCCAATTACTGTTTCTGTGGTAGATGCTAATGGTTGTATAGGAACAAGTCCGGCTGTAAATGTTACAGAGAATGCGCTTCCAATTGCTGATGCAGATATAGATCAGACGATTCCGAGCAATACATCTACATTATTAAATGGTAATGCAAGTGGAGGTTCAGGAACTTATACATTTCATTGGGAACCAGCTGCATCATTAGTTGATCCAAATATTGAGAATCCTACAACTGTTAATTTATTTTCAGCAACAATATTTACTTTAACAGTAACAGATGCTGTAACTGGTTGTACTAATCAAGATCAAATGACAGTTAATATATCTGGAATATCTTTATCTGTTACTGCATCAGCTACTCCATCAACTATATGTGATGGAGAAAGTTCTCAATTAAATGCATTAGCTTCTGGAGGTACACTAGCTTATACATATTCATGGACTTCTGTTCCAGCAAGTGTAATACCTAATATTGAAAACCCAATAGTTACTCCTGCAGTAACAACTATTTATACTGTTGTTGTGGATGATGGCTCAAATACATCATCTTCTAATACAACTGTAATAGTCAATTCACTTCCAACACCAACAATTACAGGTACATTATCATACTGTGCGGGAAGTAGTACAAGCTTAGATGCAGGTGCTGGATATTCAACTTATAACTGGTCAAGTGGTGGTAATACACAAACGGAAGCAGTAACTATTGGAGATAATCCAATTACTGTAACTGTGGAAGATGCTAATGGTTGTTTTGGAACAAGTCCGGCTGTAAATGTTACAGAAAATGCACTTCCAACACCAACTATTACAGGTACATTATCATACTGTGCGGGAAGTAGTACAAGCTTAGATGCGGGTGCAGGATATTCAACTTATAACTGGTCAAGTGTAGGAAATACACAAACAGATAATGTAACCATAGCTGATAATCCAATTACTGTTACTGTGGTAGATGCTAATGGTTGTATAGGAACAAGTCCAGCTGTAAATGTTACAGAGAATGCGCTTCCAACACCAACTATTACAGGTACATTATCATACTGTGCGGGAAGTAGTACAAGCTTAGATGCGGGTGCAGGATATTCAACTTATAACTGGTCAAGTGTAGGAAATACACAAACAGATAATGTAACCATAGCTGATAATCCAATTACTGTTACTGTGGTAGATGCTAATGGTTGTATAGGAACAAGTCCGGCTGTAAATGTTACAGAAAATGCACTTCCAACACCAACTATTACAGGTACATTATCATACTGTGCGGGAAATAATACAACTTTAGATGCAGGTGCAGGATATTCAACTTACAACTGGTCAAGTGGTGGTAATACACAAACTGAAGCAGTAACTACTGCTGATAATCCAATTACTGTAACAGTAGAAGATGCTAATGGTTGTTTTGGAACAAGTCCAGCTGTAAATGCTACAGAGAATGCGCTTCCAACACCAACTATTACAGGAACATTATCATACTGTACTGGAAGTAATGCAACTTTAGATGCAGGTGCAGGATATTCAACTTATAACTGGTCAAGTGGTGGTAATACACAAACTGAAGCAGTAACTATTGCAAATAATCCAATTACTGTTAATGTGGTAGATGCTAATGGTTGTATAGGAACAAGTCCAGCTGTAAATGTTACAGAGAATGCGCTTCCAACACCAACTATTACAGGTACATTATCATACTGTACTGGAAATAGTACAAGCTTAGATGCGGGTGCAGGATATTCAACTTATAACTGGTCAAGTGGTGGTAATACACAAACTGAAGCAGTAACTATTGCAAATAATCCAATTACTGTAACAGTAGAAGATGCTAATGGTTGTTTTGGAACAAGCCCGGCTGTGAATGTAACAGAGAATGCTCTTCCAACACCAACAATTACAGGAACATTAACATACTGTGCTGGAAATACTGCAACTTTAGATGCAGGTGCAGGATATTCAACTTACAACTGGTCAAGTGGTGGT
>CAZETU010000012.1:0-4491 GCA_964514585.1 Candidatus Woesearchaeota archaeon | reverse complement strand
CCCAACAGTTGTTGTGCTCATAACTTTGATATGTTAATAATTAAATGATTATTTTTAATTTTTTATCACTATTAAAAAGATAGCCAGAACAACCCCTAAAATAACAGCATAAGAAATCATGGCGGTGAATAATTCTAGCGCTTGAATCTCTGTCATATTATTTTGATAAAAAATGTTTAGCTATTAAAAAAACTAAAATAAAAATAAATGGATATAAAAAAAATTGTATTAAGAAAAGTCCTAGCGTATTGAATATATCTGTCATTTTTTTACTATTAAAATAAAAACAGTTAATGTTGCTATAAAAATCAAGATTCCTATTCCATAAAGTAAAGGATCATACGAAATAGAGCAAATTGTTGTTGAAGCAGTTATCGCGGTACAAGTCATAATTTTATGCACATGGTTATTAACATATTTATTAACAAGTTTATCCACAAATTTTTTAACTAGAATTAGCGTTTAATACATACTTATCCACAGTTTAGCCACTCCCTTGTTATTATTAGTATATAATAAATAATAAAAGATAGCAAGTAAAAGAAAGTAAAAAATATATATTATTATTATAATTATTAAATTATAGCCTTTATGGTTTTTTTTTGGCGAAAGTCTGCTAATACTAGCAAACTTCGCTTGTAAGCCTTAAAACAGCACCTTGTTGGCTGTTTTAATGCTCACAGCTATATTCTATCAAGTCAAGTATATAAAAGTTGTGGCGATAGCAAAACGGATAGAATTATAGCCAAAAAAAGACTACCAGAAGTCGGTAGTCTTTTTTTTCTCCATGCAAGTCTAGGGGGTGAAATATGGCGGTGAATAAATCCACCGTTTGCTTTCCACTTTACCCAGCCCACAATTACATGCACTTTACCAAGTTGGCAAGTCTTTGTCAAGCGTTCTCTCGATCTCTAAAATTACATCTCTGTCATCATCGTCCTGACCAATAGTTATATTTGCATAACCACCAATAAAAGTTTTAACGGCTAATTCTTTATAATCAGAAATAGGGACGAAGATTTTTTTTAATTCTTTATCTTCAACAGCTACATATTGCACGATATATAGTTTTTTTCCTTCGTCATTTTTCCAAGCACCAATGTACTGTTTTGGAATTAAGGCAACTATAATCTCGTTATCATTATTTTTTTCTTCTGACATACACACACCCCCTTTCTAGTTTAAGATATTACAACAAAACTTTTAAAAAAAATTTAGCAAAAGCAATTTTTTTTAAAAGTTTTTAATCATAAATCAGGTTGAATCTCGGCGTAAGTATCATAACAATCGGCTAATTTTTTATTTAGAAAATAGGCAGATGTCCAAATGCTTTTTCTTTTAGCCCTGTCAATATCTTCTATGTCATACTGATTCACTATAAATAATCTACCCACTTTTTTTATTTGATAAACTCTATTTACTAACTCTCTAATTATTGTATCAACTCTTTTCACATTTTGTACAGCACCGTAAATATCTAAACCATGCTTTCGATGTTGTTGAAATTTATATTGCACTCTAGGCGGAAGTGCCGACCAATTCCTAGAATTAAAATAAATTTGTGCTTCGTCTATCAAAATAATTCCTCTTTTTATTTTTACAAAATCATTTACTCGTTCCCAATAATGCAGGTATTTATTATACTCGTTTTTTACTTTTTCATAAGGCGAAAAATCAATATAAAAATTAGAATAAACATCTTGTTTCTCTTTCATTATTTTATGTAAAGCTAAACGAACAAGACTATAAGTTTTGCCTGTCCCAACTCTACCAACGAAAATATTTATCATAATTTTTATATTAAAAGGTAATGTTTTTTTTTATTTTTAAGTTGTGATATTCGATGCTGTTGTAAGAGATAGACTTGTGTTTTTTTATATTGATTTATTTTATTATTTATTTCATTTTTATTTTCGTCATTTTCCATAATTTCACACTTAATAATAAATATATTAACCCCTAATTTTTGTATAAATCCAGTCCAAAGAATGAAAAAGTAAGATTCCAGCTTCTAAGGTAATAACCCAGCCAATAATAATAATAATCGTATCAATAGGAAATAAATCATTCCAGTCATTCCAAAAATTTGAAAAATAAATAATAGCCGTATCTATTGTCGCGGGGAAACTTTGAACTGTTGGAAGTAATATTACAAAACCAGAAAGAATAGTTTTGAACATATAAATTATGCCAGTTGTTATCATTGGTTTGATTTAAAAATAGATGTAATTCTAATATAAAAATAAAATAGTAAAAAAATGTAAAGCGCGTATTTCATTAAATTTCTTAACATTGTCATACTACCAGAGCCGATCATTGTTTCTAAACCACTAAAACTTAACACAGCAAAAGGTTCATCTCCATTGCCAAAATCTATATCAACATCAAGGGACGGCGTATCCCCAGAGAATACTGTAATATCACTAAATATAGACTTCGCTTCTGTATAATAACCGAAAGGTGCTTTTAACATCAAATCATCTCTAACCCCAAGAAAACTATTAAGCGAAGTTTGGGACGGATAAAAAGCCCATACGATCACATCACGAAAATAATTTCCTAATAAACCAAAATCTTCATCGGTAAAATCTAAGTCTGTCGGTATAGTTGAAGTTCCAACTGAAAAAAAGTTTGGGGTTGCTTCATTTGATTTTATTTCAGGACTTGTTTGAAGCCAAGCAGTCCAGTTATAATTTCCGTCTTCAACAGTTTTTGTTGTTGAAAAGGATCCTGTTGTTGTTGTCGATGTTAATGTTTCAAAAGTTAAATAATCTTTATCTAAATTGTGTATTTCTATAAATAAATAATCATATTGTGTTGCTGATTCATAACTACCAGTAAATGGAATATTTTCATTTTCAGGTACAGTTGAGCCGTCGTTTGGTATTCCTAAGTTAAAAATAGCGTCAGGAATTCCGTCAGGATAATAAATATAATCATCATCATAATATTCTTGAAAGACGAACGACATAGTTGTCCCATTGTCATTAACTAATCCCCCAAGTTCTGTTGTATTATATTTTGCGCTCCAGTCAATACTATTGGGATTTAATCGCCAAACAAAATAATACTGTTCTGTTTGAACAAGGCTTATGGGAGTATCAAAAGTTATTTCATTATAACCAGCCTCAGCATTTACCGACATATCAGCATTATGATAAACAACAACATTATCAGTATAACCACAAGTGAAAGCGTTAGTTTCCCAGTCTGTTTGATTTTGAACATCAGGAGTACCTTTGCATAATGAAAATTCAGTCGTCGTTGCACTATTGCCACCGTTCCATAAAACTATTTTTGATATGTTGTTTTGTAAAGGGACAAACATTTGCCCAGCTATCGTAAAAGTTGGAGTTGGTAAAACTAAATTTACCCAGTCCATATGATAATCGTCTATTACATCAGTTGCATTACAAGAAAAAGGGAATGTAAAAAATAAAAATAAAATTATTGAATAGTATAGTAATAATTTTTTGAGCATAAGTCTATGATAAAAAATTAAAATAAAAATCTTTTACCGACAAAAAGTAAAGTTATAAAACCAAACAGAGAAGCAGATAGTCCTAAAATTCCAGTTGTACTTTCAGGCAAAACTGACGAAAGAGTATCTGTAAATGTTTCGTGATATTCTTGCGACACTTCTTCAATATAATAAGAAATAGATAACTGGAGTGTATCTATGTGCATGGTAGTCGAAGAGGTCAAAGCGTTGTTCATGCGAAGCACACCCCCATAACCATTCAACTCTCCAAGCAATTGAGCAGAAACATCAGCACCAGTCAAAGCCCTTGTCCCCCAATCATCAACAGGATGTCCCCCATGTGTTTCTTCGTCTGGATTTTGAGCCATACCACCGTAAATAGTATCAACTGCTTGTTCAGACCCGTAGTAAATTTTATATCCATTTACAGGATAACAAGACGGCCAGTCTGCTGGGTATGGATCTTCCCATAAGTATTGTTGATTTTCATAATTAACAATAGTTCTATAAGTTATATCAATAATTTCAGCCTTGTCAGGAATATCAATTGAATAAATTAACCAAGCAAACATATTTTCTGTATCGTCAATAGCTGTGCAAAAAATATCGTCAGGTTCTCCTAATAAATTATCAATACAATCAACAGGGAAGCCTGAAGAATACGCCACATAGACAGGATAAAAGATTTCTGTTTTTATTATTTGAGCATTTGTTTTTATTGGTATAATAACAAAAATTGAAAGTATTGATATAACTAATATTTTTTTCATATATTTAAAACAATAATAAACAAGTTCCCCAGACTTGCATGTTGTTATTACCGTCCTGAAAGAAATCTTTTCGCCAATTTGACGATAAGAATCAAACCGAATAATGAAGCAGTGATAACAAGAATGGCAGGTAAATTGTCTGATAACACAGTGCCAACATCGGCTACCCATGTTGTCATTAAAATCCCAACAGTTGTTGTGCTCATAACTTTGATATGTTAATAATTAAATGATTATTTT
>CAZETU010000011.1:0-5519 GCA_964514585.1 Candidatus Woesearchaeota archaeon | reverse complement strand
CTTCCGTTTGTGTATTACCACCACTTGACCAGTTATAAGTTGAATATCCTGCACCTGCATCTAAGCTTGCGCTGTTTCCTACACAGTATGATAATGTACCTGTAATAGTTGGTGTTGGAAGCGCATTCTCTGTAACATTTACAGCCGGACTTGTTCCTATACAACCATTAGCATCTACCACAGTAACAGTAATTGGATTATCAGCTATGGTTACATTATCTGTTTGTGTATTTCCTACACTTGACCAGTTATAAGTTGAATATCCTGCACCCGCATCTAAGCTTGTACTACTTCCCGCACAGTATGATAATGTACCTGTAATAGTTGGTGTTGGAAGCGCATTCTCTGTAACATTTACAGCCGGACTTGTTCCTATACAACCATTAGCATCTACCACAGTAACAGTAATTGGATTATCAGCTATGGTTACATTATCTGTTTGTGTATTTCCTACACTTGACCAGTTATAAGTTGAATATCCAGCACCTGCATCTAAGCTTGCGCTGTTTCCTACACAGTATGATAATGTACCTGTAATAGTTGGTGTTGGAAGTGCATTCTCTGTAACATTTACAGCCGGACTTGTACCAAAACAACCATTAGCATCTACCACATTAACAGTAATTGGATTATTTGCAATAGTTACTGCTTCCGTTTGTGTATTACCACCACTTGACCAGTTATAAGTTGAATATCCTGCACCCGCATCTAAGCTTGTACTACTTCCCGCACAGTATGATAATGTACCTGTAATAGTTGGTGTTGGAAGTGCATTTTCTGTAACATTTACAGCCGGACTTGTTCTTATACAACCATTAGCATCTACCACAGTTACAGTAATTGGATTATCTCCAATAGTTACTGCTTCAGTTTGTGTATTACCACCACTTGACCAGTTATAGCTTGAATATCCTGCGCCTGCATCTAAACTTGTACTATTTCCCGCACAGTATGATAATGTTCCTGTAATTATTGGTGTTGGAAGTGCATTAACAGTAATATAAGATGTTTTAGTTTCTGTGTCTGGCCCACTTCCATTGTCTGCAGTTAATTCTACAGTATATGTTCCGGCTGTATTATAAGTTACGGAAGGGTTCTGTGCATTGCTTGTTGCTGGAGTTCCTCCAGTAAATGTCCAAGACCATGAGGTTGGTGTGTTTGAAGATAAATCAGTAAAGTTTACTGTTTCACCTTCACAAGGAGTTAAATTATCTCCAATAAAATCAGCAATTACAAAAATAGAAACATTAACAGTTACTGCATAATAATATGATTCTTCACCACTTCCACAAGTATTAGTTCCATGAACAGATATAGTTCCAGATTCTGCTGAACCAGAGAAATTTACTGTTATTGAATTAGTGTTTGCTCCAGATGCAATTGTAGCTCCTATAGGTAAAGTCCAAACATAACCAGTAGCTCCGGGGATTGGTGCAACAGAATATGCTACTCCATTTTGTCCTTGATTAACTACTTGAGTCCCTGCAACTGGACCCCCAGGATCAGGTAATGTATTTACTGTGATTGCATAGTCAGGTGAAACGCTTCCTTCACTGCAACTATTTGCACCATAAACTGAAATAACATCTGAAGTAGCATTATTAGCAAAATTAAGTGTAATAGAGTTTGTGTATGCACCGGATGCAATAGTATACCCACTAGGTTCTGACCAAATATAATGTGTTGCATTTGTAATTGGAGCAACTGTGTAAGTAATCCCTGTTTCGCCCTGGCAAACTGTTGGAGTACCTGTAATTGTGCCGGCAGCACCTGCATTATTACAGGGTGTAGAAATTACCACAATATCATCAATATAAGATCTTCTATTATTTGCTATAACACCTCCACTAATTGAGGTATTTGAAGTCATTATCCATCTAAGATAAATTGATGCTTGATTATTGCATTCTGAAGGTAGCGAGACTTGGTCTAAAGTCCCTAATGCACCGCCATCATTAGCAGCACAAGTAACATCTCCATCAACAACATTAGTCCAAGTTCCTCCTGCACCAAGCTTATATTGAAGTTTAAAGTCTCTTGGAGATGTAGTATTATTACCCCATTGTTTGGAAGAAACTTTAAAATTAGAATAACCAGTTGTCAGAAATTCACATTCCCACCATTTTGTTCCACTGCCATTTTCCCAGGCACTTGCATCTCCTTCGCTTCCCCAATCTTGAAAAGTAGCACCTATAACAGATGTTGTTTTTACATTATTATTACCAACAATCCCATCATCTGCAATATTATTATTATCTGCAAAATCCCAACTTACAATAGTAGCTTGTGAACCTGTAACATTTATATAATTATATTTTGTTAATGTGTCGGAACCATTTCCATTTGTAGCTATTAACTTAACATCATACATTCCTGCAGCAGCATAGGATATACTTGCAGGGTTTTCTCCTGCTGAGATTCCAGGAGCACCACCAAAAAAAGTCCATGCCCAAGCAGTAGGGGGATCTCCACCTGTTGATTGGTCTGTGAAATTAGTAGAACCACCAGGAGACAATTCTGTTTCATCAGCAAAGAAATCAACAGAAGGTACTTCACCTACATTATCAACACAAAATACAGGTTCAATATAAAGAGAAGATTTTATCCCCCATAAATCGGCTATTGGATACCAACTGCCATTATAAGTTGTATAAGCAGTACTTGGATGATTGGCTCTATCGCTTGCCATAAATAAAGCAAATGTGTCAAGACTTGCAACATATTCATATTCAAAGCCTACGAAGAAAGAGCCTGAAACAGAAACAGGTTCAAATTGTAAATTATTTACATAACCTGCATCAAAACTACTAACTAGCATTGGTGTAGAGGAGTATAGAACTACACTTGGAGTATCAGCCACTTCGCTCCAAATTTTAAAAGTTACATGAGTATTGTCCCCAACTATGTCAGTAACTGCAACAGCATAATCTACTGATTTTATTTTTGCACTTAAATTGCCTAAATCATATCTTTCTGCATTGTATTGCATATTATAACTGTTGTGTCCAACAACATAGCCACCACCAGTAGCTCCATAATAAGTTAATCCATCATCATCATGCAAATTTGTAAGAACAGTACAATCATGATGAACAGTAATGTAATCTGTTTTAGTTTCAATTGTAAAACCGTTTGCATTTGAAGATTTAAGACTTACTGTATATGAACCTTGATTGCTATATGTAATAGTTGGAGGATTTTGTAGTGTTGAAGAAGAAGGTATTCCTCCTTCAAATGTCCATTCCCAACTTGTAGCATAAGATGTTTGTTCAAGAAAATCTACTGTTCCACCTTCTGGGATATGTGTATTTGTGGTAGCTGTAAAATCTGTAACAGGTGGAGTAGAGCCAGCAGCAATTCCTTCAATTGAAATATCATCAACCATCCAGGCATAATCACATCCATCTTGACCTAGAGCAGATGGGCTTGAGAATGTAAATCTAATCCATAAAGTGGATTGAAAAGCAGCAGTTGCAGAAATATCAATTTCTACCAAATCAGAGTTTCCTGCACAAAAATCATTATTACCAAGAGCTTCATTTACAGGATATTTGTCCCAGTTTGAATTGTCATTACTTACATAAACAAATGTACTATCAGTATATCTTCTATAATATTGTTCAAATTTTAAAATAACGTTTTCATAAGTAGAAAAATCTGCAACAGAATTAACAGTAGTAAGATGTGCAAGTTGATTCCCACTACAAAGAGCATCAGAATCAAACATTGCAAAATTATTAGCAGCAGTTGTTGATGCAATAGAATTAATTGCAAATGCTCCCGAAGGTCCTGTAGTACCTATTACCCAATCATCACCAGCACCTTCATCTGTCATTGCCCAGTCGCCAGGACTTGAAAAATCGCTCCACCAAACAACAGTTGAAGGACCACCAGGTAGTACTGTAATATAGTCAACTTTTTCTTCGGTATCAGTACCATTATCATTTGTGGCAGTTAAAGAAACATTATAGTCTCCTTGAATATCATATTGTATACTAGTTGGATTTTGAATCGATGAAGTAGCAGGAGCGGCACCATCAAAATTCCATGTCCATGAAACTGGGTTATTTGAAGTTAAATCTGTAAAGTCTACAGCATCTCCCATATAAATTGTTGTATTGTTGGCCGTAAAATTTGGTCTTCCTGTATAAATATCCATCCCACTTAAAACATTAGCGCCAGTGTTTGTTGGGTCTAACCAAGGTTTAAGTCTGTCTGAATCAGAAAGTCCATTTTGGTCCCAGTGGTACCAGAATTTACCATATAAATTATCTCCAGTGGGATTTGCACAACTTGAGTTACCCCCTGATAGTGTCCCAACTATATTTTTATTTTGATTAAAAAAGGGAGAACCTGATGAACCACCTTCAGTAACACCATGTTCAGTAACTGTAGCAACAAAAATAACATTCCAGTGAGCACCAGTAGCACCGGTATTTGTTCCATCCCACCATGTATCTGTTGTGGCAGTGGAAGTAACAGTTGAGATTTTCTTACAATCACCGGCAGGATGGTGAATACCTACACCACTTGTAGATGCAATATTTAATCTATTCCACCCATTATAATAGGGTTCCCACAAAGGATCTATATCATCAGGAGTTGCACTTATTTCAAGAAGTTGCATATCCGATCCGCCATCAATATCTCCTAATGCGCGCATTGTACAACCTGTAACCGTGTTTGCCTCGCTATACGTTCCTGAACCACAATCACTTTTTTGATAATTAAAATAAAAAACCCATTGATCTTTATCAGCCGCAGATGCTACAGCACCACAATGGAAAGCAAGTAAAAAGTAGTTTGTAAAATCCTGAGAAGTATTATTTACTAATGAGCCTGTACACCAATAATAGCTGGCTCCTTCTTTGAACAATAATCTTGCTACACCGCGTTCTTCATCATGCCAATTATCACCTTCAGGGCAATTAATATCAACTTCACAATATTCAGATTCATCAATTTTTAAGGCATCCAAAGGGTGGGCATATCTGTACGCATACCCAACATCAGAAATACTTAAAATGGGATTATTTTTTATATCTGTAGCTTGCAGTGTAATACCTTTTGTTTTAGGAGCAAATGGAGCAACATATTCAATTATTATTTCATCTCCAAAAACTAATTCTGTTGCAAATCTTCCGGTTTCCTTATTATTTATTTCGGTAAAAGCACCTATTACGTGAGATTTGTCTTTAGTATATATAAATAATTTTGATTTTGGCGGTAAATAAAAATCATCAAAATATAAGTTTAATGCTTCAGCGCCAAATGAACTTATTTCTAATCTCCATACTTTTTCTCCATTGGGAAGTTCTGTCCATGTCCCGGAATTCTCCATATTGAATCCGGCTTTTAGTATAACACCTACTCTTGGTGGTAATCCCAAATTATCATTTATTTCATCCTCGACCATAATCTGCTGCAGGTCAGGAGTTGGAAAACTCCTCATGTCTATGGCAGTAGCTTTAGATAAGGTATTTCCATCTAAAACAAAACTTGGAGGAGTTCCTCCTTTA
>CAZETU010000010.1:0-11589 GCA_964514585.1 Candidatus Woesearchaeota archaeon | reverse complement strand
ACTGCGTGCTGTGGGTCTCGGCCTGAGGCGAATGCGTTGATTTGTTTGTTGTCCATGATGTAGAGTTTTGGTTTTGGAAGGCCTGAGGCAAGGCAGAGTCCTTCAACTATGTCGTGATATTGTTTATATTCTGATAGTGAGGCTTTTTTGGCGTTGACTGATTTAATGGCTAGGTCTGCAGATTTGTAGTAGCCGCCGACTACGTATAGGATTGAGATACACGTACCTGCTATTAATATGAAGAAGAAATAGTCGCCGCCTAATACGAGGCCGATTGTGTAGACTAGGGCTAGGAGGACGATGAGGACGATTCCGATTAGGAAGAAAGATTGGATTTTGTTTTTTCGGATTTCTTCGTGGAATGATAGTCTTGGTTGTTGTTGCATGTTAATAGTTGGATTTCCTAGCTTTAATTAGATAAGATAGTGAATCCTTTTTTATTTCTATAATTTTAAATTTTGCCTTGTGAAGAATGTCAATTATTTCTTCTCTGGAAAATTGTTCGGAGATTCCTCCATCGGCATCAAACCTTACCTTACCTTTTTCTTCATCTAATACTGTATATCCTCCTTTGTACTCTTTATAGGTTTTTTTTCTGACACCCAAAGAGTCTTCATTGAATACGCTAAATATCAAATATCCATCATCTTTTAAAATTCTTCTAATTTCTGAAAGGATGTTTTCTTTCGATTCGGCGAAATTACAAAAAGTTAATCCAATGAAAATAATATTAAATGTTTGATCTTTAAAATTCATGTTCTCCGCGTCCTCAAAAAATACTTCTACATTGTTAATATTCTTTAGGTTTCTCTCTGAGCTCTCTATTGCCGTTCTATCATTGTCTATTCCAACGAATCTTTTAATGAAAGGCGCTAATTCTTTTATTGTTCTACCGATTCCGCATCCAATATCTAGGGCAACTGAACTTTCAGATAGATTTTCTTTTAAGAATTCTTTTTCTTTTACAAAATATTCTTCGTATTCTTTTGGATGATTTTTTGTGGTTTG
The DNA here is from genome assembly GCA_964514585.1 of Candidatus Woesearchaeota archaeon. Taxonomy (GTDB): domain Archaea; phylum Nanobdellota; class Nanobdellia; order Pacearchaeales; family GW2011-AR1; genus JAGVXH01. The sequence goes on along the minus strand of CAZETU010000010.1, from coordinate 10,581 downwards.
TTCCCAAACATCTATTGTTCTACTTTCCATATTTATGTAAATCACTTGGACTTTTTATAGATAACGTAAACAATTTTAGAATTCAATTTTTGGAACTGCTTTTGCTGCTTCTGGAATTTTCAAATAATCTCTTTTCTTGAATCCGTAGAGTTTTGCGAACCATACTCCTGGGATTACTGTTGTTATGACATTGTAGGACATTATGCCGTCGTTGTAGTATTGTCTTGCGTAGGCTACTTTGTCTTCTATTGCTGAGAGCTCTTGTTGCATTTGCAGGAAGTTTGTGTTTGCTTTTAGGTCTGGGTATCCTTCTGCGATTGCGAAGATTGACTTTAGGGCTGATTGTAATTGATTACCTGCTTTCATTTTTGCTTCGACTCCTTGTGCTCCGATTAGGGCTTTTCTTGCTTCGATTACTTCTTTGATTACTCCCTTTTCGTGTTTCATATAGCCCTTTACTGAAGCTAGTAAGTTTGGAATTAGGTCTGACCTTTTTCTTAGTTGGACGTCGATTTGGGCTAGCGAGTTGTTGATTTGATGTGTTAGTCTTATAAATTTGTTGTAGTAGACGAAGAAGACTATTGCTAGGACTGCGACTATTGCGATTGTTATCCAGAGTATCATATATTTTTTAGGGAAGTTAAGTTTATAAAAGTTGGGGACTTATTTCTTGTATGGGTCTTGGGAGAAAGGTTGCGATTGGGATTGGTGTTCTTGTGATTATTGCTTTGGCGTGGGCTGTTCTTTCTGGGAATGTTACGGGGAGTGTGATTACTGGGATGGCTGTTCAGGAGATGTCTGTTGAAAATGAGTATGTTGAGATGAATCCTGTTGAGGAAGTTGATTATAGTGATGAAGTAAATAGGGAGGTGAATGATGGCACATAAAATATCAGTTGATCAAAATAAGTGTATCGGGTGTGGGGCTTGCGCTGCGACTTGTCCGAATGGTTTTGAGATGAAGGGCGGGAAGGCTAAGGCTAAAAAATCTGAAGTTGAAAAAATTACTTGTGAGAACGACGCTGCGGCAGGATGTCCGGTTGGGGCGATTAGTGTTAGTTAGTTACAGTTTTAATTCATAAATTAAGTTGTAAGAAAAGTTTCCTTTTTTTATTATTGAGTCTATTTTATACTTAGAACGGAGTGCTACTTCATAACCATGTTTTTGTCCTTGGGTTTTTGGGCAGTTTTTATTTCCCGCACAAAAATCATAAGGCATTATTATTTTTGCATTTTTCTTTAAATGGGATTTTGCATTTTCTAAGAAAATATTAATTAGTCCTCCATTTGAGTCTGCCAATGAAGCTGAAATTGTGTTTTTAGGAAGCTTGTCTTCAAAAAATGGATGGTTAAAAATTATTAGATCTGCTTTAATTTTTATTTTTTCAAAAAGATTTCCTTGAAATACTTTTGTTTTTTTAGAAAGTTTGTTTTGTTTTATGTTTGCAATTGTGTTTTTTATTGCTGGCTTTGATATATCTGAAAAAAATACCTCTTTTGCTCCATTTAGTGCAGTTGTTATGCCTTGAATGCCAGAGCCACAGCCCATGTCGATTACTGTTTTGTTTAAATAAAATTCATTATTGCGATAAAGATATTTTGCCAATAGTCTTGCCGTAATTAAATTTGGGGATAAGACCCCTGGGTAGCTTTGAAATTTTTTTAAATAAAAAAGTTTATCTATTTTAAGATTATACTCATGAATTTTATTTTCTTTTGGTTGGTTTGTTATTAAATTTATGTTTATTTTTTTAGGCATATATTGAATTGTGTTTTTGTGTTTTTGATCTTTTTTATAAATTTGAATTTGTTAACCCTGTTTCCGAAATTCTTATAAAGTAGAGTTAACTATAGTTAACATGTACTTACTACCACAGGAAATTGAAGTCTGGTATATTATACCGGCGATTAGAAAGGAATTTGCTAAATTGTTGACTAAGAAACATGGCATGAGTTATGATAAGGCTGGGGGTATTTTGGGAATTAGTAAGGCTGCGATTTCTCAGTATTTGTCTAATAAGAGGGCGAATAAGATTAAGTTAAATAGTGAAACGAAGAAGGAAGTTGCTAAGTCGGCGAAGATTTTGGTTGAGAATCCTAAGGCTGCGATTGGGGAGGTTCAGAGGATTTTGAAGTTCATGAAGGATCGTAAATGTAGTTGTGATGTTTGCAAGAAGTATAATAAGGAGGTCCTTGGTTATTGCAACTGCGAGCCTAAGTATTGAGAATGAAAGGGATTTATTTGGATAATGCTGCGACTACGAAGGTTGACGACGGGGTTGCGAAAAAAGTTAATGAGTTTTTTTTAGATAATTATGGGAATGCGTCAAGTCAGCATTCTGTTGGTCGGCGGGCTAATGAAGAAGTGAAAAAGGCTCGGGAGAAGATTGCTGAGTTTGTTGGAGGGAATAGTGATGAGATTGTTTTTACTAGTGGTGGGACTGAGTCTAATAATTTGGCGTTGAGAGGTCTTGCTAAAACTAATCCTGATAAGAAGCATATTATCACTTCGGTGATTGAGCATCCTAGTATTTTGGAAACTTGTAGGGACTTGGAGAAAGATGGGTATAAGGTTGATTATGTTAAGGTTGATGAGCAAGGGGTTGTTGATATTTTGGATATTGAGAGTTTGATTCGTGAAGATACTTTGGTTGTTTCTGTGATGCATGTTAATAACGAGATTGGGACTGTCCAGCCTGTTGAGGAAATTGCTAAGATTTGCAAGAAAAGAGATGTTTATTTTCATACTGACGCTGTTCAGGGATTTGGGAAGATTAAACTTGATTTGAAAAATATTGACTTAATGTCTGTTTCTGGACATAAGGTTTATGCGCCTAAGGGTGTTGGTTTTTTGTATGTAAAAAAGGGAGTTAAGATTTCTCCTATTTTGACTGGTGGTGGTCAGGAGAATGGGCTTAGAAGCGGAACTGAGAACGTTTCTGGGATTATTGGGTTGGCTGCGGCTTTGGATGTTAAGGTTGAAAAGATGAGGGTTGAAAAGATGAGGGATAAGATTGCTCGGGGTTTGTTAAAAATTCCTGGGGCTCGGATTAATGGGTCGACGGAGAGGCGTGTTTGCAATAATGTTAATGTTTCGTTTTATGGGATTGAGGGTGAGAGTTTGATGTTGATGTTGGATAAAGATGGGATTTTTGTTTCGACTGGATCGGCTTGTGCTTCGACTAAGCTTAGTGAGAGTCATGTTTTGAAGGCGATTGGCGTTGAAGAGTTGTATGTTCATGGGAGCTTGAGGTTGACTTTGGGTCCTGAAATTAATGAGGAGGATTGTGATTATGTTGCCCTAAAGATTGGGGAGCATGTCCAGAAGCTTCGTGAGATTAGTCCGTTTAAATTAAATTTGGGGGAGGTTAATGATGGAAGATAAAGTTGAAGAGCTTGACGATGATTTTGAACCTAAGAAGCTTGACGATAATAGTCCAGTGGAAGATAAGTTTGAAGAACTCGGTTGCGAATTCAAGAATGAATCTGAATGCGAGGAAGAACTTGAAGATGAAGGTTTGACTTTGGGTAAAGCCGAGAAATCACACTACGATGGTGAAGAAATTGAAAACGAAGATTAGTAAGGAAATGACTTTTGCTGAGTTGATTGAGCTAGATAGAGGAGCTGCTGAGAAATTGGCTTCGCGTGGTTTGTTTTGTGGTGGATGCCCGATGGCGCAGTTTGAGACGATTGAGGATGGGGCTAGAGCTCATGGTGTTGACGTTGATGAGTTATTGAAGGAGTTGAATGATGGTCGGTAATGTTGATTATAATGAGAATGTGATGGATCATTTTCGGAATCCGCGAAATATGGGTGAGATGAAAAATCCTGATGCTGAGGCGACCGTTGGGAATCCTAGTTGTGGGGATGTTATGAAAATAATGTTGAGGATTGAAAGTGATAAGATTGAGGATATTAAGTTTCAGACGATGGGGTGTGCTGCGGCGATTGCGACTTCATCAATGGCGACTGAGTTAGCCAAGGGGAAGAGTTTAGATGAGGCGAAGAAGATTACTAATGAGGATGTTGCTAAGGCTTTGGGTCAGCTTCCCCCAATAAAAATACATTGTTCTAATTTGGCGGCTGATGCCTTAGGTAAGGCAATTGAGAATTACGAGAAGTGATTCTTAGACCACTCGTCTGAATCGTTTGGAAAGTCAAACCATATTCTTGCGCTGATATTGTCACAAATGTGTGCGAAGGCTGATAAGGGACTTTGAATTTTTATGTGAGAATCGTAGTCATTTATTTCACCGTGGACATGTTTTAGACCTTTCCATAACTCTTCAGTTAATTCAAAATTGAATTTTTCTATTATTGATTTTTTGAATTTTTCTGAGCTTGAAAAACTTTTGCATAATTGGACGTCTGAATCGTTGTTTGAATACTTCCAGGGTTTTTCTAAATCGTGCAAAAAGAGAACTAGAAGGACATCTTGAAGTGAGAAACCTAATTTTCTGTTTGAGTTTAGCGAGTTAAAAATTGTAATTGCTATGTTCATTGTTTCGGTTAAGTGGCCGATGTATCCGCCATTCCAGAATTGATGTTTTGTTTTTGAGCCCTTGGCGTTTTTTATTTTATCCTCATTGTCGTCTAACAAGTGCTTGCAACAAGATTGATTCGGCTCGTCTATCATGTTAACTAGTTCTCTTAGAGAATAATATTTTTGTCTCATAATTAAAGACAGAGAAATGAATTAAAAAAGATTGTTATAGTGAATAAGTGGATAATGGAAAGGGGCTAGAATAATAAAATAATGAACCTCCCCAGCTCCCTAACGGAGAAGGTTCATTGAGTATGATAAAATTAAAAAAATAATATAAGAAGATTTACTTTTTTTTCTTCTTTACTGGCTTCTTTTTAACTGGCTTTTTCTTAACTACTTTTTTAGCCGGTTTCTTAGCAGCTTTCTTTTTCTTCTTGCCACCTCGAGCCATCTTAGCCTCGCAAACGTTTCCCTTTCCATCTACATAATACAAATGTCCAGGTTTTCGCTCAACAACGCTCTTAACAATTACTTTTCCCATATTTTAACCTCCTTTTTACCTCTTTTAACTCTCCTAGTTTTCCTAACGCAATTTTATATTTAAATGTTTCTGTTATTGACACTAGGCCTTTCCGTCGATGATTTGTCATCTTTAGGTAGTGCTGGAACCTCTAAAAGATATTTTCCCTTTCCTGAAATGTTTAATTTCCAGTTTTTCACGTCGGTGATTTTGGTTGCATGCATTTTTTCGTCGAGCCAGATGGCCTTGAATGGTTTACAAAAGAGAGAATGAATCTGGAGATTCTTATTCTTGTTGAAGATGAATAGTAGTGGAGGTGAGTTTTTTCTGAACATTAATCCTGAGAATTTTTTAAGTGGTGTATCGCAAAGTTCTACTTTAATTGACTTTTTTTTACCGTAAGTGTAGTAGGTGATTTTTTTTAGAGCCATATTATTTCGTCGTTTAGAGGATTATCTTGTCTTTTTAGTTTTGTGTAGTGATTGAAGACGTGTTCGACTGATGCGTCGTGGACTTTATCGTGATGAATGAACCCGCCGCCGAAGGATTTTGGAATGTGCATTAGTTCGTGGATTATTACTTTTAGTTGTTCGTCGTCGGGTAATTTGTCGAATTTTTCTGAAATTACTTCGATTAGATAGAATCCTTTTTTTCGGCCCATGCCTATTTGCATTGCTTTGCCGAGGGCGTGACACCTTGCTATTGTTCTTCTAGCTTTTGAGCCCGTGCTTCTAATGAAAGCGACGTGCTCTAGAAGAACGTGGTCCCATTCTAATTTCTTAACTACTTCTTCGGAAATTTCTTTTATATCTGGGGCTTGGTGATATTTAATTGGCATCTAGTATCTCTATTGTTTTATTTTTTGATGTGTGACCTTTAATGATTATTACTTTTTTCTTTAGGTGCTTTGATAGAAACTTTTCTAGCTCTTGATTTGCTTTGTTGTCTTTGGCTGGTTTTTTCAGAAATACTTTTTGGATTTTGCCGTCTATGAATTTTTGGATTTCTTGTCTTCCAGAACTTGGCTGTACTTTTATGTTACACCTCATGTATAAATTTAGTTTGGTTGGTTTAAATGAATTGCTATGATTTAGTTGGTTTTGCATCGAGGATAACAAGCTTTTTATATCTCATTTATTGTTTACTTTTGGGAGCCTATAGCTCAGCCAGGTTAGAGCGCTGGTCTTATGTTAAATTTTGTTAACAAAATTAACAAAACGAATCTTCTCGCCCAATTAAAATTGGGTTCCGAAATTCATTTTATGGGTGAGATTCAATTGAATCTTATCGTTTCTTCACTTTAACCTTAATGTTTTATTTACGACATAGATAGATTTTTATATCTTCGACTTTGTTTAGTTTTGGGAGCCTATAGCTCAGCCAGGTTAGAGCGCTGGTCTTATATGAGTGAGATTCAATTGAATCTTATCGTTTCTTCACTCGAAGAAAGCCAGAGGTCCGGAGTTCAAATCTCCGTAGGCTCATGCTAAAAATTTTTATAGTCTTTTAGCTTGTTGGTTGAATGGGTATTTGTAAATTCTGTAAGAAGAAGTTAGGATTTTTGGAGGGCTATGAAGATTTTGATGGAGAATATTGTAGAACTTGTTTTGATGATATGCAAGAAAATCCAGAAAAATATAAAAAATTAATAGAGAGAGAAAGCATGAAAGAGAAAACAAAAAAGATTTCTAAGAATACAGAGAAGGGTAAATCAAAAAAAACCAAGGAACCATTAACTGAAAGCCAACAAATTATACAACTTCTTAAGATAATAGTAGTTTTATTGCTTTTTTATTACCTTTCACGTTCTTTTTGATAATTATGGGCCTAAATTTTATTAAAATGTACATACATTGTTACCAATGATTCCAACCTTAGTTTTTAAAAACTACCTATTCTCACTAGTAACATGTTGCTTGGATTAGTAGGAAAACCATCGTGTGGGAAGTCGACTTTGTTTAAGGCAGCTACGCTGTCGGATGTTTTGATTGCTTCTTATCCGTTTGCGACGATTGAGCCTAATCATGGGATTGGATATGTTAGGGTTGACTCTCTTTGTAAAGAGTTGAATGTTAAGTGTAACCCTAGAACTGGGTTTTGTACTGGAGAGACTAGATTTGTTCCTGTTGAATTGATGGATGTTGCTGGTTTGGTCGAGGGGGCTAGTGAGGGAAAAGGTTTGGGCAATAAGTTTTTGGATAATTTGAGGCAGGCGGATTTGTTTATTCAGGTTGTGGATGCTTCTGGGACTACGGATATTGAGGGAAGAGAAGGAACTGGGGACCCTGTTGAAGATGTGAAAATGTTGGAGAATGAATTGAACAAGTGGTATCGTGGAATATTTGAGAAAGTTTGGGATAAGTTTTCTAGGACGATTCAGACGACGAAGCAGGATTTTGCGAAATCAGTTTCTAAGCAGTTTTCGGGACTGAGAGTTAGTGAGGAAGATATTAAGTCTGTCTTGATACAGTTGAAGTTGGATTCTGAAAAGCCGGCTACTTGGAGCGAAGAGGATTTGTCGAATTTTACACGGACACTTAGGCATTCTACGAAGCCGATGGTTATTGCGGCTAATAAGATTGATAAGTCTGGGGCTAAGGAAAATATTGAGAGGTTGAAGGCTGAATTTCCTGATATTATGATGATTGCTTGTTCGGCTGATAGTGAGCTTTCTTTGAGGCAGGCTGCTGGTGCTGGGATGATTGAGTATACTCAGGGGGCAAGTGATTTTGTTATTAATGAAGATAAGGTTAATGAGAAGCAGAAGGTGGCTTTAGAGTCGATTAGGGAGAATGTGTTGAAGGTTTTTGGGTCGACTGGCGTTCAGGATGTTTTGGATAAGGCTGTTTTTGATTTGTTGAGGTATATTGCGATTTTTCCGGCTGGCTCTAAGTTGAGTGACAGTAAGGGTAATGTTTTGCCGGATTGTTTTTTGCTTGCCGAGGGCTCGACTGCTCTTGATTTTGCGTATCATTTACATACAGACATTGGGGATAAGTTTGTTAAGGCGATTGATGTTAGAACAAAGCAGCCCGTTGGTAAGGACCATCCCCTGAAGCATCGTGATGGGATTGAGATTATGACTAGTTGAGAAACTGTACCTTGGTTGTAATTGGAGTATAATTCTTTTAAAACTAATTTTGGAGGTATTTTTATGGAACCTAAAATATTGATCCCCGAGAAAGACGATTGTTACTCTGTGATTTCAGTGGACAAAAAAGATATTGAGTCTGCGTTTGGAGCTGTTGCTGGGACTAGTCGCGATTCTGGATATTCGAATAGACTTATGAATGAATTAAAAACCGATGAGAAACTTGATGCGGGTAAATTTGCTGACTCTGATATTATTTGTCCTGTTGGAATTCAGCTTGCTAGGAATCAGACATTTATTGATGGGTTTCGTATATTTGTGGATAAGGTATATGGTTTTGCGGATGAGAATTCTTTGGGCCATGCGTTGATTGACAATCTTGATTTTTCTTATTCATTTGGACTCTCTGATGTTCGGGGTTTGGCAAAATTGCTTTTTGAGAAATGCTAGTTTTAGAATATAAATTGTTATAAAGTTTAGATATTTTGGGTTGTTATGGATAAGGTGACTGCGGTCGAAAAGATACAGGAGATTTTGGAGAAAGTTGATTCTGGGAGCTTGAAGGAGTATCAGGAGGCGTGTGAGATGACTGCTCGGAAGGATTTTGAGACGCCGAAGGAGGAGATAATGACGTGGGGACTTGGCGTTACTGGTGAGGCTGGGGATGTTGCGAGTTGTATTAAGAAGACGTTTATGCATGATAATGATCAGAAGGAAGGAATAAAGGAAAATATTGGGGACGTGATGTGGTACATTGCGATGATTTGCAATTTTTTCGATTGGGATATGCAGAAGATTTTGGATGGTAATGTTGAAAAATTGAAGAAGCGGTATCCTGAAGGATTTAGCGAAAAGAATGCTGGTCGGAATGGAACAATGGTTGACTGGAATGAGAAGGGGTTGGAGTGATTATTTTTTACAAAGAGCTAGGGCATATGATCCGTCCTCTGAGACTTTTGCCATAACATCGTCGAAATAAAGATTCATAAAGCCTATGAAATCTTCTTTATTGTATTTGTATGAGACTATTACTATTATTTGATCTCCTGCCTCGAATTTCATTGATCTCCCTAAAAAGGATATTTTTTTGGGAACCTTGATTGTATAAAAAGATTCTATACGGGAATTTTTAAATCTGACCCCGAATTCAACATCTTCCTTGTTTAATCCTAATTGTAATAATGGATGAACTGAAAATCTATTGAAATGATCTGTATTATATGAGTTTAATATTGCCTCTGGCTTCCTATGATCTAGTCCATTTCCTACTAATAGAAAATCTCCGCCTTTCATTGAGCTTCTAATCTCATAAAGAAGTTCATTGATTTCGAAATTTCCTAATGTGTTTCCTAATAGAAGGAAAAGATTTTTTTTGTATTCTCCTTGTCTTAATAAAATGGAAATGTTTTCTATATTTTCAAAGTCTGAAATATTCCATTGAAATTCTACAACTTCTTGTACTGTGCTTATTTCATTTACTCTCTTTATTGCTTTTTCTACCATATAACTACTTATGTCAATTGGGCAATATCTTATTTTTGTTCCTTTGAATTTTTCAATTAACATTGCAGCTTTCTTTCCATCTCCACAGCCTATGTCAATTATGTTAATTGGTTCGTTCCCGAATTTTCCTAAAATTTCGTCTATATTATTGCTAATTAAATCTAGCTCTTGTTGGGTTACAGTTTTTTTGTATTCTTCTTCTTCTTCTAGGTCCAAGAACGATTGAGCTTGCTCCGGAGTTAGGTACCATAATTTTGAATCTGCGATGTTCCATATTCTTGTATTGCCTTCTAGGGAGTATCCTCGTTTAATTAATTCTCGGAAAATGAGATCGTTGATTTTTGGATTCTCTGTTTTTGGTGTCATATTTATAGAAGGTCTTTTTGGTTTTTATGTCTTTGTGTTTACTGTCAGGAAGTAGTGGTGACAACAAAATGGATTTTGTTTTTAAAGGAAAAATCATGCTCCCGCCGTCGACCATCCACTCTTGGCATCGTCAGGGGACAAATTTTTATTTTGATAATATTTATTTATCGTTGCTGTTGTTGGGCAGGCAGACTTTTTAAGTATTGTCGAGATTGAGTATATGAATTTTATTTATTTTAGATAGAATACTTTTCCGCAATTTGAAAGCGTTAGCCCATTTTGCATAGGCATTCCATCCCTGAAAAATTTCCATCATCTTCTCTTTGCTGACTAACTTATCCCCATAAGTATCAATTTTCTTTAGCATACTTCTAAGGTTTCTTTTCCTCAAAAGTTTAAAGTGATAAAAGTTTCTAAACCCTACAAAATCAACGCCTTTTGATAAAGAAACTACCTTGGATTTCTGAAGATGTAACTCCAAATTTAGTTTTTCTACCAAAAAATTTTCAATCTCCTTCTTCCACTTATTAAGTTGCTCTCTATTTTGATGAAGAATCACAAAATCATCAACATATCTAACATAATATTTTATTTTTAATTTGTGTTTGACAAAA
>CAZETU010000009.1:0-11957 GCA_964514585.1 Candidatus Woesearchaeota archaeon | reverse complement strand
TAGTCTAGTGGCCAAGGATGCTGCCCTTTCACGGCAGTGACCCGGGTTCAAATCCCGGCGGGAGCATTAGGAATTCTTAAAACGCCCACTCATCGTGGTTTAATAGCCAGCGACGGCTAGCACATACATGCAAGACATACATAACTACAAAAGAACATTAGAAAGAATCGTCGAAAGAGTATCCAGCGAGGAGAAATTCTCTAAAGAAGATAGGGAGATTACCTTAAGATTCAAAGATGACCTCTTAGCATCTAATATAAGCTTGCCAAAGGTTGCAAGATATCTTCAAGATGTTATCTGGTTTAATAGAAATTTTAATAAAAACTTCTCTCTTGCCACTGTCGAAAACATCAAAGGAGTTATCGCTAAACTAAATCAATCTAGTTATTCTGAAAACACCAAGAAAAGCATTAAGATAGCCCTCAGAAAACTCTACAAATTTATTAGAGGTGTTAATCAGAAAGGAAAATATCCTCCTGAAGTTGATTGGTACACGGTAACGATTGCTAACTGCAAAAAGAAAATGCCCGAAGAACTTCTTAATGAAAACGAAATGAGAAGAATTATTCAAGCCTGTACAAATGAGCGAGATCGAGCCTTAATCGCAGTCTTGTGTGAATCAGGGTGTAGGATTGGAGAAATTGGAACTATGAAAATTAAGCATATATCTCTAGAAGAACACGGAGCTAGAATTACCGTCGGCGGGAAAACGGGCATGAGAAAGATTTTAGTTATTGCCTCAGCCCCATATCTTCAAACTTGGCTTAACCACCATCCAAAAAATGAAGATTCTGATTGCGCATTATGGATAAGTTATTGTGGAAAGCCAATTGCTTATGCAACATTTTCTCATACACTAAAAAAAGCAGCTGAAAGAGCTGGGATAAAGAAAAGAGTATACCCTCACCTACTTAGGCATTCTCGTGCAACAATTATGGCAAAGTCAATGACCGATGCGACGATGAAACATTATTTTGGATGGGCGCAAAGCTCAAAAATGGCAAGTGTTTATATCCATATGTCAGGAAAAGATACTGACGATGCAGTTTTGTTAGCAAACGGAATAGAAGTTAAAAAAGAGAATCGAATATCGAAGTTAATTCCTAAAAATTGTTCGAGGTGTGGGACTCGAAACGAAACAACTCATAAGTTTTGTAAATCTTGCGGGATTTCACTAACACAAGAAGAAGCTCAAAGGGCAATAAGTGAAGATGAAGAGAGGAGCAAGACTGACGAGCTAATGAATAAGATTATTCAAAATCCCGAGTTCCTAAAGAAAATGGTTGAAATGATGGTAAAAGTTGGGGGGCAAGAGTAGGCGAAAGGAGGATTTTTCAATTCATTATAATCAATATAAAATTGAAAAATACTCCTTAATACTTAAAGATATAGGTGGCAGACTACCGGTTAGCACCTTGGTGCTAACCCGCAATCAAAGTTTATATATTTATCTTATTTCCATAAAATAGAAATAGTAGATAAGAAAATGGTAAAAATTAAAAATATGGAAAGAAAGTTTCCATATTTTGCAAAAGGTTTAAAAATATAGGATTACTATGAAATATATGGAAAATACTGCAAATAGGTTTTGGCTATACCTTTTAGGAAAAAAGCGAAAGATAATAACCAAGAAAGAAATTAAAGATAGTTACAACGATTTTCAAAAACTATGGGGTAAGAAAAAAGTAGATTTTGTTAAAGTATTTGACACCCTTAGAAAAAGTAGATTAAAATATATCTTCAAGAAGAACTGGTATGTCCTAAGTCAAGAGGAGTTTGATGATTTGAAAAATAATAAATTTGATGAGTATGAAATTATCTTAAGCTTCCTTAAGGAAGAAGGAGTTCCTTATTATCTTGGACTCTCCACTGCAAAGTACCTAAATAAAATTACTTGGCAAAGCCTAAATGTTGTATATATTATCAATACTAGATTTAAAATAAAAAGAAAAATAGGAAATTTAGAGATTAGATTAATAAAATTCCCCAAAGATTTAATTGTTAAAATTGCATTATTTAAATCAGATAAAGAAATCTTTTATTCGGACATTGAAAAAACATTCTTAGATGAGACTTATTATAAATTATATAAAAAAGGAAAAACACAAATAATGGATTATGAGTTTAATGAATTAGATATGGAGAAGATTAAGGCATATCTTGCTTTTTATTCTAAATATCCTCAAGTTAAAAAAGAAGTTATAAAAAAATTAAATAAAAAACAAACAAACGCATTATGATAATTCCTAAGAAATATATAGAAGAAACAAGGAAAAAGAAAGTATTAGACGAAATGATAAAGAAAGATTTGGTGCTAAGCTATATATTATATGAAATGTTCGAGGACATAAGAAAAGATAAGGACTCTCCATTTAGCAAGCTGATTTTCAAGGGAGGAACCTTACTCTCAAAATCACATCTAAAGTATCATCGGCTCTCAGAAGATCTTGATTTTACTTTTTCTGAAAATAAGACCTTAAACGAGTTAACTAAAAACCAAAGGAGAAAGAGGATAAAACAATATCTGAAAGAAGAATTTTTACCAAGGTTTGAAAGAATAGTTGAAAAATATTCTTTTGATTTTGATTTTTCTGAAATGGAAAATCAAGAGGGTAAAAAATATTGCCCAGTAAAATCTCCAGTTACCTTTGTAAAGTTTTATGTTTACATTAGTGAAAAAGACCAGACCCCTATAAAAATTGAGATAAATTTCTGCGAAGAGCTCTTTTATAGTTCTCAAAAATCAAGACTATCTCATTTAAATCCTTCATCAAAACATTTAACTTATCCTTTAAAGAATATTAAATTAGAAAGTTATGTAGTCGAAGAAATAGTTGTTGAAAAATTAAGAGCAATAATTACTAGAAAAGAAGGGGTCCACGAGAGAGATATTTACGATTTATTTCTTTTATCAAATAACGGGGCCAAGATATTTAATATAGATCATAAAGAAATCAAAGATAAAATAATTCAGGGAATTGGATATAGAATCAATAAGATAGATGAGAAAAACCACATACTCAAATTTAAGGATAGAATTAAAGAAGTGGAAAAGAATTTGGAAGTTGAAATTAATGAAATGAACTTAAAAGATTATGATTCAGATAAATATCAAGAATTTTTTAAAAAAATTAAAAACTTTATTCTCTCTATAGATTTTAGTAATTTATAAAAATGGTAAAAATCGTGCTATTTGGTACTGTTTTTTACAAAATCTATAACTTTTAGTGCCAAATAGAGAGATTTATTTCATCTTAATCTTCTCTCAAAACCCGAACCCCATGACCACAAATAACCTCAATAAATCCAAAATCTCTAAGTAAATATAATATCTCCCAACATTGCTTTTTCGAAATACTAAAATTTCTACATAGCTTTTCAAACAAGGCTGGAAATGGAATAATTTCTTTTCTAGATTTATTCTTAACTTCTAATAGCCTCCCCATAAATAGCCCATATAAGCCTTGTGAGGCGCTACTCTGCATCTTCTGCCTCCAAAGTATTAGCATACTCCCTGTAAGCTTTCATTAGAATAATCACCCATTCAGGAATCTGAGAATTTCTTCTTTCTTGCTCTTTGGGGTTTGAAATTTTTATTTGCATTTTATAATCGTGGTTTATTTACCTAGTATACCTAAGAAATTTATATTTATATTAAATCGGGGCAAAAAATCAAGCAATTTTTTGCCCCGAAAATTTATAAATGGTTAATTTCCATAAAAGAGTTAAGAATCTAGATCTTAAATAAAATCGGAGACCTTTTGGGTACTAAAAAATCTCCTAAAGTTTATAAAGGGTAAATTGGCGAAGATCTTCCCTAATCGTCCTTTATTAGCCAACATTCATTGGGTCGTTTATGGAAACAGAAGAGTATCTAGCATTTATATTCATAGCTTCGGCAATAGTTAGTTCGGTAGTCATACCTCAATTAAAAATAATCCAGCAAGATTTTATTACCTTTTCATTAAGAGTGGCGTCTTTTGCTTCTTATATCTTTCATACTTTCATCTTAAACCCAATAACATTGACACTTATAGCAACATTATTTGTCGAACTTATTATCTACATATCTTATAACGAGACAATCTACAAATATAAACAAAAGAAATTACATGATAAATATCCTGACTTATATGCTGTCGAAAAATTTCTAAATTATAATGTCGAAACTCCAAAATATGAAGAATTGATAGGAGTCTATAATAAATTCAATGGCCCTCAAAAGCTCGGTATACCAAAACATGAATATGGAAGATTGATAAAATATAAGCTTGAAGCGATCAGCAAAAAATTATCTCAAATGGAAATAAAGCAAGATTTAATAAGTGGGATAAAGGATCTGGAATACAAAAAACAAGAAGCTAAAACAGAACTTAAAGAAATAGAATTAGAAATTGAAAGTAAACGGGCTAACGATGAAAGAAAAAAAGAAAAGACAATTAGAAGACTTGGAATTGGCCACAAAGAAGTTTTCAAAGCAAACCACTTAAGTGCAAAAGAAAAAGAAATTGCAAAGGAAGAAGGTTATCATGCAATAAATGAATACTGTGTCTTGGAAAATAAAATCATTTCCGTTTTGGTAAAGCCTCCATTAAACCACTCTCCAACTCATGCGTTTCTTGTTTGGTCTGTTACAAGACTACTAAAGAAATTCCCAAGAATAGAGAGAATAATCGATCATGATACAAGGGATGCGGATTTAACTTTTAAAATAAAAACTAAAACTTATGCAATTGAAATCGAGAAAGGCTCACTCTTAAGAAAGAAAGGCCAATTAAGAGAAAAAATTGAATATCTAGATGACAAATATCGTGATAGATGGTTGATTCTAGTTTCAAATAAAAATCTAGCTAAGAAGTATAGGGAATTTGGGCCAGTTGCTACAAGAAAAGATTTAAGAAAAAAGATTGAAAAGTGGGTAAAGGAAAGCGAAATTAGGAAAAATTCTACTAAAAATTAGCCACTCGCTTTTTTCGGGTGTCAAGCCGGTTCTACCGACGATAAAACGCTAAAATTGCCACTCGAATGGCTGCTCTGTATATATGGGAGAGATGAAGGGATGTAGGTAAGAACACTAATAATACAATAATCCTTCTGGTCTAATTATAGACAGAAGGCAGCAATGCATTATTATATATATAGAGAAAAATAAAGAAAAAAAGAAACAAGCTCACACAAATTAACATTCCTCGATTATACCATTATGTAAACTTTTCCGGTTGGGGCGTCCAGGACTTTTGTGATATTCATGGGTGGACGTTTTAAGTATTGTGATTTTGTGTTTTATCGTTGCTGTTGATGGGAAATTTAAAGATTGGGATTAAAGAAAAAAATAACTACCTATTTGCCAAATATCTTAGCAAAGAATCCAGTAATCCCTTTTCGTTCTTCCTTTACTTCTATCTGAGACTCAGGTTCAGTATCTAATTCATCGCCATATACCTTATTCTTCTCTAGTTCTAACCTCAATTTAGAAATTTCTTTCTCGAGAAGAGAGACCCTTTTGGTTAATTTTAAAAATAAATCATCATTACTACAACAATCACTACATCTATTGGAATTTTCAACTACAGCATTACTATTATCCTCAGGGGATGCGCCACCAATTTCTGAGACATCTCCAACTTCTGCTGGATGATCTAGTGGTGCGCGGGTAGTCTCTGTTGCATTATACCCTACACCAAACGGAATGGGGCCCGGACTTGCGAAAGAAATCAAGAATAAACAACACAATACAACAATCAATTTTTTCATGTAAATTTTTTGACTTTCCATTTTATTCCATACAACAAACTTGTCCCGATGGGCAATCTTTTTGTCCCATGTCCATATATTCAGAACAAGAAGAAGAGCAACTAAAGGGAGCATCACACTGATTCATTATATCTTCCATCATTTCATCTTGTTCCTCTTGTTGCGTTGTATCTTTTCCAATATCATCTATGTCGGCTAATATAACATTTACTTCCGCAATTGAAAGCCAATCTCCAGAAATAACTAATTTTAAGTCCTTAGAATCTTTAGGTAACTCAAATACAATAGCTCCTGAGGCTGCTAATCCTGGCTGTAATTGTTTGCCAAATTCTAGGTAATCGGAAATATATATCATGTCATCAGACAATCTTTCGTACTCTCGGTCTTGATTATCCTTTATTTTAAATCTTGGAGAAAAAATATCTTTTGTTTCTTTTGCATCGTTCATTATTCCTAAATAAACTTTAATGAATTTCCCAGAAGTTTCCTTATTCATAAATGAAGTTCCCATCTCTGTAAAAGTTTCTACCTTTGTAATTTTATAAGTTAAATAATCCACTTTGATATTCTCATTGATTCCATAGGTTCCATCTTCGGATTCTTTTTCTACTATTTCAGAATCTTCTATATTAGATGTAGACTTAGCAACTTTTTCTATATATTCCCCTTGCACCTCATTTCCCGTTATACTAGGATCCTCTGTACCAATAATATTCCCAATAATTCCTATCACGAACAATCCCAAAAAAATACTTATTACCCAATGTTTTCTGAACCAATTTTTATCTTCTAACCAATCTTCGTTATTTTTCCCAAATCCCATCTCATTAAATAGTTTACATGTTTATAAAATTATTGAAGCCAAACCATAAGGCTAACCTTTGGAAGCCATTAAATATCTAACTAATAAATCATAATTCTTAAACGAATTTCATCAATTAAAAGAAAAAAGATCTAAATTCTCTTATGAAATGATTTTCGGAAGAACCGAAGAAGAAATGGTTGAGGCCATTAAACAAATTATCAAGGATAAAACGTTGATGCCTGTTTTGATGTTTTTGTATAAAGATAATAGTTCTTAATTAAAACTCCCCCACTACTATCGGTTGGGTTTCTAAAGATTTATATAATATAAATTTGTTAATATTGCATGACCGAACATCACCACCATCACAATACCCAAACAACGGTTGTCAAGGCAGGCGGGGGTCTCTTGAGTGGGATTGGCAGTGGGGTTGGTTGTTGCATAGGGATTTTAATTGTCTTGGGGATTTTAATTGCAATTATTGCTTCTTGATAAAATGAAATTACCTTTTTGGATATGTCATCAGAGATTAGATAGAACTTTTATCATTAATGGAAAACCTATGTCTTTATGTTCCAGATGTTTTGGACTTTATTTGTTTTTGATTATAGGATTTTTTTTATCTCTCACTCTTAAAATAAATACTTATTTGACTAAAAATCTATTATTAGTATTAACAATAATCCTTATTATGCCTTTAGTCTTGGATTCAGTAACCCAACTCTTTCGACTTAGGGAAAGTAACAATATCCTAAGATTTGTTACGGGATCTTCTGCTGGATTGATTTGTGGGATTGCATTACACTACTTGTTGTTTTAATAAATCCCAACATTTTTAAGGTTGACTTGAGTGAGATATTTATGGAAAAAGACCCTAATAAGATAATTCCATTAGTAATTATAGTGTGTGTCCTCCTTTTCGTCTTTATTTTTATAGTTGTTCCCAATTATAACGGACAAAAATCTATTACAGGTAATACAATTACAAGCTCAGGACAGCAAAAAATTTGTCGAGATGTTCAGGTTCCTTATGATTATGAAGAAGAATATATTGACACGGTTCCTTATTCTGAAGAGATTTGTGAAAGTGAGGAATTAACTTACAATTTAAGGGATTTTAAAGTAAGCTATAATTCTTGCTTAAAAACAGAAGATAGATGTCTAAAATATATTTTAGGAATTTGTTCCCAAAAAGAAACATATTGTACAAATAAAAGAATTCAATGTAATTTGGAAATTACTAATTTAGATGACGAGAGGGGGTATTGGGGAATTGAATTTGAATTTGTGTCAAAAGACGATTATACAAATGTACTTGATACATCCAGTACTGGAGCCTCATTGTATCCCCAAGGGACAGAAATCTTTTATGGGACAGGAAATTTTTATGGAGAAGAGGAAGCGAATAAAGAATATACCTGTAGATACAAGGTAACCTCAACTCCAGAAAAATCAGTATGTAGAGATGTGACAAAATATAAAGAGGTCACGAGAATGAGAACAATTACAAAATATAGAACAGAAGAAAAGTGCGATTAGTTTCAAAAAGTTCTAAGAGGCATAATAAAACTCCCCCACTACTATCGGTTGGGGCGTTTTTACATTTCGGTATATTCTAGAGCTTTTTGGTGGACAAAATATACATACGTCCTATCGTTTTTTGAGGGATGTTAAGACTTAAATAAAACAGATTGCTTAAAAATTTATGATAAAACCAGAATTTTCAGATTTCTATAAATTTACAACATCTTTTGGAATTATCCTTATTATTATTGGAATGTATTCTTTATTTTTTGTTTCTAATTATGGATTTGATGCAGCTGAAACATTTCTGAAAGATTACTCCCCAGAAAAACTCACTAGTCAAGGATATAGTAATCAAACAATTAATGCATTCGATTCTCTGTATGCGGCAAAGTTAACGAATGCTAACAAATTAATAAAATTGACACCCTGGATAGCCTTATTGTTTTCTATAATAGGAGGATTTTTGTTTGGCTTTGGAATGCTTGGATGGTGGACAAAGCAAAAAAGCTTGATGGTTTACTAGATAATAAAATTGAGGAAAAAAATGTATTTTTAGATAGAGCAAAGTTAGACCTTAGAAAAGCAAAATTAGAAATAGATAGGAAAGAAATAAAAATAGAGGAGGGTATTTCGCGTTTGAAAGAAGATGGCATAGTATTAACAAAATTACCCAAGGAGGTAGAAGAATGAAAATTGAAGAAGATTTTAAAAAAGAAATAAAAATATTTACCGATAAAATGAAAGAATCCTACAAAAAAGATAATCTTATTGATGATTTTTGTACAATTAGTAAGGCAACGGAAAGCGGAGAAGAATTTATTCAGGTTGGAGAAAGAACAAATCTTCCTAAAAACTTTTTTGAAAAAGAAAAAGGCATACATAAAGACAATAGCGTTTTAGCTAGTGACTTCATACGCTCAATAGTTAATGGAGAAAAAGAATTCATTCTAAAAGAAATTGTTAATTCTTCATCAAAAACAAGTTCAATGAATAAATTCAATTTCTCTGAATTGGCAAAAATTGCATTAAGTATAAGTGATGCCACACACATCTTCATGCCCATAGAGCCATTTTTTATGAAAATACATCATCTAGCTTCAGAAGGTCCACTGAATTTTGAATTTATCAATGGAGTTGGGCTTGTCTTTAGATTAGAACATAGAGAAATTAAAATAGACTGGATAAGGAGCCATCAAAAAATAGATAAAATTATTGTATTAAACAAAAATAAAATTAAGATTGAGCAAAAAAAATTCAAAGAAGCAAAACCCCCAAAGGGACCAATTTACGAAAAAGGCTACGAAGTACTTAATTCTGGAGAAAAAGTTATGATTTATTTCGGGGAAAAGAACGAGAAAGAATTTGACTTTGTTTTTAGAACGATTATATCGAAGCCAAAATTAGAAGATGAATCCGTGAATGTTATAAAGTTTAAAAAGGACCTTTAAAATTCTACTACAACTCTTGTAGTGCTACAACATTGCTACCAATTTATTATAAGTAATTTTTATCTAAAGTTTTTATGGCAAAGATTGACCCATACAAACATGAAGAGAGGTGGAACAGGTGGAAAGAAAGAACCGCTAACGGAATCCCAGACATCAGCAAAAAGAACTCTGATATAATCAAACAGTATTTGCAAGATATGGAGCACGGGATTAATGTATCAGCTAAAAGCGTCAAGGGTGGTCGAAGCTATTAAACAAATTATCAAAGATAAAACATTAATGCCAGTTTTGATGTTTTTGCATAAAGAATAATAGTTCTTAATCAAAACTCCCTCACTACTATCGGTTAGAGAATTATTAAAGCGAATGTTTATATTATTTGATTCAATCTTCTTAGCATGATAAAAGGGCTATGCGAACAATGTAGTAAGTCGATTAGGTTATGGCCTAAGCTTTGTATTTAAAATGGATAATAGGAATTTTGAGAAGGCTCTGCTTTATGAAAAACAATGCAGATTTAAGGACGCAGTATTAAGAACATCAAAGAATCTAGGGGTATCTGTCCCCAAAATTAAATTTTGGGAAGGTTATTGTCCTGATTCTCAAAACTTTGAAGTTGCACACATACATGTTGAAACAAGGACCATATGTATTTCTAACTATAGATTAAGGTCTATGAATTATGATGAAATTGATGGCACTGCAGTTCATGAAACCACACACTTAATCGAAGCAAACCATAGCGAAGAATTTCAGAAAGTAGATGTCCAGGCAAGGGAAGATTTATGGAAATCAAGAAATTTTGGAGATGAAATAAATTCTGAAGAAGTTGAGGATGTCAGAACGTTAGCTTTAAAAAAATTCAGAAAAAGTAAGAAGAAATTAAAAAAAGCCTAATTCTAAACATTTTTATATATATTTATGAGTAGATTTATATGACAAAAACTTCAAGAAAAAGTAAGAAGTCTAATAATAAAGATCCCTTGGATAGATGTCCAGTATGTAATAAACAAATAACGGGAATGCCCCATTATTGCAAATTTTGTCATGAAAAACATTGTGACGAACATATATTGCCAGAATCACATAATTGTCCAGGTTTGAATGGAAGAAAGGCGTGGGTTAAACCAATTGGAAACCCCAGCTCATTTAAAAGAAAGAAAAAGAAATCAACTTATTCAGGAGAAAAATTATATTCAACTGCCAAGGATTTTATCAATTTTAATAAGCCTAAGAAAAGACAGAAAAAGAAAATACAAGATAATAACGACGATGAAATAATATCTCTTACCTTGGGAAAAGTTAAGAAGAGGAAAAAAGAATTAGTAATTCCTTGGAAAAAGATTATTATTGTGATTTTATTAATAGTAATAGCTACAACGATTTATTACAATTGGGATAAAATTTCTAAAATTATTAATCCCCCAGAGAATCCAACTGTAGTAATCGAGGGTTCAAAAATAGATAATCTTTCTTTATCAGCAATGAATTATCTAAATGATTA
This sequence comes from Candidatus Woesearchaeota archaeon, assembly GCA_964514585.1. Classification (GTDB taxonomy): domain Archaea; phylum Nanobdellota; class Nanobdellia; order Pacearchaeales; family GW2011-AR1; genus JAGVXH01. Next base: position 919 of record CAZETU010000009.1, on the reverse strand, counting down.
TCGTATGAGTAACGGTGTGGATCCGATTGATATCTCTGAAGAACTAAATGGAGCTTTAATTAGCTTATCTAATGAAATCAGAAAGGACCCAGATAAATATCCGAGGCCTGTCCAGATGATTGATTATACCAAAAGTATTATGAAATTACCAGAATATAAAACTTTCTTTGTAAAATCCTATGCTATTCGAGGAGGCGGAATTGAAAAGTTCAGAGAAGAATTTGATAAGCGATTTTCTTCTAGGAATTTAGTAATTGATGAGGATTATAATTATGGGGCTATAGGGTGCAATTTAGATTATTGCGTTATTGCGTTATTTGAGAAAGATAAAAGTGCTCAAGAAACAGAAAAAATACCAGAGATACAACTATCAGATCAAGTAATATCAAAAGATAATCCCCTTGAAAAATGCAGATCACAAGTTGAAGATACTGCGGCAGCAGAAGTTATGAGTAGCAATGGAGATTTTATATTTAAGATTGAAGAATATAAAACTTTTGAAAATAAAAATGATTTAAAAAACTATATCGCTAAATATCAAACAGCTAATCAATACATAGGTATTTGTTCAGATGATGAAGAATTTATTTCCTTTTTAGTTGTTTTTGAATATCAGGGAGATAATCCATATTTTGCAGATAAATATACAAAGGTATTCATTTGTGATGAAGATGGAGATAATGTAGCAAAAAGCTATAGCTGCTAAAGTATTTTTTTGTAAACATTGTCATAGCAAAACTCCCCCACTACTATCAGTTGGGGCGTTGCGTTTAATCACTCACAACATATATAAATCCAAACACACTCTATAAATCATACTAAAACAAACTCGATAAAGAGAGCGTTTTAAGAATTTCTAAGGCTCGGCGGGAGCATGATACCTTTTTGACCAATCAAGGGGACAACTTTTTGTTTAAAA
>CAZETU010000008.1:0-12557 GCA_964514585.1 Candidatus Woesearchaeota archaeon | reverse complement strand
ACTTAGATTCTTTTTTAGCTAATAAGCCAAATATCCCAGGGTACTGATTACAAATTAGCGCCATTGTGGTTATAACATAAACTTACTCCAAAACAACTTTTCCAACTGCTACACCTTTTTTTGTTGTTACTTTTATAATATAGATACCTTTTGGCTCATTACTTAAATCTATTTCGTTTTTAATACCAATATATATTTGTTTTCCCTGTATATTCATAATCTCTATTTTCTCTATGCACTTTGCCTGTATTGTTATTTTTCCTGTTGTTGGGTTGGGATAAATTGAAATATATGAATTTGAAGAATATTCAAAAACACCAACAGAAGTTACGCTATAACAAAAAGACGTATCTGTACATCCATTTTCTGTTATTTCTACTGCATAATTTCCATTAGCAGTTGCTGTAAACAACTGGTTTGTCTCTCCTGTTATTATTGAAAAAGAATTATCACAATCTAACCACTGATATGATGCTCCTGTTGTATTTGCTGTTAAAATTGTGTCAGTTTGAGAAACAGCAGTATTTACAACAATTATATTCAAATTCAATTCATAAATACTATCACATGAATTTAAAGTCTGGTAATTTTCAAAATATTGTCCAATTGCGTTGTAATATGTACCTTGCCATAGTATACTATCTTCATTGCAGACTGATTCATTAGCTGTGCTGTAATATGTTGGATTAATGGACAATAAAGCAATACTAGAAAAAGATGTATCGTTATTATTAAATGCAAGACAACGATATTGATATCCGTTCATTGAATATGTTGCATTTGAAATATTTAAAGTATCTTCTGTTGCATTACTATAGATACTATTTCCCAAAATATTTATAAATCCACTCCCAGTATCAACTTGCCATTGAAAATTTGTTATATAATTAGCTTCTATGATAAATAATGTATTATTATTTTCACAAATATTTATATTGTTTGGTTGTGTAATTATAAGAGGTGTGGTATTATTTCTGTACCAAGCTATTTTATTATCTGAATTAGAGGCGGAAAGAACATCATTATCACCATCACCATCTATATCACACGCAAAGACAGATATAGCACCATCGGCATTTGTTGAAATTACTTGATTAGAAATAATTTGACTATTTCCATTATTTTCATGCCAGCTTATTTTATTTTGATAGAAAGAAGCAGACAATATGTCATTATCACCATCGCCGTCTATATCACAGGAAAATATATCAAATCCATTATTTGCAGTTTCAGAAATATCGTCTATTAACAAAAAACTTCCATAGCCATCAGTATTTTCAAATAATCCAATATCAAATGTACTAGCAGCACCCCCCCCTGAAACGACATCATTATCGCCGTCACCATCTAAATCACATGCAAATACAGATCTAACACCATCGGCATTTGTTGAAATTACTGTATTAGAAATAATTTGACCATTTCCATTATTTTCGTACCATACTATTTTATCATCAAAACTACAGGCTGAAAGAACATCATTATCACCATCACCATCTATATCACAAGCAAAGACAGATGCAGCACCATCGGCATTATATGAAACTACGTGTGCAACAAAACTCCCTTGTCCATCAGTATTTTCATACCGTACAATATTACCATCAGTACTTGAAGCAGAAAGGACATCATTATCGCCGTCACCATCTAAATCACATGCAAATACAGATTCAGGACCATCACTGCTAGAGGAAATTATTTGTTGTGTTCCAAAACTCCCAAGCCCATTTGTATTTTCATACCATGCTATTTTATCATCGTTAAATGAAGCAGAAAGGACATCATTATCGCCATCACCATCTATATCACAAGCAAATACAGACCTCCCACCTAATATAGCATCTGTAACTATTTGTTGAGAACTAAAGTTACCATTACCATCATTTACATACCAAGCAATATTATATAAAGATGCCGAAAGGACATCATTATCGCCATCACCGTCAATGTCACATGAGTAAACTGAACGTGCATAATCAGCAGAAGTTGAAATTATCTGCTGTGAGCCCCATGTTACTTGAGAAAAAATATTTGTTGATATAAGGCTAAGAATTAATAAGTGGAATATTTTCTTCATTTTTATTATTGGTTTTAATTATTACAATTTGAACTTTATATTTTAGGAATTACTTACATTTTGCGTTACATAAACAATCAATCAACTTACAGATTCTATCTATAATTTCAGAAAAAGACACATTGGCAACTCTATGTTGTTCTCTCCAAATAATTCCATTTTTTATAAAATCAGGAGACAATGCATAAGTTTTCTCTTTTATAAGGTTCAGACAGTCTAAATCACATTTGCTATAAACTTCAACTTTTTTTCTACCATGTTGATTAAAGCCTATTCGCAACCAAATATTAATACCATTTAAGTTATGAACCTTAATCCATATTGCATTTTTGTATGCTGGAATATGAGTCAAACGACTATCGTAGAAATAGAAAAATTCTAAACAACAATCTCCACAAAGATTATCATTGTCCGTTAGTTTTCTTTTAGTCTTTTTCTTGTCGCTATTTTCATCACAATCTACAAGTCTCTCTTTGATTAGGTCTTCAAATTCTTTTAACCCTTGTTCAAACCAATCTCCTGTTAACGATTTGCTTTCTGGTAGTGGATTTCTTTTCATTTTCTTTAATTTTATTAATGTATGGTTTTTCTCAGCTTTGCCCATAACACTCCGCTAAAATGCGTAGTGTTTTTTATTTCTCTTATAGTTATAAGTATTTAGTTTAGCAAAAGTAACAAAAAAAAGGAGAACAAAAAAACGCAGAATTAATAAAAAAATATTTGGTAATTTAAATCATTATCTGTATTTTTGGTAAATACAAGAATATAGCCATTTGTGGCTGTATTTAAGAGAAATAATCAAAATTATTAATTTATTTAAAAAACTTAAGTTATGGCATTAGACAATTTAATTAAAGTATCGTTTACTGAAGAGGAAATTGGTAAACTAAACAAAAGTATGGAGGAAATAGTAAGTGTATTATCTGGCAAGGTTATAAACCTAACTCCCGAAGAACGCAGACAGTATGGTAGTATTGGCAATAATACTCAATACTGGATAGATAAAGTAGATACATATATGGTACAAAACCCAAAGCTTGTGCCTTTTTATTTGAGTAAAGAAGAATTTGACAAAGACAGGTTGGCTCGTAGTATATTTTTAGATTTGATAAAACAATCAAATAGTATTTTAGAAAGTATGGAAGATACCGGTATGTTGCTAAGTACCGATATTTATCATAATGCATTGGCATTTTACCAAAATGTGCGTTTGGCTGCAAATCAGAATGTGCCGGGTAGTACAAGCATTTATGAGGATTTGGCAGCACAGTTTCCTGGTCGTCCTGCATCAGTAACAGGCGAACCTGTTCCCGGCGCAGAAGTTTATATTGAGCAAGAAGACTCCGAAAATAAATAACGAGAGTTTGATTTAAGAAATTGGTGTCAGTTTGAGTGAAATTCTGCAAGAATTTTGTATCGAAAACAAATCATTTTCTATTTTTCGATACAAATTTTCTCCGTTTCACTCCTAAAATCCACTCAAAATGACAATTGTTTTTATGTTTCTTTCTTATCCCCAAGCTCACGTTAAATAATTAAATATCTTATAAAATATTAAAGCTCCGAAAATCGGGGCTTTTTTTTGTGAAAATAGTTAAATTGCAGTAAATAAGACACAAAAACCAGTATACGTACTAGTAAAAAGCAATATCAGGACTAATTAAAAGTACTTAAATACTAGTAAAAAGTACTTAGATACTAGTAAAAGGTACTTAGATACTAGTAAAAGTCGGAAATAAGTAGTAAAAAGTAGTATCAGGACTACTTAAAAGTACTTAAATACTAGTAAAAGTCGGAAATAAGCAGTAAAAAGTAGTATCAAGACTACTTAAAAGTACTTAGATACTACATAAAAGTTGGGAATAAGTAGTAAAAAGTAGTTCTGAACGAGTTCTTTTTTGGATGGAATATGTTGATGATTATATGAAACAGTTTGGTAATCGCATGAAACAATTTGATGTTTGCATGAAACTAATTGTTGATTAGATGAAACAGTATTGCTATATCACGGCAGTGTGCAACTATATCACGACAGTGTATAAAAAGAGTTAGAAGACCGAAGTCAGAAGACCGAAGTAAAATAACTTTAGGCATTTTAGGCATTTTTAATTTTAGGCACTTCTTTTTAGTTAATAATCCAAATATTCTTCAAACAGAACTTGCAGATAGCTTTTGCCATCTTTAATTATGCTATCTTTATTGGCGGCAGGAGTAAAGCGATTAATATAATATCTTTCGTCTTGATGACTATAAGCAAACTGGTTGCTGTCAACAACCCAGCCAACGCCATCTTTAAAAGCGTAATATGCAAATTCTTTTATATTTGGGTTAAATAAGTTTCTGCTCCATGTATATTGCTTTTTTGAAATACCTAATTGTGAAAGCAGGGTAGAGGGGATATCGGTTTGTGAGCATATCTTATTGTAAACAGATCCTTTAAATTCATCTTTTAAAACATTTCCATAAAATAACATTGGTATCTTTTTGTATTCAGGAGAAACAAAACTTGTGCTACGAGGTGTGCTATGACTATGGTCTGCAATTATAATAAATAATGTGTTCTTGTACCAATCTTGTTGTTTTGCTTTAGTGAAAAAATCGCCAATGCAGCTATCGGTGTAGTATGCCGAGTTTATGTAATCCTTTTCATCGTCACCCCAGTGTAGGATTTCCGGCATTGGCTGGTCGTATGGAGAATGTGAACTTAAAGTAAATGCAACAGCCAAAAAAGGTTCTTTAAATGTGGTTAAATCATTTAAAAATTGGTCAAAGAGGTATTCATCATGATAACCAAGTCGTCCTTTTGGTAATTTGCTGTTAAAATCTTTTTCTTCAAAAAGAAAATCAAAGTCGTGGTCGTATAAATATCCTTTAATATTTCCATAATTTAGTTGACCGCCAAAATGAAAAGATGTGTGATATCCATTTTCCTGAAATTGTTTTGATATGCATGGCAGTTTCTTTGCCTTATTTGGTTGTTCTATTATTGATGTTGTTGGTTGAGCAGGAAACCCACTTAATATGGCAGGAATTCCCTGATCTGATCTGGCACCTGTTCCATAAATGTTTGAAAATACCAATCCATCGGCAACAAGTTTGTCAAAACGAGGAGTAATACCCAGGTCGCCACCACATGCAGGCACAATATCAGCAGACCAACTTTCAAGTATTAAAAATACAATGTTGGGTTTATTAGTAGTTAAAATTTTTATTGTAGTGTCTTTTTCAACATAATAAAGTTGATTGACAAGTGTTTTTGCATCATTATAATTGTAATATTTATAAGGATTTTCATTCATGTACTTTTTATTTTTAGAAATACTATGAATAAGGTTCCAACCTGAATTAACGGCAGATTTATTTAAAAAATGATTTTTAGAGAAGTAAACATCACTTTGTTTAACAGGAATTTCTTGTATTCCGCCTCTAATACCAAGAACCATAAAAGCCGGAATAATTATTAAAAATGCAACAGAGAATATATAGTTTCTTTTAGCTTCAATTTTTTTAAGATGTACAAATTTGCGATAAAGAAAAATGCCAACAAAGGTTTGGAATATTATTAGAAGAATACCTGTAATCATAACCGATATTTTTGCAGTACGCACAATTTCGTCAGGATGTTTGAGATATGTAAGTGCTTTATAGTTTAGTTTTGTTCCCCATTCTTCATAAATTCCAATTTCGCTTGAAGTTATTACGGCAAAAACAAATATCATTAAATAGGTGTAGTAGAGATTTATTGTATTTAATATTTTAAAATTTAGCAAGGATTGAATAAGTAATAAAAGGAAAGGAAAAGCCATTAGGTAACATGCAGTAGAAATATCGAGATAAATGGCATACCAAAATGTTAAAAGAATTTCGCCAATACCTGTGTTGTTTAATTCATTTAAGTTTGCAATAATAAAAACAGCTCTTCCAATAACAAACACAAGCATCCAAAAGATGTATTGTTTTAAAAAGTAAAGAGATATTTTTTTTGTCATCAATAATTGTTTTGAAAAGCAAAATTAAAACTAAAATTTAAAATTCCATGTTATTGATGGTAATATAGGAAATAAAGATACCTGAAATGCTTTTGTTTGTAATGTGCCGTCGTATAAATCCCCTTCTGTATCGAAATAAATAAAGTATGGATTATAGCGATTATAAAGATTATACACTGATAATGTCCACGATGAATGAAATTTCTTATTCTTTTTTCTTTCGTAAGTAACCGAAACATCAGCTCTGTGGTATGCATCCATGCGATATCCGTTATGTGTGCCATATTCTGAAATTACTCTACCGTCTATCATGTATCTGCCTATTGTCATTGTAGCTCTGTTGCCTGTTGCGTATATAAATATAAACGAAGCAAACCAGTGGTCATTAATTTCGTGAGTAGCTATTACAGACAAATCGTGAGTTCTGTCGTACTTAGCAGGATATCTTATTCCGTTATTAATTTCATCGAATAATCTTGTTGTTTTTGATATTGTATAACCTATCCAGCCGGTAGTTCTTCCAATTCGCTTTTTAATAAATAATTCTACTCCGTATGATTCTCCAAGTCCAAAAGTAAAATTAGCATCAGAATTATTTCCTGCATCATCGCCGGGGGTCATACCTTCTTTGTATGATATTTGATTTTGAAGGTTTTTATAATATAATTCTATTGATGTTTCAAATTTATTATCGAACAGATTTTTGAAAAATCCAATTGCATATTGAGTGCCAAACTGAGGTTTAACCAAAGTGGAGCTCGGAACCCAAACATCGGTAGGTAAAGAAACCGATGAGATAGCCGCAAGATGAATATACTGATAGTTTTGAGTATATGCTGCTTTTATTGATGTTGTTGAATTAAAAGAATACCGCATAGATAAACGTGGCTCTAAATGTTGATATTCTACAATATTTTCTCCTGCTGCATATACAATTGTATCCTTATGTAAGCCAAAATCGTCAAGAACATATCTTGTAAAAGGACCTACTTGCATAAAATGAGAGCCACGTATGCCAAAACTAATTTTAAATCGGTCGGTAAGATCAAAATCATCATTAATATATATTGCACTTTCGTGAGCATATTGTTTTATTATATCGCCTGTGTCAAATTCTGTTTCGCCAATTCTTGCTGTTGCGCTGCTTGGTGTGAAAGTATGATATATATGATTTATACCAAATTTAATATTATGTCTGATTTGTGGTAAATAAGTAAAGTCAATTTTTGTATTAAGGTCTTTTATACCCGAAAACATTATCATTTCAAAATCGTCTTGCTCTGCCTGAAACTCAAAATTATAATCACTATAAACAAAAGTTGTATTTACAAATAGTTTATCGTTAAATAAATGATTCCACCTTAGCGATGCTGTAGAATTTCCCCAAGGTATATTTACCGCAAATCCGGCTTTCTTTTTCACAAAACTAAAAACATCTTTACCATAATACCCGCTTAAAAATATTCTGTCTTTATCAGAAAATCGATAATTAAATTTTGCATTAATATCGTAAAAATAATACCCACTGCCTTTTGCTTTTGCAGTTTTTTTAATAAAAGGTTCAGAAAGAATATCTATATATGTTCTTCTGCCCGAAATAATAAATGAAGAAGTATCTTTTTTAATTGGACCCTGAAACGTTAATCTTGAAGCTATAAGTCCAATTCCGCCATCAACATGATAAGTTTTCATATTGCCTTCTTTCATCGAAATATCAAGTACCGATGATAATCTGCCACCATACTGTGCAGGCATACCACCTTTTATTAAATTAATATCTTTTACAGCATCGGAGTTAAAAACCGAGAAAAACCCAAATAAATGCGATGCATTGTAAACTACAGCTTCGTCTAAAAGAATAAGATTTTGATCGGGACCGCCACCTCTTACATAAAAACCTGCATTACCTTCTCCACCCGATTGTACACCCGGCAGTAGTTGTATAGTTTTTAGAATATCTACTTCGCCAAAAATTGCAGGCAACTTTTTAATACTTGCAACAGGCAATTTTATAGCTCCCATTTGTGTGCTTTCAATATTATCTTCGGGACGTTCACCTGTTACAACTACTTCTCCTGTAGTGATAATATTCTCACCTATTGAAACATTTAATTTATAATTCTTATCTAATTTAATCTTTTTTGTGTAATCCTTATATCCAATAAACGAAACTGCAAAGCTGTAGTTGCCGGCAGGAATTGTAATAGAATAAAATCCGTAAGTATTTGTAATTGTTCCTTTTGAAAGTTCTTTAATATAAACATTTGCTCCAATAAGGTCTTCGCCCGAATTAAGGTCTCTAACATATCCGCTAATTGTATGTTTTTGTGCAGAAGCTATATGCAATAGCATAATAAACAGGAGGGAGAGGCTTATTTTTTTTAATAAATTCACTATTGTATAAATTAATTGCACAAAATTAATTTAATTTTTATGAATTTAATGAAAGATATGAAATTGTTGAACCCCGTATAAGCAATAGAAAAAATTAATGTTGGTGGGGGCGGAATGTTTTAGAACGAACTTAGAAGTTTGAAGTTATTATTCACTTTCGTGATATAGTTTTACACTTTCGTGATACAGCCAAGTTTCATCATATAGTTATCAGGCTATATCTCGTGAACATTGAGCTAAGAAAACAACAGAGATAATAATTTACACCTTATTCCCAACTTTTAAGTAGTCTATTACGAGTTTTTACAGGTTCAGAACCACTTTTTATAGCTTATTGGAGGGTTTTTTATAGCTTGTTCAACCACTTTTTATAGGTTCTAATAGGGTTTTTTATGCCTTATTTACTGCAATTTAACTATTTTCAAAAAAAAAGCTCCGATTTTCGGAGCTTTAATATTTTATAAGATATTTAATTATTTATTTTCGGAGTCTTCTTGCTCAATATAAACTTCTGCGCCGGGAACAGGTTCGCCTGTTACTGATGCAGGACGACCAGGAAACTGTGCTGCCAAATCCTCATAAATGCTTGTACTACCCGGCACATTCTGATTTGCAGCCAAACGCACATTTTGGTAAAATGCCAATGCATTATGATAAATATCGGTACTTAGCAACATACCGGTATCTTCCATACTTTCTAAAATACTATTTGATTGTTTTATCAAATCTAAAAATATACTACGAGCCAACCTGTCTTTGTCAAATTCTTCTTTACTCAAATAAAAAGGCACAAGCTTTGGGTTTTGTACCATATATGTATCTACTTTATCTATCCAGTATTGAGTATTATTGCCAATACTACCATACTGTCTGCGTTCTTCGGGAGTTAGGTTTATAACCTTGCCAGATAATACACTTACTATTTCCTCCATACTTTTGTTTAGTTTACCAATTTCCTCTTCAGTAAACGATACTTTAATTAAATTGTCTAATGCCATAACTTAAGTTTTTTAAATAAATTAATTATTTTGATTAGTTTTCTTAAATACAGCCACAAAGGGCTATATTTTTGTATTTACCAAAAATACAGATAATGATTTAAAATTCCAAATATTTTTTATCTTTACATTAAAAAAATTTAGGTTGAAATTGATAAATATAATATGCTTGCAGTTTTTCAAAAGTTTGAAACTTTTGAAAAGCTCTTATTGAAATTAAAAGAGGGGGTTTCTTTATTTTTTGTTTATATTTGTTAAATGTTTAAAAACAATATTATCCGATAATAAACGACTATAAGCGTTTGTTGTCGGTTTTATTAAACATTATTAATGATTTACAAATAAATAACAAGGTATAGCTATAAACGAAATAAACGGAACTGGCGTTTATACAGATGTTGTAGGGCATATAAAGAAAAACAAAACTAATGGCAATATTTGAAATAAAAGACAAAAAGGTAAACAGAATTAAACCAACTGATTTCAAACTAGAAAAAGACTTACAGAATTTAGTTGAACAAAATTTAGAAACCTTTTTCAATTGTAGATTTATAGCAACTGAATTTTCGACTGGAAATATTCATTCTGGAAGAATTGACACATTAGCAATTTCAGAAGATAATAATCCTGTAATAATTGAATATAAAAAAGTTGCATCATCTGACTTAATTAATCAAAGTTTGTTTTATCTACATTGGATTACAGACCATAAAGGAGATTTCCAAGTAGCTGTGAATAATGTACTGAAAGAAAATATTGAAGTTGACTGGTCTGATATAAGAGTAATTTGTATTGCCCCTGAATTTAAAAAATATGATTTGCACGCTGTTCAAGTTATGGGTGCAAATATTGAACTTTGGCAATACAAGATTTATGAAAATGGAATAATCAGTATTGAAGTGGTTTATAAGAGAACTGAAACAAGAACTCAAACTTCGATTGAAAACAATGGCAAAAATCCTGTAATGGTTGCCGCCGGAAAGAAAGCAGCAGAAACAAGAAAGAATTCTATTTATGCTATTGACGAACATATCAATAAGGTAAATGCCGATTTAACCGAATTATTAAATGAAATTCGAGAATATATTGTAACCCTTGATAGTTCAATAGAAGAAACACCAAAGAAATATTACATCGCATATAAAACAACGCAGAATTTTGTTTGTATTGAAACACAGAAAAAAAAGTTAATGCTTTTCTTAAAATTAAATCCAGACGAAATAGAAAAACTGCCAAAACAAGCAAGAGATGTTAGAAACATCGGACATTTTGGAACTGGTGATTTGGAATTGACAATCAAGAATATAACGGATTTTGAAGACACAAAAGAATTGATAAATCTTTCATTGAAAAATATTGGTGGATAATAATTATGGGACTAAGAGAAGTAAAATCGGAATTGAATAAACTTGAAAAAGAGACTTTGATAAAACATATTTCAGAACTCTACAAGAAGTTTAAACCCGTTAAAGAATATTTTGACTTTTATATCAATCCAGATGAAAGTAAAATACTGGAACAATATAGAGAAAAAGTTCGAGAAGGATTTTATCCAAAACGTGGGGATAGATTAAGATTGTCAATTTCAAGAAAAGCAATAAATGATTTTAAAAAACTGGGAACTTCAAAAGAAAGTATCGCTGATTTGTTATTGTATTATGTTGAGTGTGGCGTGGAATTAACCAATGAATTCGGAGATATTGATGAAAATTTCTATTCAAGCATTGAAAACGCCTATGGAACATCACTTGAATTAATGGACAAAGAAGGGATTTTAAGTAAATATAAAGACAGAGCATTTGAAATAGTTGAAGAAACAAAAAATATTGGCTGGGGATTTCACGATTATTTAGCAGATGTATATTATGAACATTTTGAATGAAATACGCCCTACAACAATGTATAAAAATAATAGCCGAGATAGCAGTAAATTCAATGGTTGTAGCCCGCTTCAACTTCCTCGTAAATTGAAAGATTTGAGTACCGCAGTCGGCTACTATTCTTATACAAACCGTTAGCACCAATGCAAAAAGACAACAGAATATCGGACAATTATTTATGAATAACAAAAACTTTAATCAAATGAAATCGAAAACAACTATTTTCAGTGCGACATTATTTCTATTTGCTTTGACAGTTCTCGGACAGCAGAGTGGTAACAGTGTCATTGGACAGCATTACAATTACAGCCAAACAAACAAATCGCAAACAGTAGATAAACTTTATTTGTCGGACACCTCATTTGTTATACAAGCAAATGTTTTAATAAATGTCATAGCTGACAGTTATGTAGCTACTTTTGGAGTTTCAGAATCTTCAACAACATTAAAAGACGCAAACATAAAAATTGACAAACGTATACAAGATTTTATTTCAGCGTTGACAAAAATTGGTATTGCACAGGCAGACATTTATGTAGACATGACAACACAAACTCAAATATCTGATTATAAAGTAAATGGAAATTATGCAGAGCAATACGTTAGCGGATTTGAGCAGAAAAAAAATGTAATTGTAAGTTTTAAAAACATTAAAGACCTTGATAAAATGATAGTTACAGCAGCTGACTATGGGATTTATGATTTAGCGAAGGTTGACTACATCGTAACGGACATAAATAAAGTCTATACAAAGTTATTTCAGACATCAATGGATGCAATCAACATTAAAAAAGAATTATATGTAAAAGCAACCAATATCACCCTGTCATCATCCTCTGAAATATTCGGAGAATCATTTTACAGCTTCTATCCTCAACAACTTTATAAAAGTTATACGCCAAACATTACCAAAGCATATTATAACTATAGTTCTTCTGGAAAGAGAAAAGACTTAATGAAAAACACGACATATTATTATGACAAAATAAATTACTCTGGTTTTAATAAAGTGATTAATCCAATCGTAACTGAGCCGACAGTCGAATTTGTTTTAATGCTTCAAATAAAATTTGATATAGAAAAATAAAAAATGAGCATGCACAGGTGCTAACAATGTATATGAAATCATAGCACCCTGCGGGATGCTCCGCTTCATATACTAATCGTTAGCAAAAATATCAGAAATCTAAACAGCACAAAAGGTATAAAATGAATAAAT
>CAZETU010000007.1:36424-38874 GCA_964514585.1 Candidatus Woesearchaeota archaeon | reverse complement strand
GGATTTGAACCCGGGTCACTGCCGTGAAAGGGCAGCATCCTTGGCCACTAGACTACGAGAGCAATGTTATATCAGCACAAAATCTATTTTTAAAACTATCGTTAGAGTTTGGTGATTGACTGAATATTAATTTGATTTTATCTTGACTATCGCTGTCATCACAATTAGAATTCCTATAATAAGCATCATGACCCAGAATAGAGCCCAATTAAAACCTGTTTGTATTGTTTTGCCTGCAAGCTTAACTGCCTTTGGCGCGTCGATACTAACAGTACTTAAGTCAATAACGTCTGATCCGTAAAAAATTACTGGTTCGTTATCTGTGCTATAATCTCCTCCTCCGTGACTGTGGCTATCGTCATCATCGTCATCATCGTCGTCTGAGCTTGTTGATGTTGTTGCTGTGCTTGAAATTCCGGCCCAGTTTATATTTGATGAATTGTCCATTGTGTAGATCGTTATAGTGTGTGTTATGTTTTCTCCTAGTACGATTATTTTGTAAAAGTCGTTTGAGGTATTTAGTGTGCTGACTCCGTCTATGAATATTAAGTTTTGATGGAAGTCTGAGTCGCTTGGGTTTGTCCAGTCCCATCTTATCCAGCTTGTTCCGACATCTGACATTAATCCCGATATGCTTGCTGATGGGGTTGTGTCTTCTATTTCGCAAACTTGGTCTCCGTTACTACAGTCGTTATCTATTCCGTCTCCGCAGATTTCTGTTGCTCCTGGATTGATACTAGCATCATGGTCGTTACAGTCTTCGTCTTTGTTATAGCCATCGTTGTCTTCGTCTTCATTTACACATGAATCATCGTATCCGTCGCAATCGTTGTCTATTCCATCACCGCAGATTTCTGTTGCTCCTGGGTGTACGCTTGGGTCGTTGTCGTTGCAATCTTCGTTTTTGTTATAGCCATCGTTGTCTTCGTCTTCGTCAACATCGCAAACTTTGTCCCCATCGCTACAATCATTGTCTATTCCATCACCGCAAATTTCTATTGCTCCTGGGTGTACATTTGGGTCGTTGTCATTACAGTCTCTGTGTCCTATACATTCATCGTTGTCCGTGTAGCCGTCGTTATCTTTGTCGTGGTCTTCTATTGGAATACATGTTCCGTTATATACATAAAATGCGATTCCTTCTGGGGTCCATACTTCTGAGTAGTTTTCTAATAGCTTGTCTCTTTCTTGTTCTGAGATTGTGTAGAAGTGAGAACCTGTTACTGGACTCCAGAATCGGTATACTGGAACTGTATTTTTAGTTTCTTCTTCGTATACATGAAATGCGATTCCTTCTGGGGTCCAGAAGTCTGTGTAGTTTTCTAATAGTTTGTCTCTTTCTTGTTCTGAGATTGTGTAGAAGTGAGAACCTGTTACTGGGCTCCAGAATCGGTATACTGGGGATGTTTCTTCCGTCTTATTACTATAGACATAGAATGCTATTCCTTCTGGGGTCCATACTTCTGAGTAGTTTTCTAATAGCTTGTCTTTTTCTTGGATTGAAGTTGTAAAAAAATGTGAACCTGTTACTGGACTCCAGAATCGGTATACTGGGTCTATGTTTTGTTCTAAATCGATACCACATGTATTTTCTGTTGCTAATACCGTTGCAATAGATAAAAGTAATAGGGTTCCAATTAGTAAGCTTAAAACTGTTGTTCTTCGTGATTGTGTTTTTGCCATTTCGTCTTAATCACCAGAACTCTTTCCCGTAGGTATGATTATTAGAAAATCTTCCTTTATAAAAACTTATAACACTCGAATATATATATTGTAGAATATAGGTTTTCGTAATTTTGAAGTGATTACAATAATCCTTATATATTGGATAGATTTTGTTATTTTATGAATTGGAAATTTTTGACGATTTTGGTTTTGATGTTTTCATTTAGTTTTGTCTCTGCGCATTATGAGCGAGACTTTGATTACAAGGAGAAGATTGTGATGACTAAGTATTATCCTGAGAAATCTTTTTCGGTGACGACGACTCGATATTCTGATTATGATAACGCGGACAGATATTCGACTTATGATTATCGACATGGTTATACGTATAGGGAAACTAAGAACTATTGGAGCGATTATTATGAATTAGATTATTATAAGCCGAGTTATCATAAATCTTGGGATTATCATGATGATAGGGGTTATTCGGGACATTGGAAGAGCTATGATAGCAAGGATTATTATTATGATTATATTCCGCATTTGAGGGATTACGAGGTGGTTGAGTGCTATCATCATCCGCCGAGGGATCAACTTTTCTATATTAAATGTCCTTAGTCTTCATTTAGTAGTACACATAAATCTTTTTAAATGGATGTTGTTTTGTTTGGGGATGGAAGAAGAAACAGTAACTCCTACAGAAGAGATTGTTGACGCTGCTCCGGCAGAAGAAACAGAAACTCCAGTAGAAGAACCTGCTGCAGAAGCTGAAGAAGCTCCAGTTG
>CAZETU010000007.1:0-36324 GCA_964514585.1 Candidatus Woesearchaeota archaeon | reverse complement strand
AGGAAGCTGCTCCAGAGGCTGAGGCTGAAGAAGCTCCAGTAGCTGAAGAAGCTGCTCCAGTTGAGGAAGCTGCTCCAGAGGCTGAGGCTGAAGAAGCTCCAGTAGCTGAAGAAGCTGCAGAGGAAGCTGCTCCAGAAGAAGAGGAAGCTCCAGCTGAAGAGGCTGAGGAAGCTGAGACTTCTGAGGAAGCGGCGTAATCTTTTACAAAACTTTTTATTTTTAATAGCCGCAGGCGATTCGTCGCCGGCTTATTTTCTTTTATTTTAGAAAATTTAATATAGTATTGTGTATTGTATTTGGAATGAAAGACCATGTTGCTATTCTTCTTCGAAACCGTGATAATGAGATTTTATTTATTCAGAGGTCGATGAAGAAGAAGACTCTTCCTGGTGCTTGGAGTTTTCCGTCTGGAACCGTTGAGGAAGGTGAGGATATTTTTACTACGGCGGTGAGAGAGACTATGGAGGAATTAGGGGTTGAGGCGACTGCTGAGAAAACGATAGCGACTAGGGAGCTTCCGGAGTTTTCGGTGAGATTGCATTTTGTTTTATGTAATATAGAGAATGGGGAGCCTTCGATTACGGAACCCGATGAAATAGATGATTTGGCTTGGATGAGTATGAATGAATTCTTTGATATGTTCTCGGATGATGAGATAGGGCATGGGCTGATTTGGTTGAGGGCGAATCCTGATGTTTGGGAAGAATTGGATTAGAAAACCTTAAGAAGTGGTTTTTGATGGTTATGATATGGTAAACGCTTGGAGTTATCGGCATCTTTGATTTAGGAGATCGACTTAGTTCTAACTTTAACAACAAGCTTTTTATACCGAATTCTCAATTAAATATTTATAGATATGGCGGTTGTAGTTTAGTGGTAGAACGTTCGGTTGTGGTCCGAATGGCCCGAGTCCGATTCTCGGCTTCCGCCTTTTAGAAGATGGTGAAATCATTTGGATTAATTAAAAGACAAGTTCTTATCTTGTTTGTATTTTCGTTATTACTTTCGGTTGCTGCGATTATACACGGGATTTTCTTCGATCTTGCATTTGAAGAAATTAAGAGATTGACTTTAGAGGGATTAGTTTTTACTTTGATTGTTGTTTTCCCTGGAATTCTTTTTCTTGAATGGGTTTTTGATATAAATAATAAGAAAAAGTATGATGAGCTTAATCAGAGATTAAATAAACTTGAAGGAACTAAGAAGTAAATGGTGAATACAAATACGGTTAAGGGATTTTCTGACTTTGTCGGGGATGAAGCTTCTAAGAGAGAGGCTATGAGGAGGATTATTCGGGAGCAGTTTGAGCTTTATGGTTTTGAGCCGGCTGAGACGCCGATCGTTGAGAGGGAAGAATTTGTTCGTGGTGATAATGCTGATGACGAGGCTGTTCGGGATGTTTTTCGACTTGAGGATAGGGGGAAGCGGAAGTTGGCTTTGAGGTATGAGTTTACTTTTCAGTTGAAGAGAATTGCTCGGAATCAGAAGTTGCCGTATAAGAGGTATCAGATTGGGTATAATTTTAGGGATGAGCCGATTCGGGCTGGGAGGACGAGGCAGTTTGTTCAGTGTGATGCTGATATTATTGGGAGTTCTGTGAAGGATGAGGCTGAATGTTTGAAGTTGGGAAAGAGTATTTTTGAGAAGCTTGGAATTCCTGTAAAAATTTATGTTAATAATCGGAAGTTGATTAATGAGATTTTGGTTTCGGAGGGCGTTGAGGAGAAGAATCGTGATCAGGTTATTCGGGAGTTAGATAAGTTGGATAAGTTGTCGAGTAAGGAGGTCGCTGATAATCTTAAGAAATTTGGGGCGGAAAAGTTGTTGAAGATTTTTGAGGGGGGCGAGAAGAGTTTTGAGAAGTACGCTTTTTACAAGGATGTTAAGGAGTTGAAGGTGGTTTGTAAGAGTTATGGGGTTAGCGTGGAGTTTCGGCCGTTTTTGGCTCGGGGCTTTTCGTATTATAATGGGACTGTGTTTGAGATTTGGTCTAAGAAATTGAATGCTTCGCTTTGTGGTGGTGGGAGTTATTTGATTGATCAGACTCAGTCGACTGGGATTTCGTTTGGGCTTGAGCCGATTTGTTTGTTGTCGGATGTTGAGGGGGAGAAGATTAAGGTTGAGATTATTTCTATTGAGCAAGATGATATGGCGATAAAGTTGGCGGAGAATTTGAGGGCTAGTGGGATTAGTGTGGTTTTGATTTTGGATAAGACGATTGGGAAAGCGATGGATTATGCTAATGTTAAGGGCGTTGAGAATGTGATTTTTGTTGGGAAGAAAGAGGCTGAGGAGGAGAAGTTTAAGGTTAAGAATATGGAGAGCGGGAAGGAGAAGTTTTTGAATGAGAGTGAGATTGTTGAGATGCTTTGAGGAGGATAATTAAGCTCTATTATCTAGCAGAACTATATTTAATAGGTGAAATAGTGACATTGTTATAGAGATTTGGAATGAGTGATGATCTGGCCTTTATCTCATGGCAAGTATTTTGTGCTGATTGAAGGTCTCTGCAGCGAACACTCCCCCTTTCTTCTACGGCAAGCTCATCCCCCGTAATACCTGCGCCATGGACCACATGAGTAACTTGCCATCTTGTTTTATATGGATATTGTGTACGAACTACCACTTCAGGAAATACTTCTACACTTGAATCTGGAGCATAGCTAATTAAACTAATGGCAATTCCAGTATTCACTTTTCTCGTTAATCTTTTCATAGTTACTTTATAGTGGTAAATTGTTTTATAAATGTTACTTTTTTGAGTTGCTTCTATAAAATCTTTATCACCTAGATTTCTTGTTCTAGTAAACCTAATTCTTCTTCTAGTGCTTTGGTTTCTTCGGTGTGTTGTTTGAATGACATATGGATTTCTTCGAAATGGACTGGTTGTCTGAGGTGGATTTTGCCGTTGTTTGAGAGGTGGAGGATTGGGACGAAGGATGCTAGTTTTTCTTCTTTGTCTGGGGCTAATGAAGAGAACTTCATGTGGGGGTTTCCTTTGTCGATGTGGACCTTGACGATTCCGAAGATGGATTTGATTCTGACTTTTAATGGGACGTGTGTTCCTCTTGGCATCACTGTTAGTAAGGATTTTTCGGCTTGACGTCCTTTGATTTCTCGTTTGATTCTTCGGTTTTCTGTGCTGATGGCGTGGTTTAGTGCGTTCATTAATTCTTTTAGTGTAACTTTTTTGTGCCTAGCCATTGGGGTTCTTGGGGTTAAGATTGGGAGTTCGCCCTCGTCGATTTCTATTCTTTCTAGCTCGTAACGCTTTTCGTCTTTTCTGCCATAGAGAGCGTCGTTCAAGTCTTGGATGTAGGAATTAATTAGGATTTCGGATTTTAATCTTAGGAGGAGGGAGCAGGCTAGGAGGACTTTTGATGAGATGAAGAAATCGGCTTCCTCTAGTTGTTGGATGATTTCAACGTATCTGCTAGCGAGGACTTTGAGATCGATGTCCCATGGGTCGAGTTGTTCTGTTTTGATTAGATCGTAGATTATTGATTGCCAGCCTAGCTCTTCGCCTGTGATGAGATCGAAGAACTGATTTTGATTTACTTTATCACCTTCCATGGTTTATGGTAAGTTGTTTGGTTAATAAAATTTCCTTATTCTCTAGTGTCACTGGGTAATTACAACAAACCGAAAACTTTAAAAAGTAATTGTGTTTAGTTATAGTATCACCTCTTTTTCCCCAGGAGAGAGCGATAGGGCATCTTTTTGAACGCTTTATCGCATCTCCTAGGGTTTATGCTCGATTCTAGGATAAAGAATTCACGTAAGACCTAAGATAATCTTTAAGATTAAGGCAGTGATTATTGATTAGATTTTGCTTCTAGTAGTCCGCAGATGAAAAACACGACGGCTAGTATAAAGAAGATGTAGGGGAAGGGTGAGAATATTTCGCCTCGGGTGCATGAGAAAATGTTTGCCATTGTGACTTCGTCGAGGCCGCAGTGTCTTTTCCATTGGAGACTTATGTTTACGAAAAGTATACCTAATAGAACTGAGAATATGCCGAACACATTCCATTGCCTCTTATTCATAAAATAAATATGTGATTTAACTTAATAAATCTTTAGAAGTTATTATTTTTTGGATTCTAATTTTGCTTCGACTTCTTTTTTTTCAAATTCTGTGAAGTGACATCGGCCACAATATGATCTACCTTTTCCGACTGATAAGAAAATTCCTGGGCCGCATCTTGGGCAAGATCTTGCTTTCTTGATTATTTTATCGCCTTCGACTGTGTATTTTGAAGCTTTCTTGGATGTAGCTTTGTTTGTGTGTTTTTTCTTTCCTTTGATTTTACTCTTGATTGCCATTATTTTGTTTTTTCTTCAGCTGGGGCTGGTTCTTCTTTAGTTTCTTCTGGGGCTGGTTCTTCAGTTGGAGTTTCTGCTTCTGCAGCCTTCGCTTCTGCCTCAGCGGCTTTAGCTTCTTCAGCGGCTTTAGCAGCGGCTTCTGCTTCTTTCTTTGCGGTTTCTTCAGCGGCCTTTTTGTCGGCTTCCATTTTCTTTCTAACTTTCTTTGGGATTGTTTCGATTTTTTCTTTTGCTTCTGTATTATCATAGATAACTGCTTCAGCAATGAACGTATGTCTTCCGAAATTAGTGTTTATTTTTTTAACAACTGTTAGGTCTGCATCTTTTCCGATTTGTGTTTTAACGTCTTCAAAACTTGGAGCTACGTCGTTTTTTATTTCAAGAGTAATTTCTTCTCTACTTAAGAAAGGATTCTTTTTTTCTTGAATTATTTTTGATTCCATTATTTTGTTTTGATTGCGAATTCGCCGTTGCTGTTTATTTTCATGTTTTCTGCCATTTCTGATTTTTCAGCGTCGAACACATGGATTCTTCCTTTGAATGTTTCGCTAGATGGAGTTTCCCCGCAGTTTGTGCATTTATCTCCGAAGTAAAGTGCTCTGCAATTTAAACATGCTTTTTCTTTTGCTGCCATTATTTCTTCTTGCCTCCTTTAGCTACTTTAGCTACCTTAGCTTCTATTGCCGCTGATTGCTCAGCTTGTTTTGTCGCTTTTTCTTTTTCGGCCTTTACCCAGTCAAGTTTTCCTAGACCTGGCTGTCTCATTGTTAGACCGATTTTTGGCTCTTCACCTTTGTAAGAAACTGCTACTATTCGTGCGATACATTTGTCGCCTTGGACTAAGTTCTTTTTTCCGTCTTTTCCTGTTAATACTCCTGAGTCTGAGAATGAAACGAAGTCGTCCATTGTTTGTGAGATGTGGATCATTCCTCGGATTGGGCCCATAGAAATGAAAGCTCCGAAGTTTGTTATTTCTTCTATTGTTCCGTGGACTAATTCTTGTAATTCTGGTTTGAAAACGATTAGTTTGAAGGTTGATTCATAGTAAGCTGCGCCGTCGCCTGGGATAATTATTCCTTCTTTTACGTCGAGTACGTCTAGGACCGATACGACTGTTCCGATATCTTTGTCTTGGAAGCCTGAGTAGGATTCTTCTAATTGGACTCGCACAGCTTCGTCAGTAGTCATACCGAATTTGTTCGGCTCTACCCTTACATGGTCTGTCACTAAAACTTCGTAGAACATAGTTAGTTGAGAAATTTTTGGTTTTTAAAGTTTGTGTTAGATGATTTCTAGGCTCTTCTTGCCTCTAATCGTTAGAATTTTATTCTTGACTCTTTTTTTTAGTCCTTTGTCTAAAGTTGCTAGGATTATTGGTTTGCCCGTGACGTAATTTGCGATTTTTGTGTCTACGTCGCTTGCTGTTGTTGAGAGTTTGACGACTTCTGGACCTAGTCTTGTTGTGATTTCTATTCCTATTGTGGCGGCGTTTCGTTCTTTGATTTTTATTCTTCCTCCGAACTGGAGGCCTCTGAGCTCACCTAAGACTTCTTCTGGGACAATCCATTTTACTTCTTCGCTGGTTTGTCCATTCATGACTGCGTCAAAATCTATTTTTTGTCTTGCGCATGTTAGGATGAAATTTGTGTCGAGTAGTATTTTCATATAAGAATTAGTGTGGGAATATTTATATAAGTTCTCTTGTTAGTTTGATTATGAAAGAGGCTGGTAATGTTCTTCGGATTTTGCGGGAGACTAAGAAGGCGATTGAAGATGATAACCCGTTTGAGATGAAGACTTTGTCGAATCAGACGATGCATTCTGCGACGATTTCTCAGGATGCTGATAATATTGTTGTTGCGGTTTTGGTTTATTCTTTGGGGAAGGTTTTGAGTCGGGATAATTATCGATCTATGGAAGGTTGGGATGAATTTTATAAGGCTGTTGTGAAAAATCTTGGGTTGGCTGTTGCGGCTTTGCAGAAAAATGAGCTTAAGAGTGCCCGAGTTTATTTGGGGCGGATTCGGAATTCGTTGAATAAGATTTCTGGGGATTTGAGTCGGTATATTAAGGATGTTTTTGCTAAGGCTGAGATAAATAAGGCGTTTAAACTTTATGAGCATGGTTTGTCGACGGAGAAAACGGCTGAGTTGTTGGGTGTTAGTCTTTGGGATTTGTCGTCGTATATTGGGCAATCAAATATTGGGGACGCGAAGTTTGCGATAAGTATGCCGATTGAGAAGAGAATTAAAATTGCTGAGGATATATTTGGATGAAGATTAGAAAAGCTAAAATAAAAGATTCGGGTAGAATTTTGGAACTTTTGAATAGTGATTCCAATTTACGTGGGAGTGAGGATGACAGGGCGACCGTGGAGGATGTTAAACAATATTTGTCTGGAGGGACTCATCGGATATATATTTGTGAAATTAAAAATGAGGTGGCTGGTTTAACCATAGCGGAATTTTTTAAGATTGCAAAATGGATTTATGTTTCGCATGTAATTGTAGATGGGAAATGGCGAAAGGCTGGAGTGGCTACAAGGTTGGTGAGACATGTTGAGAGAACGGCGAAGAAAGAAAAATATGATTTGATAGAATTGTTTGTAAAGCAGGGGAATAATAAGATGGGGAAGTTTATGAAAAAATTAAATTATGGTCTTGGGGATAAGTTCTTGTTTTATTCCAAAGCGATAAAATGAAATACTTAATATTTGATGCGGGGCCGATTATTTCGTTGACGATGAATGGGATGCTTGGTGTGATTGAGAAGTTGAAAGAGGTTTTTGATGGCGAGTTTATTTTGACGCCGGATGTTAAGCGTGAGGTGGTTGATAGACCGATGAAGATTAAGAAGTATAAGTTGGAGGCGATTCAGGTTAAGGATATGATTGATAGGGGTGTTTTTACGATGTCGGGTAAGGTTGTGCCGGATAATAAGTTGAATCAGGAAATGAAGAAGATTTTGAAGGCATCTGGTGGGGTTTTGAGGACGACGCAGAGTGGGGAGAAGATTGATATTATTCATGCTGGGGAGGCTGCTTGTTTGGCTTTTTCGAAACTTTGCGGGGCGGATAATGTGATTGTTATTGATGAGAGGACGACGCGAATGTTGACTGAATCGCCGCAGAGTTTGGAGAAAATGATGGAGAGGAAGTTGCATACGCCGCTTGACATGGAGTCTTCTTTGGTTGATCAGTTTAAAGGTTTTAAATTTATTCGGTCTGCTGAGTTATTGTTTATTGCTTATAGGAAGGGGTTGTTGACGATGAAGCCAACGAAGGATTTGTTAGATGCTTTGTTGTATGGGGTGAAGTTTAAGGGCGCTGCGATTTCGTCTGGTGAGATTGAGAAGATGAAGAAGATGATTTAACCCTTAATTATGGTACAAGTGCTTATATACCCAAATGTATTTTTGTATTTATGAGATGGAGTGAAAAAGAGGTGAAATATATTTCTGAGAATTATCCTACTCGAATGCCATTGGAAGAAGTTTCTGAAAAACTTAGTAGGACTGTTAGGTCTATTCAAAGGAAGGCTCAGGAGATGGGAATTTCTAGGCCGAGAAAGAAAGTTGATTTGGAAAAAAAGAGAGAAAGGCAGAGAAAGGCATTTGGTCGATATTATCAGAAATATAGTAAGAAAGTTTATTTGATGAAAAGTGAAAGGCGTAAAAAAATAAAATTGGAGTTGATTTCTATAAAAGGTAATCGCTGTGAGAAATGTGGGTATGACCGATGTGTTGCGGCACTGGAGTTTCATCATGATGGAGAGGCTAAAGATGGTGATTTGGCTCACATGATAAAGAATGGATCGAAACAGAAGGCTTTAAAAGAAATAGAAAAATGTATATTATTATGTGCTAATTGCCATAGAGAATTACATAACAAGGGTGCATCGGATAATGTTAGTCTATTCCGCTCCAGCCGGAAAGGTGGGGGTTAAATTCCTCCTGCGCCCATTTTGTCAGAATTTAACCACTGGGGTTAATATTCGCAATTTGCATTTGAAAAAGAATTTCTGAGACATTTTTTCAAAAGCGAATCGATCACCTCCTGTAGTCCATACTTGAGGAGAAATAAGCCCAGCGGTTATCCCACGGGGATGACCTTCGCTTTGCTCGGCCTTTTCCTCCTGTGACTATTTTTCCCAATACTTTTATAAATAAGATGTTCTTAACTTAAGCATGGTGAAAAAGGTGATGAAAAAGACTATTACCGAGACTACTGATGAGGATGGTTCTAAGAAAACTGTTGTAAAGGAGCACGCGCCTAAGGAGCATAAGAAGAAGGCTTCGGGAGAGAAGAAGATGACGGCTCGGGAGAGAGAGGAGTTGTTGGTTGAGAATTTTGTTGGGCTGCAACATGCGATGACTAATATGTCGATTAAGTTTGGGTCGCTTTCTGATAATATTGCTAAGTTGTTGCAGGTTTTTGAGGAGGCTGCTAAGACTTATATTTCTGGCGGGAAGACTGATGATCAGGATATGTTGAAGAAGATCGATTCTTTGTTGGATCAAAATAAAACTATTGCTCAGGGATTGGTTTTGATGGAAGGAAAATTGAGGGGTAGGGCTGATCAGCCAGTGCCACCTACTGAGCCACCTAGAAGTGCACCTACTGACTTTTCTAGACCACAGCCTAAGCCACTCCCAAGAATATGAGTTCTGAACAGAGTGCGATGATTGCTTTGCATCCTTTTTTTAGGACGTTTGCTTTTGCTGTTGTGAAATCTATTAGAGAGAAGAATATTTCTCCGGAAGATAGGGTTGTTATTCATGCTGATATGGTTCCTAAGTTTACTGAGAAAGTTGTTCAGGCTTCTATGGGGGAGAGGGTGACTGTTCGTGCACCTGTTGCGCCGCCTGTGAAAATTTTGCCACCAAGACCCAAGAGAGATATGAGTGCTTTGGTTGCACCCATTGAATTAAGAAGACCTCTCCTTCGTGCTCCACCAAGACCTGTTCAAATTGTTCAACCGGCTATGCCTCAACCGGTTAGGCCTGTCCAAGTTGCTCGCCCTCAGATTGCGCCTGCCATTATTCCTTTTGGTGAGGAGTTGAGTCAGGATTATGGTAAGATTACTCCGCTTTTGAATGACCCTTCGGTTTCTTCGATTGAATGTATTGGGGCTGGGAAGGAGATTTTTATTATTCGGGCTGGGCAAAAACAGATTACGAGAATTATTTTGAGCAAGCAAGAGATAGAGGAGATTTTGGAGAAAGTTAGTGAGGCTGTTCATATTCCTTTGTTGGAGGGTGTGTTTCGTGCGGCGGTTGATAATTTTTCTGTGAATGCTGTGATTAGTGAGATGATTGGTTCGAGGTTTATTATTAAGAAGGCGACTCCTTATGCGATGCTTGAGAGGTAATTTTAAATATTAGTTTTTGTTTTGTTTGATATGGGAAATGAGATTAGTGCGGAGAAGTTGGAGAAATATTTTAATTTGACTGAGACGGCTCTGGGTGAGGTTAAGGAGAATGTTATTGAGGGGAGAGAGGCTGAGGCTGAAGAGATAATTGAGATGGCTGATAATTATGTTTCTGACGCGCATCATTTTGAGGATAAGGGTGATTGGGTTAATGCTTTTGCTGCTTTAAATTACGCGCATGGATGGATTGATTCTGGGGTTCGGTTGAAGATTTTTGATGTGCACGATGATAAGTTATTTACTGTTTGTTGAATTAACTCGCTAATGAATAGGCTCGTTTAATAAAAATTTTCCAATCTGCATTGCCTGATTTTTTATATGGAATTTTCATTTTTGTTGGATCTTCTTCTTTTCTGTCGAATGACACGTCGCAATAACCTGTATTTAAAAATCTGGCAGTGAACCGGACACCTGCAACAATATAGATTACAGTATCCTCTGAAACTGTATTTGGGATTCCGCCTTTTTTGGAGTCACCTAAGAAATCACCTAAACTTAAGGCAAGATCTCTTGATGATGAATCTCTCTGGATTTCCATAATATTATAGGTTATTGTACTTAATATTTTTTTCTGTTGCCAAAGATATTTAAATGGAATTGATTTTTAGAGTGTATGAAGAAGGTGTGGGTGATTAGTCTTGGTGGTTCTAGGATTGTGCCTGATGAGGTTGATGACGAATTTTTGAAACGGTTTAAGAAACTTATTGTGAAACATCCTTCTCAGAAATTTGTGGCTGTGACTGGTGGGGGCTCTACTGCTAGGAAATATATTGTGGCACTTAGGAAACTTGGAAAAGACACTAAGGATCAGTCGATGACGGGGATTGCTGTGACTCGGTTGCATGCTGGGTTTATGGCGAAGTTTTTTGGTCGACGGGCAAATGAGGAAATTCCTAGGAATATGGAAAAGGTGAAGAGGTTGCTTGCGAAGAATCAGATTGTTTTTTGCGGGGGGCTTAGGTATGGGGATAAGAATACTTCAGACGGGACTTCGGCTCAGTTAGCTGCGTTTTTGAAATGTCCTTTTATTAATTTGACAAATGTTAAGGGGCTTTATACTGCGGATCCAAATAAGAATAAGAAGGCGAAGTTTATTTCTAAGATGTCTTGGAAGAATTTTGAGAAGATAACTAGTAAGATAAAGTTTGAGGCTGGACAGCATTTTGTTTTGGATCAGACTGCGGCTAAGACGATTTTGAAGGAGAAAGTTCCTGCGTATATTGTTGGATCGCTTGGGTCGATTGATAAGATTTTGAAGGGTGAGAAGAATTTTGGCGGAACCTTGATTGAAGGATAATTATTAAAACTCTTTTTGTGTTCATGGATTATGAAAAGGGGAATGTCAAGTATTGTTACGACGGTTTTGATAGTTTTGTTGATAATAGCGTCGGTATCAATCATTTGGACTTTTCTTTTTCCGGTTGTTAATGATAATTTGGATGTATTAAATGAGCAAGTCGATTTGAGTATTGTTTCTAATGAGGGTTATACTTCTTGGGATGAGAATAGTCGGTTGGTTTCGGTGCAAGTTAAGCGGGGGACTGATGAGGCTGATGTGATTGGGTTTGGTTTGATTTTTACGATGGGGGGAGATAGTGTGGTTCATTATGTTGGGGATATTTTGGCGGTTAATTCTAAGAAGGTGTATTATGTTAATTTGAGTAATTATTCTGGGGAGCTGGATTCGATAAAGTTGGTTCCTGTTTTTTGGGGTGGGAAGATTGGCGAGGTTATTAGCGAGATTAATTATGGAAATGTTAAGGAGACTGAGTTGGATTCACTTAATCCCGAGGGTGGTTTTTCTGCTCCTGTTTCTTCTGTACCTGGTGGTGGTGGGAGTTCGTCGACGGTGACGCCTGTTGTTGATCCTGTTGTTGATGATGAGAATGAGAGTGTGGAGAATGAGACGAATTGTACTGAGGATTGGAGTTGTGGTGGTTGGAGTAGTTGTGTTGTTGGGACACAGACTCGGACTTGTGTTGATTTGAATGATTGTGGTACCGAGGAGAATAAGTCTGATGAGTCGCAGGGTTGTGTTGTTGTTTCGGGGAATTGGGAGGCGCCGATTGGGATTCCTGTTCCTGAGTTTGGGATTGAGGAGAGTTATCGAATGTATGATAATGTTTCAAATCGAAATCCTGCTTTGACTTATGTTGAAAATAGCGAGGGTGGTTTTTATACGCATTATGTTGATAACTAGGGAGTGTGTGATGATGGGGGAAATGGGACCGAGGGAGATCCTTTGTGTGAGATACCAGTAGGCTTGATTGCTGGATCTGTTGTCGAAATTCATGGGGGTTCTTATAATTCTGCAAATTATGCGGACAAACTTTATGCACAAGGAACGGGAACCGCTGCCATGCCGATATTTGTGCGGGGAGTGGGGGGTCCTTTATTTACGAGAACTATTTATGTTCTTGGTGAATATATTATTTTAGAAGATATTTCTACATATGATGCTGGTGTGAGTTTTAGAGATCCTAATGATGGGTACGTTCATCATCTTTCGGTTAGAAATTGTGAGATAGAGGGGGATGGAACAACCTCTGGTGGAGCTGGTGTGAGTATGGGATATAATCAGCATGACAATATTGTTGTTTATAATAATCATATACATCATAATGGGAATTATTCTTATACTGGAGAAAATGACCGGCATGGTACTGGTTCTGGACGTAATGCGAGTTATATTTGGATTGTAGATAATCATATACATCATAATGGAGGGGATGCGTTTCAAGGAGGACATTCTGCTCCAGATGGTTCTATTCATCATGTGTATATTGGGAGAAATGAGATGCATGATGATGGGGAGAATGCGGTTGACATAAAGAATATTGAAGATATTGTTGTTTCTCAGAATGTGATGCATAATTATAATCAACTTGATAATCCTAGTGCGGATGGCACCATTACTGTTGCACATTATGGAGGGACTGCTGCTGGGCCCAATAGGGTTTGGTTTCTTTATAATGAAATGTATAATGCTGAGAGACGGGCAGGTGCTGTAAGTAATTGCCGTGATGATCTATATTATATTGGAAATATTGTTTATGATGTGGGGGAGGAGGCTTTTGCTACTTGGAGTTCTAGGGATGTTTCTTTCGTTGGGAATACTATGTATAATGTGGGTGGGGGAATTGATTCTAGTGGCTCTTCTTATGTTGCAATGATTGTGAATAATATTTTTGGTAGCTTAAATTCTCCGGGAGTGATACCTCATATTACTTTGGCTGATTCTAGTTATGCCAACAATGCTATTGTTTCAAATAATTTATTTCAAGATTCAATGGACTCTAATGTTGCATGTATTAATTGTTCTAATGATGATCCTCTGTTTGTGGATGCTGTTAATGGTGATTTCAGGTTACAGGCGGGAGGCCCAGCGATTGATATGGGAATTGTGAGTGATGTTTATCAGACTTTTTATGATTTGTATGGGATTAATATTTCGGTTGATTATGAGGGGAATGAAAGACCGCAGAGTTCTGAATGGGATATTGGGGCTTATGAATATTCTTAAATAGTTGATTTGTTATTTTGATTTATGAAAGATATTAATTTGTTTAAAGCCTGTGATTCGATTTATCTAAAGAGGATTAAATCTAAGGCTGAGGTTTTGAGTAGTGATACTTGTGAAGGATATTTGATTGAGTCTTCGGAAAAAGAAACTAGGCGGATAATTGATTCTTTGAAAGGTTCTGGAAAACAAATCGGGTTTGTTGGTAGGGATGATTCTTTTAATCGTCGGGCTATTGAGACTCTTAGAATTGATTATTTGATTTCGCCTGAAAAGAATGTTTCGAGGGATACTTTGAAACAAAGAGATTCTGGGATTAATCATGTTGTTGCTAAAGTTGCTAAAGAGAAGGGTGTTTCTTTTGTTGTTGATTTTTCTGAAGTTGCTAATTTAAAAGGGAAGGAGAGGGCTTTGCGGATTGGGAAAATAATTCAGAATATTGAGATTTGTCGGAAGGTTGGTTGCGGTTTGAAAATTGCTAGTTTGACGACGGAGAAAGGTTCTGTAGTTGATGAGAAGGGGCGAGTGGCGTTTGGGATTAGCCTCGGGATGTCTAGTGAACAGAGTCGGGATTGTGTTAGGTTTTGAAAGAATTTATAAAAGGGATTGTCTATAGTTTTTTATGGCGGTGAGTGGTTATGCAGTGGGGATGGTTTCTGATATTGGTAACCAAATTGCTCATCTTTCTGGGAGTGAGGCGATAATTTTTGATATTGCTGTAATTTTGATTGTTTCTGCTGTGTTGGCTTTTATTGCTAAGGCTTTGAGACAACCTTTGATTCCGGCTTATGTTTTGACTGGTTTGATTATTGGGCCTTTAGTTTTCGGTTTTATTAAGAATCAGGAATTGATTTTGGCTTTTAGTGAAATGGGAATAGCTCTCTTGCTTTTTATCGCGGGGCTTGAGATAAGTTTTAAGAAAATTAAGGAAGCTAATTTGAAGAAAATAGCGTTGATTGGGACGTTTCAGATTATAGTTGTGTTTGCTATTGTGTTTTTGTTTAAGGGGATTTTGGATTTGACTTCATTGCAGGCGGCTTATATTGGTATTATTTTGGCGTTTGGCTCTACGATGGTTGATATTAAGTTGTTGGCTGATAAGGGTGAGTTAGTGACGCTTCATGGTAGGCTTGTTTTGGGAATTTTATTATTGCAGGATTTGGTGGCTATTATTGCTATTGTTGTTTTTACGACGAGTGGGTTTGCGGTTGCTCCTTTGTTTTTTGCTTTTGCTAAGTTAGCCGGGATTCTTATTTTGGCTATGGTTCTTCAGAAATATGTTTTGAATAAAATGTTTAGACTTGCTGCGCAATCGACTGAGATGTTGTTTTTGTTGTCGTTGGCGGTTTTGTTTTTGTTTATTATTCTTGCTTACATTGCTGAGATTTCAATTGTTATTGGAGCTTTTATCGCCGGTGTTTCTTTGGCTAACTCTCCCTTTAAGACGGAGTTGGAATCTAGGATTTCTCCTTTGAGGGATTTCTTTGCTATTCTTTTCTTTGTAGCTTTGGGGATGCAGATTGTGTTTACTGGTGTTGGTCAGAGGTTGGCCTTACTTGCAATGCTTTTGATTGGAGCGTTTTTTATTAAGCCCGTTATAACGACTATCTTGCTTCGATTTACTGGGTACCGCCCTAGAACTAGTTTCTTGACTTCTATTTCGTTGGCTCAATTGTCTGAGTTTTCTTTGATAATTGGGGCGCTTGGTCTTTCTCTTGGAGTCTTGGATATGTCGATTTTCTCGACTGTGATTTTGGCTACGATTATTACTATGTCAATGACTCCTTATTTTATTAATTACAAGGATCAGATATATAATGTTTTCAAATATCCTGTGGCACTTTTTAAGTTTTTGCCGATTAAGGAGGATTTGGAATATGTTGACGAGGCTGACAAGGAGATTCTTTTGATTGGAGCGCATAGAATGGGGGGCGTTTTGTTGAAGGAGTTGATGAAGAAAAGAGATAAGTTGTTGATTATTGATTATAATCCTGAGGTGATTGCGTCTTTGATTAAGAATAAGATTTCTTGTATTTATGGTGATATTTGTAGTCCTGATCTTTTGAGTAAGATTAATCTTAAGAAATTGAAGTTGGTGATTTGTACCGTGCCTGGTTATGATGAGAATTTGCATGCATTGAAGAAAATCAAGGCTATTAATCCTAGGATAAAAGTTGTTGTGACTGGCTCTAGAATTAGTGAGACGTTGACTTTATATGAGAACGGGGCTGATTTTGTAATTACGCCGAAGGTTGTTGCTGGCCAGGAGTTAGCGCGTATAATTCATTCTGAGAAAGCTGATTTAAAGAAGGCCAAAAAAGAACATATGAGGCATTTGAATGATATTCATAAGTTGCTTTACTAAATCTTAAAAAGGTTGAATCTATTTATTATCATGGACGAAAAGTTGATTATTGAGTCTTTGTCTCCGATTGAAAGGGCTATTTTGCCGGCTTTGAGCAAGGAATTTATTAGTGTTGATGAGATTGGTGAAGATAAGACTACTGCTATTAGGGCTATTGGTTTTTTGAAGAATAAAGGTTTGGTTGAGGTTGAGAGCAGTGAGAAGAAGGTTGTTATTTTGGGGATTTTGGGAATCAATTACTTGAAGAAGGAGTTACCGGAGAGAACTTTTTTGAATAAGTTGGCTGAGAAAAAGGCTATTCCTATTGGGGAAATTAAGAATGTTTGTGGGTTGAATGAGAATGAGGCGAAGATTGCTCTTGGGACTTTGAAGAAGAAAGCACTTGTTGAGATTAAGGAGGGGCGTGTAAATTTGAGTGCTAAGCCTGAGGAGATTTCTAATAAGATGTTGGAGGAAGTTTTTATGGAGAAATTGCCGATGGATTTGGATGCGCTTGAGCCACAGGATAATTTGGCTTTGAGTAATTTGAAAAAGCGGAAGGATATTGTTGAGGTTGAGGAGCAGAAGAGTTTGGGCGTGAAGTTGACTGCGTTGGGTGAGAAGATTGCTGGATCTAATCTTGATGATAATTTACTCGAGGCTTTGACTCCGAAGATTTTGAAGCAGAATACTTGGAAGGGGAAGAAGTTTAGGCGATATGATTTGACTAGCCCTGTTCCACGAGTTTATGGAGGAAAGAGGCATTTTACGAATCAGGCTATGGATTACGCGAAGTCGATTTGGACGGAGATGGGATTTAAGGAAATGACTGGGGATTTGACTGATAGTGGGTTTTGGGTTTTTGATGCTTTGTTTACAGCGCAGGATCATCCGGTCAGAGAAGAACAAGATACTTTTTATTTGAAGGATAAGATGGCGAAGTTGCCGGATAAGAAAGTTGTTGAGCAGATTAAGAAATCGCATGAAGGGGGAATTGATGGGAGTAAAGGTTGGCAGGCTTCTTGGGGTGAGGATGAAGCGAAGAAGGTTTTGCTTAGGACACATACTACTAATTTGTCTGTGAAGAAATTGAAGGAGATTGCGGAGAATAAGGAATTTCCGGCTAAGTATTTTGCTTTGGGGAAGGTTTTTAGAAACGAAACTGTGGACTGGTCGCATGGATTTGAGTTTAATCAGACTGAGGGAATTGTGATTGATGAGGATGCTAATTTTCGGCAGTTGATTGGATATTTGACTGAGTTTTATAAGAAGATGGGGTATGAGAAGATTCGGGTTCGTCCTGGGTATTTTGCGTATACGGAGCCGTCGTTGGAGATTGATGTTTTTCATCCTGTTCATAAGAAATGGGTTGAGCTTGGTGGGGCTGGGATGTTTAGGCCTGAGGTTACGATTCCGATGTTTGGGAGGCATATTCCTGTTCTTGCTTGGGGTCAGGGATTTGATAGGATAATTATGGAATTTTTTGGGTTGACTGATTTGAGGGATATGTATAAGAACGATATAAATAAATTGCGAGAGATGAAGGTTTGGAGGAAATGATGGAAGTTGGAGAGATAGTTGATTTTTCGGATTGGGAGAATAAGAGGGTTGAGAAAGCTAGTGGGAAAACTAATGAAGAATTGATACTTCCGAGGGCTCTTAAGATTGGTGAAGAGTATGGGGAATTTATAAATGAATTTTTGAAAATTTATGGGTGGCAAAGAAAAGATAAAATGATTAATCCTGAGACGGTAAAGAAAGATATGGAAGAAGAACTTGTAGATATTATTATATCAACTTTTTTAACCGGCAGAAGACTTGGTGTTGATATTGAAGATATCATTGAGAAGAAAATTGAGAAGATTAAGGGGAGGAGTTATTAATGGAGATAAGTGAAATGCAAAAACAATCTTTTGAAATTTTAGAAAAGATAAATGAAAAATCTGATGTTGAACACGATGTAGGAGGTATGATTCTAAGTTTGGTTGAAGAAATTGGGGAAGTGGCGAGGGAGTTGTCTAAGAAACAATCAAATTATCGAGGAGAATTTAGAAAGGAATATCTTGCTGATGAATTGGTGGACGTTATATCTAGGACTGCTGTAATTGCGAGCGATAATGGTATAGACTTGGAAGAAGCAGTTGTAAGAAAATTTAAAAAAATAAATGAAAGATTTAAATTAGAATAATGGAAGAAGAAATTAAAAATAAAATTATGGCAGAATGGCAGAACGATTATTTTTTGAGTCTTGGAATCTATCAACATTTAGTGGAATGTAAACAGAAATTTGAGATGACAAAAAATCATGCTGTCTTACCTATGTCAAAGGAAGCTTTGCAATATGAGTTAGATAAAGAATTGGCAGATTTGAAACTTCTACTTGATTTATATGTTAAGGATGAAATGGTTAAGGAGAGATTGAATAAATACCTTAAGGAGAAAGAAAAATGACAATATTGACTGTTGATAAAAAGGAATTTGAGAAGAAGGTTGGGAAGATTAGTCCAGAGATGGAGAAGCGGATTACTGATATGGGAACGCCGATTGAGGAGGTTAGTGATGCTGAGTTGTCTGTTGAGATTTTTCCTAATAGGCCTGATTTGTTGTCGGCTGGTAATTTTGCTAGGGCTGTGAATCAGTTTGGGGAGAAAGCTAAGGTTGCTAATTTTAAGATTAATGAACCTGAGGAAGATTATGAGGTTAGGATTGATAAGTCGGTGAAGGTTGTTCGGCCGTTTACTGCGTGTGCGATTATTAAGGGTTTGAAGTTTGATGATGAAAAGATTAAGGAGGTTGTTGATATTCAAGAGAAATTGCATAATTCGATTGGGCGAAAGAGGCGGAAGATTGCGATTGGGATTTATCCTTTGGACAAAATTAAGTTGCCGATTCGGTTTTTAGCTAAGCGCCCTGAAGAGATTAAGTTTTTGCCACTGGAGGCTCATAAGGAAATGACCGGGCGACAGATTTTGAGAGGGCATCCGGCAGGTCGCGAATATGCTCACTTATTAGAGGACGCTGATGTGTTTCCTATTTTTGTTGATGCTGATGATGAGGTTTTGTCGATGCCGCCGATTATTAATTCGGAAAAGACTGGGCGGATTGATGAAGGGACGAAAGATATTTTTATTGAGTGTAGTGGGCATAATTTGGCTTATTTGAAAAAGTGTTTGAATATTATTGTTTCGGTTTTTACTGAGATGGGGGGAAAGATTTATTCTATGAAAGTTAAGGATTCTGCTGGGGATTATGTTACACCTGATATGACGCCTGAAAAAATGAAGTTTAAGATTGAAGATATTGAGAAGACGCTTGGGATAAGTTTGAGTGAGAAGGATGTTAGGGGTTATTTGGCGCGGATGGGTGTTGGATATGAGAATGATGGTGGGCCTGTTGCTTTGATTCCGGCTTATAGGATGGATGTTTTGCATTGGATTGATTTGGCTGAGGAAGTTGCGATTGCTTATGGTTATGATAATTTTGTTCCTGAGATTCCTAGTATTTCTACGATTGCTAGTGAGGATTCTAGGGAGAGGACTAAGAGGACTATTGGACAGGTTCTGGCTGGGCTTGGGTTATTGGAGACTTCATCTTTTCATTTGACGACTAAGAAGAATATTAAGAAGATGCATTTTGATTATAAGGAATTTATTGAGGTTGAGGACAGTAAGACTGAGCGAGATGTTTTGAGAATGGATTTGTTGACGAACTTGTTGCAGATTTCTGCGGAGAATTCTGATGCGTCGTATCCTCAGAAGATTTTTGAAATGGGTAGAGTTTTTGCTGATGATGAGGAGTCTGAGACTGGCGTTAAAGAGATAGAGAGGTTGGCGATTTCGATGGCGGATGAGGGAGTTAATTTTACTGAGTTAAAACAGGTATTGGATTATTTATTTAAGATGCTTGATGTGAAGTACGAGATTGAGAATGTTGAGAATTCGAATTATATAATTGGTCGGTGTGGGAAGATTATTGTTGATGGTAATGAGATTGGTTTTATTGGGGAAATTGCGCCGAGGGTTTTGAAGAACTGGAAGATTAAGATGCCGATGGTTGCTTTGGAGATTGATTTGGAAGGGTTGTTTTAGTTATCCGAAATATCCTCTTTCTTTTGAAGTGTCTTCTTTTTCGAAGGTTTTTTCGAAGGTTTCAACGACTTTGTAAATTGTTGGCTTGAGGTCTTGCCATTCTTTGAAGGTTGTTTTGATGAACTCTGCTTCTTTTTCTTTTGAGTAGATTGTGTCAAGTTTCATGATTTCGATTTGGATTTTTGAGAGTTTTTGGTAGACTGATTTGATTGTGTCCTTTTCTTCTTGGGTGACGTTTCTTAGGATTGAGAAGACGAACATTGGGGGCGAGCTTGGGTTGATTAGGGTTTCGAATAGGTGGAGGTATGCTGAGATTTTTTCGTTGATGATTCTGCGGATTTCTCGCATTGGGTAGCTTGATTCTTTGTCTGGGATTTTTTCGATGTCGAAGTCTTCTGAGAGTTTTTCGTAGTCTGGCAAGCTATATTTTTCTTTCAATTCTTTGTAGACTTCTTCGAAGTCTATTTCGTTTTCTTTTTCATTTTCTTCCATTAAGTTTTTGCGTTAGAAGAGTTTATAAATTTAGGGGAAGAAATATTATTGTTGCTGCCTGATTAGCTCAGTTGATAGAGCGTTACATTGGTAATGTAGAGGTCGCGGGTTTGATCCCCGTGTCAGGCTTAATGGCAATACATAAATTTAATTATTTTTTTTGTAATAGAAATAACTGTCTTTCGTTAGAAGAATGTCCCAAATCCCTATCTCCATCCTCGTTTGGCACCTCTGCTAGTCTTGTACTGACTAATGAATATCCTTTTTCAAGAAGTTCTCCGGCTTCTCTTTGGTGCATTGTTTCAATAATTGCCTGTCCTTCGGGCCACATTTGTTTATGTTGATAATCTTCTGTTTCAAAAATACAAAATCCTTCTTTTCCCCATGAAGAACGACTTAAAAGTTTAAAATATCCAGGACCCTCTTTAAACCATAAGGGTGTCCCAAATCCTCCATTTGGATTTCTTGCATATCTCCATTCAGCATTTTCAAACTTCCCCACATCTTCTAAGTAAAATTTCTTACCTGAAAAAGGTTTTTGTGTCGAGTATCCTACACTCGAAAGGGCATCTTCAACCTCTGGTCTCCAAATTGTGTCGCCATGTGCAATTTTTCTAAAAAGTCCAATACTGCTGAGGGTTCCTTCTAATTCTTTTAGAAATCTTTTATTAGTTCGAAAATTTGTAGGGTCAATCCTATTTCTATCCATTTTTAATAGACAAATAAATAGTTTATAAATTTTTGGGTTGTTATTATTTAAAAGTGGTTATAAAAAATTTATCAGAATACCATATTGGTAATGCGGAGGCCTAACTCGCGCCCAGGTCTTCGGATGCGATGAATTGTGAAGACCTAAGCACTCGGGGTTTGAGTCCCCGTGTCAGGCTTGGATAAAACTGTATTTTAGTTTTAATTATTGATGATATCTATAATTTCTCCTAAGCTCTCGATAATATAATCTACTTCATTTTCCCTTGGTGGATTAATTTTCCCTCTTCCCCATTTAATCCAGGCAACTTTGGTCCCTAAATTTTTTCCAGGAATTAAGTCGGTTTTGTATCTATCCCCAACAATTAATGTTTCCTCTGCGGAGTAGCCTAATTCTTCTAGTGTCTGTTTATAGGGTTCTGTTTTGTCATAATCGGTAACTGCACAGATTTTTTTAAATCTTTCTTTATCTAATCCTGCAATCTGCATTTTTTTCATTTGCCTATCTTCTCCTCCTTTGGTTACAATTGCAAGATCGACCCCAAAAGATTCTAGTTTTGTCAACATTTCTAGAGCTCCGGGAAGTGGCTTAATTCTATCATCAAAATCAAAATCGTAAATGGCTCTTTTTCCAATTTCCATGTACTCAGAAGGTTCGGCGCCAATTTCAGTTAAATACTCTGTTATTGCTGCTGGGCAATTTGGTGAATTATTATTAATTTCGGTAAGTCTATTAACTGCGGCATCAATAGAATCTACCCGTAGCCCCTTGTCTACCATAGCCTTAATTGCCTCCTTAATCGTAATTGGAAAAGAGGCTCCCCAGGTATCAATCAAGCAATCATCTAGATCAAATATAACAAGCTTTCGCATAAATTAATTTAAAATTACTATCTTATATATCTATCTACTTCTTTCTTTTTATCTATCATCGGTGTTGTTAACCTTTATTGCGTTGCCGACCATGTGAACTGTTTCTGTACCGACGTCCCATAGATTACTGGCGGTTTGTCCAATCCAACCGAAGTAGATGTAAACTGCGCTTACGACTCCTCTTGGGTTTGATAGGTCGACTTTTTCCGAGGAGAATATTCCTATGATTGAGAAGTAAATTAGGAAACCGATGATTACTATTGCTACGATTTTGACTTTTCTGGCGTGGTGGTCGAACTTTAGAAATGATAATCCGATTATAAGGAAGATTGCTACTATGATTAGTTCTATCACCATGTGTGATTAAAGTTCTTTGCTTATAAAAATGTTTTTATAGTGGAGTGGTGTTTGTTGGTTATGAAGAGGGAGAAGCATAAGATTTATTTGTTTAGACATGGGCAGACGACGTTTAATCGGGATGGTCGGTTTACGGGGCAATCTGAGGCTAAGTTGACATTGACAGGCAGGAAGCATGCTGAGAAGATTGCTCGAGAGTTGAAGAATAAGAAGTTTGGGGTGGCAATTCATACTCGGTTGTCTAGGAGTAAAGATACCTTGAGGCCTGTTTTAAAATTTCATCCTGAGTGTAAAGTTATTTTGGAGGATGATCGGATGATTGAGAGGAGTTATGGGGATTTGCAGGGGACGACGCATGATCAGTTTATTGATAGGATTGGTGAGCAGAGTTATGATTTGAGGGTTCATGGGGATGCTATTGAGAATCTTGAACCGAAGCATAGAGATAAGGTTGAGTTGTTTTTGGGGACTGAGGAGTATAAGGCGATTCATCGAGGATATAAGATTGCTGCGCCTGGTGGAGAATCATTTAGAGATGTTGAGAAAAGAGTGAAGCGGTTTATTAAAGATTTGAAGAAGTTTATGAGAAAGAAGAAGGTTAATGTTGCGATTTCGGCGCATGGGAATTCAATTCGATTATTTAGAAAGATTATGGAAAGGGCGCCGAAAAAAAGTGTCGTGAATTGGTTTATTCCGTATGATAAAGTGTTTGAGTATTCGGTTTAAAAAAATAAAATTATTTTTAGAGTTCTTCTTCTTCGGAAGCCATCCATGCCCACCATGGTCTTTTTGTCATAATTTCTTCGCCTGTTTCTGCATCAATTTGAGTTGTGACCATTTCTTTGTTTTTGAATAGTCCGAATATTCTGAATTGCTTTTGGGCTTTTGCTTCGTAAATTGCTCGGGTTGCACTTCCATTCCCGACTTCTTTTAACTCAATTGTACAATTTCTTTCTTCGTTACAATTCTTTAATCTTAATCTTTCTAGTGCTCTTAGCGAAGCTGTTTCTGGCATGATTTTTATTAGAGCATTTCTTCCGTTGCTTAATTGAACTTTTAGTCTGCTTGCGTTTGCGTCGTCATCAGTTAGGTTGAATTCCGTTCTGATTTTTTTCCCTGTTTCTGTTGTTAATTCTAGTGCTTTTCCATTAATCATTCTGACCCTTAGTTTCTTTTCTTCGAGAATTAATTCTTTGCCCTCTTCGATTCTTGCTCTTATGTTTTGTTTAACTTCTGTCCTTATCTCTTGGCGATCTTCTCTAATTCCTTTGATTTCGGCCAATAATTGCATTCTTTCTTCTGTCGTTGCATTAGTTAATTTCCTCGTTAGTTCTGCTTGTTGCTCTGCATTTGTTTGAAATTGTGACTTGATTTCGTCTAGTTGCGTATCTGTGTAGTTTACTGCAGCAGCGACTAAGCTAATTAGAAATAGTCCTAAAACCATGCTTGCCATTATCTTTTTCATATTTTTGTCAAGAGAAAAGTATATTTAAACGTTACTACTTGTTATGAGGAATGGTTAAGATAGGTAATTTGAAGTTAGAGAATCGGATTTTGTTGGCGCCGATGCTTGAGCCGAATGATGTTGCGTTTAGGTTGTTGTGTAAGAAGGCTGGATGTGGGTTGACGTATACTGGGATGATTAGTCCGTTGTCTAAGCAGAGGCTTTATTTGGATGACAAACCTGGGTTGCAACTTTTTGGGAATAGCGAGAAGGGAATTGTGAGTTTTATTAAGAAGAATGATTCTAGGGTTTCGCTTTGGGATTTTAATCTTGGATGTCCGTCTAAGTTGTCTAGGAGATTGGAGCATGGGGCTTTTATGCATGATGATTTGGAAAGTATTGAGAAGATTTTGAAGGCGATGCGGAGGGCTACTAAGAAGCCTGTGACGATTAAACTTAGGAAGTCGGGGAATGCTTTGAAGATTGCTAAGTTGGCTGAGAAGTATGTCGATGCGATTGGGATTCATCCTAGGACTTTTGCACAAGGGTATTCTGGTGAGGCTGATTATGATTTTGCTTTGAAAATTAAGAAAGCTGTAAAGATTCCTGTGATATATTCTGGGGATGTTGATTTGGATAATGCCGAGAAGATTTTGAAGGACTTTGATTTTGTGTTTGTTGGTCGGGCTGCGATTGGTAATCCTGGGATTTTTTCTAAATTAACTGGAAAGAAATGTGATGTTGGCTTTGGAAATTATTTTAAATTGGCGAAGAAGTTTGGTTTGTTTTTTAGGCAGATTAAGTTTCAGGCGATGAATTTTACTAAGGGGATAAATGGGGCGAAGAGATTACGGGAGAAATTGATTGGGGTGAAAACTGTTGAGGACGTTGAAGATATTATGGTAACAAATAAATAGGGTATTCTTGTTTGTCTATTATGATTGGGAAAATAATATTGGTGATGTTTGCGATAGTACTTATGTTTGTGGCGCTTTTTGTTTCGTATCAGAATTTGCCGGCGGAACCTGTGAGTTTGATTTATGATAATCCTCAGGATAATTTTAATCCTATTATAAAATATAGTGCGACGCCTGTTTTTGCAGATAATATGCGTTTTAATCATAACGATATTTCCTTTTCGATTGGATCTTCTTGTAGTAAAGCTCGAAGGAATTCCATGATTGAAGCTTTTGTTCTCTTTCAAGAAAAAATGCCGATAATTTCTTTTTATGAAGTTGGGGGAACTGCAGATATTTATATTGAGTGTTCTGATGAAGAGGTGGAGTTATCTGGGGACTATTTTGCTGCTGGCGAGGGTGGTCCTTCGAGGGTTATCAATACTAGTAATTTTAAGATAATTGAAGAGGGGAAGGTT
Organism: Candidatus Woesearchaeota archaeon; assembly: GCA_964514585.1. Lineage (GTDB taxonomy): Archaea > Nanobdellota > Nanobdellia > Pacearchaeales > GW2011-AR1 > JAGVXH01. The sequence continues at coordinate 11,369 of CAZETU010000007.1, read as the reverse complement.
TTGCTTTATAGAGATACGCAGTGTACTTTCCCGCTTGTTGAGTTGCATGAATTGTTTCATGTTTTTGGGTTTGACCATTCTGTGAATCCACGGAGTATAATGTATAATGTTTCGTCTTGCGATCAGAGGATAACTCAAGATATAATTGACTTGGTTAATGAACTTTATTCTGTTGAGCCTTTGCCTGATGCTGTTGTCGGTGAGATTAGTGCGGTTAAGAAGGGCAAGTATTTAGATTTTAATATTACTGTTTTGAATGAGGGGTTGATTGGCTTGGGTAATATGGAGTTGTTTGTTGTTGTTGAGGGCGAAGAGATTCAGAGTTTTTCTTTGGGTAAAATTGATGTTGGGTTTGGAAGAGTTATCAAGGCTGAAAATATTAAGTTGCCTTCGAGAAATGTAGAGGTTATTGATTTTATTATTGATGTCAAGAATACCGTGAGAGAGTTGAATAAGGAAAATAATGCTGTTAGAATGATGGTTGAATAGTTCATAAAAATTTAAAAGGCTATTCTTGGTATTTTTTTAATGGAAGAGGATTTGGAATATTTGAATATATTGAAAGCATTGATGGAGTTGCCGTTTCAGGTTGGGAAGGGTTTGTTGACTGATTTTTTGAATGGGAATTATAAGAATAAGTCGGTTATTAAGAATAAGTTGGACGAGTTGTATAATTTTGATACTTTGCATTGGGATAGGGATAAGATGTCTAGGGAGATTGATCGATTGATTGCGAATGGGATGATTGAGCTTGGGACTAGTGATTATAATCAGTTTGTGAAAGTTTTGAAGTTGACGATTAAGGGGCGGAATGAAATTACTAATCCGACCATGAATCAGAAGAAGTTGAAGAATAAAGTTGAGATGAAAGTTAGTGAGGTTACCGATGAGGATAGAGTTAAGTTTGGGGCATTAGATAGTTTCTTGGGGAAGTTTAATGACGAGCAGAAGAAGGCGATAATTAGTGAGGCTGACAAGATTCTTTGTGTTGCTGGGGCTGGTTCTGGGAAGACGACTGTTTTGACGAAGAGAATTGAGTTTTTGGTGAAGTATCGGGGAGTTCCTGCTAATAAAATTTTGGCGATTACTTTTACTCGGAAGGCTAGACAAGAAATGGAGAAGCGGCTTTATGAGTTGGGTATTGATGGGGTTTTGGTTCATACTTTTAATTCGTTTTGTGAGAGTATTTTGAGGAAACATGGTAACATAATTTATGGTCGACCGATTCGGGTGCAGGCTTATGGGGATAAGATTTTGGCGATGAATATGGCGCTTGCGAATTTGGGAATTGACATGGATGCGGCTTTGCAGGGTTATTTTACTCCGCAGCAACGGAAGTTTAAGACTGGCAATCAATTGGCGAATTCTTTTATGAATGATTGTTTTTCTGTGATGGATTATTTTAAGGTGACTGGCGAGAAGGAGTATGATTTTTCTAAGGACGCTGATGCTAAGAATCGGCACAATGCTCATAGGATTTATCAGATTATTCAATATTTGAAGAGTCATATGGAGATGCAGGGGCTGAGGGATTTTACTGATCAGGTAATTGATGCTGTTAAATTTTTGAAAGGGAGTCCGGTGGACGTTCCTGTTTTTGAACATGTTTTGGTTGACGAATATCAGGATGTGAATGCGATGCAGATTGATTTGCTTGATATATTGAAACCGAAAAGTATTTTTGCTGTTGGGGATCCGCGACAGTCGATTTTTGGATGGAGGGGTTCTGATATAAATTATATTTTGAATTTTGAGAAAGATTGGGGCGAGGCTGAGGTTGTTCACTTGACGAAGAATTATCGGAGTGCTAAGGATATTGTGCGGTTTATGAATCATTCGATTTCGGAGATGGGACTGCCGGATTTGGAACATCATCATGATACTGAAGCTAGCATCAAGATTTTGGATTTTGATTCGGAGGAGTTGGAGCGGGCTTTTGTTGTTAAGAAGATTTTGGAGTCGGAAATTTCTCGTGATGAGATTTTTGTTTTGGCTAGGACGAATCGGCAGTTGATGGAATTATCGCAGATTTTGAAAAACAGGGGAGTTAATCATGTTGTTAGGACTGATGAAGTTCGGAATCCGAAGAATGCTGTTGCTGGAGATGTGACGCTTGCTACGGTTCATGCGATTAAGGGACTTGAGGCGAAGTTGGTTTTTGTGATTGGGTCAAATGAGCAGAATTTTCCGTGTAAGGCAAGCGACCATCCGGCGATTGAAATGGTTAAAATTGATAACTATGATCGCGAGGAGGAAGAGCGGCGGTTGTTTTATGTGGCGATTAGTCGAGCGAAAGAGAAACTTTTTGTTACGTATTCGGGAAAGAAACCGACTTATTTTATTAATGATGAGATGAATGAAGTTGCTGGCTTGAGGGTTGTGAAAAAGAAAGAGGCTGTTGTTGAGGATGAAGTTGTTGTGGATGTTGATCAGGATGTTTTGGGGGAGTTGAAGAGTTGGAGGTCGGCGGTTAGTTTAGAGAAAGGACTCCCTGCTTATACGATTTTGACGGATAAGACTATTAATGAGATTGCGTCGAAGTTGCCGAAGAGTGGGGATGCTTTGATGAAGATTAATGGGATTGGGCCTAGTAAGTTGGTTAGTTATGGCAAGAAGATTTTAGATATTGTTGATGAGTTTGGGGTTATTTGAACGCACTTCTCTAAAATACATTATAAATCACATAAATACTTTTAAAGAAATTATCCTATTTTATTTTATGGTGAGTGAAATTGAGGTGACCTCAAAAATTTCTGACACTCAGGCATTAATTATTAAAAAAAGAATAAGGGGCCTGGGGTTTTCTAAATTACAGGAAGTAGGGTTGGCGCATGCATATACTCTTGACTATGATTTTTCTAATGAGGAATTGGAGAAGGTGGCAAAGATGCTTACAAATCCAATAACTCAAAAACATGAAATTAACTCTTCGGTAAAGACTGAGGCTGATTGGATTATTGAGATTGGTTTTCTTCCTGGAGTAACTGACAATGTGGCGAATACTGCACAAGAATGTATTCAGGATCTTCTTAATATTAAATTGGATAAGATTTCTGTATTTACCTCTCAAATAATTTTCTTGAATGGAGATTTGACAAAAGAAGAAGTAAGCTATATTGCCGAAGACCTTGCGAATAAGGCAATTCAAAGAATTCATATAAAAAGTGGTTCTCAATATAGGCTCGACGGGGGAATGGATAGAATTGTGCCAAAAGTTAAATTAACTCAAGAGCCTAAGGTAGATACTGTTAGATTAGATGTTGATGATTTAGACCTAACTAAATTGGGTAAACAGGGTATTGAAAATGAAGATGGTTCAAAAAGAGGTCCTTTAGCGCTTGACTTAGAATCTATGAGGACAATTAAAGATTATTTTAAGAAAGAGAGTAGAATGCCGACGGATATAGAACTGGAGTCTATTGCTCAAACTTGGTCTGAACATTGTAAGCATACTATTTTTGCAAATCAGCTTGATGAAATAAAGAATGGTATCTATAAGGAATATGTCCAGAATGCTACAAACAAGATAAGAAAAGAAATGGGAGACCGGGATTTTTGTGTTTCGGTTTTTAAGGATAATTCTGGGGCAATAATTTTTGATGAAAATTATTTGGTAACCGATAAGGTGGAGACTCACAATAGTCCGTCGGCGTTGGATCCATTTGGAGGTTCAATTACTGGAATTGTTGGAGTGAATAGGGATACTATTGGGGTTGGCCTTGGAGCAATGCCGATAATAAATAGATATGGCTACTGTCTTGGTTATCCTGAAGATAAGAGTGTTTTATTCAGAGGGAAAGACAAAACAAATCCGGCGCTTTCTCCAAAGAGAATAATGGAAGGAGTAATTGATGGTGTAAAGGTTGGGGGAAATTGTTCGGGTATACCAACACCTCAGGGGTTTGTTTATTTTGATGATAGTTATAGAGGGAAGCCCTTGATTTTTGTTGGGACAATTGGTCTGATGCCGAGAACTATAAACGGAAAGCAATCTCACGAAAAACAAGCAAAGGCTGGAGATTCTGTTGTTGTAATTGGAGGTAGGGTTGGAAAAGATGGTATACATGGAGCGACTTTTTCTTCGGAGGCTTTGGATTCTGGAAGTCCTGCGACTGCAGTTCAGATTGGAGACCCAATAACTCAAAAAAAACTGAGTGATGCCGTCGTAAAAGAGGCACGAGACCTTGAATTATATAATAGCATTACTGACAACGGGGCGGGGGGACTTTCGTGTTCTGTTGCAGAGATGGCGAAAGAGTGCGGGGGCTTTATTGTAGATTTAGAAAAAGTTCCAGTTAAGTATGATGGGATTCAGCCTTGGGAAATATGGATTAGTGAATCTCAAGAAAGAATGACTTTATCTGTTCCAGAAAATAATCTTCAAGAGTTTCTAAACCTCATGGAGAAAAGGGGAGTTGAAGCGACGGCTATTGGGACATTTAATGATACGGATAGAGCTATTGTAAAATATAATGAGAGAGAAATTCTTGACATAGATATGGATTTTTTACATGATGGTGTGCCAAAGAAAAAGTTAGTCTCTACGTATACTAGGCAAACATATGAGGAACCCGATTTCCCATGTCCTTTTGATTTGACAAAAACTTTGCAAGAAATGCTAACTAGACATAACGTTTCGAGTTTCGAGTTTATCTCTAGACAATATGATCACGAGGTTCAAGCGACTTCTGTTTTGAAACCTTTGCAGGGGGTCGGAGAAGTTAACGCTTATGCGACTGCAACAAAACCGCTATATGATTCCAAGAAGGCAATAGTTACTAGTCAGGGTATTACTTCGAAATATAGTAAAATTGATACTTATGATATGGCTGCTTGTGCGATTGACACTGCAATTAGGAATACTGTTTCTGCGGGGGGCAATTTAGATAAGCTCGCTATAATGGATAATTTTTGTTGGTGTAGCTCTGAGGACCCTGAAAGATTGGGGCAATTGAAGGCTGCAGCTAAAGCTTGTTATGATTATGCTGTTGCATATAAGACTCCTTTTATTTCTGGGAAGGATAGTATGTTTAATGATTTTAAGGGTTATGATGAAAATAATATTCCTTTGAAAATTTCAGTTTCGCCAACGTTACTCATATCTTCGATAAGTGTTGTTGAGGATTATAGGAAACTGGTTTCTCTTGATGCTAAGTTTGTTGGAGATTTGATTTATGTAATCGGTGAAACAAAAAATGAATTGGGCGCGAGCGAATATTTTGAACTCGTGGGGGAGAAGGCTGAGAATAAACCTTATGTCGGCAATAAAGTTCCTAAGGTAGATGCTGAAAAAGCAATAAAATTATATTCTGCACTTAGTGGTGCGATTGACAAGCAAATAATTTCTAGTAGTATACCTGTTAATAATGGTGGGCTTGGGGTTGCTTTGGCAAAAACTTGTATTGCGGGAAATTTGGGTGCTAAGATTGATTTAGGCAAACTGAATTCTTTAGGAATTGAAAGAGATGATTTTGCTTTGTTTAGTGAGAGTCAATCTAGGATTGTTGTAACGATTGCTCCTGAAAATCAAGGGGTTTTTGAGGAAATTTTTAAAGAGGTTAGTTTTTCTAAGATTGGTCAAATTACCGAGGATGATTTTAGTGTGGTTGGACTGAAAGGCGATGAGATTATAGATTTGAATATTAAGGATTTGTCAAATAAATACAAAGAGAGGTTTAAGGATTACTGATGAAACCGAAAATATTAGTCTTGTCTGGATATGGAATAAATTGCGAAAGGGAAACTAAGCGAGCATTTGATATGGTTGGAGGAGATGCAGAAATTGTTCATGTAAATGATATTATTAGCAAGGAGAAAAAATTGAGCGATTATCAAATCTTGGCTTTTCCTGGGGGCTTCTCTTATGGGGATGATACTGGTTCAGGGAATGCGATGGCTAATAAAATTCGATTGAATCTTTGGGATGAGTTGATGGAGTTTGTCAATTCTGGGAAACTTGTAATTGGGATTTGTAATGGATTTCAGATACTAACTAATTTGGGATTATTACCTGCGATGAATAAAGAGTATGGCAAAAGAAAGGTTGCGCTATCGTTTAATAATTCGACTAAGTATGAATGCAGATGGGTTAATTTGAAAGTCAATAATAAAAAATGTATTTTTGCGAAAGGACTTGATAAGTTACATATCCCTGTTGCACATGGAGAGGGTAAGTTTTTTGCTGAGGATAATGTTTTAGATGAATTGGAGAGGAATGATCAGATTGTTTTTACTTATTCTCTTTTGAACGGTGATTCTGCTGGGGGAGTATTTCCTGCCAATCCTAATGGTGCCTCGAGAGATATAGCAGGAATTTGTGATGAGAGCGGAAGAATTTTGGGTATGATGCCACATCCAGAGAGAGCAATTATAAGTGCAAGCTCTCCAGATTTTCAAAAGGAGAAGGAGAAAATGAAAAGACTTGGGAAGGAAGTTCCGGAGTTGAATGAAGATGCGATGAAAATTTTTAGGAATGCGATTGAATATGTTGAAGAAACTGGAATGACTAGTGAGGGTTTTACTTACGCGGATTCTGGGGTTAATATTGAGTTGGGGGATGATGTGTCTAAGGTTTTGTATAATGCTGCTAAAGAAACTTGGAATAATCGTGATGGGAAGCTTGGAGAATTAATTGTTCCATTTGATGATTTTAGTGGGGTTAGAGCTATTGATGTTTCTAATCTGCCGAGTGGGACTTTGATGAATATTGGATTTGATGGCGTTGGGACGAAAATGGAATTGGCTGAGAGAATGGGGGATCATAGCACGATTGCGTTTGATTTGTTCGCAATGGTTTGTGATGATGCGGTAGTGAGGGGAGCTGAGCCGGTACTTATAGGATCTATTCTTGATGTTAATTCCTTGGGGAAGGATGGGGAGACATATATTGAACAGATTAAGCAATTGGCGAAGGGTTATATCGCTGCGGCGAAGGCTGCTAATGTGGCTATAGTAAATGGAGAAGTTGCGGAGCTGGGAACTCGAGTGGGGGGATTTGGTCCTTTTAATTATAATTGGGGAGCGGCAGTTGTTTGGTTTGCAGATAAGGACAAATTGTTTACAGGGAATGAGATAAAACCTGGAGATTCGATTGTTGCATTTCAAGAAAATGGTTTTAGGTCGAATGGGCTTTCTCTTGTAAGAAAAGTTTTTCAGGAATCTTATGGGGATGAGTGGCATAATAAGAAACTGGGTGAGAGTTTGATTGGGAGATTGGTTTTGACTCCTTCAAAAATATATTCTAAGGCTGTTATTGATGCTTATGGGGGTATTGGCGAGGGGATAAAAACAAGGATTCATGGAGTGGCTCATATTACTGGAGGGGGTATTCCTGGGAAACTTGGAAGAATTTTGAAGCCGAGTAACCTTGGGGCAGAGCTAGATAATTTATTTGAACCTTCGGAAATAATGCTGCACTGTCAAGAGCTTGGTAAGATTCGAGATGAGGAAGCGTACACTACTTGGAATATGGGGAATGGAATGTTGATAGTTACTCCGGAGCCAGAAAAAGTTATTCAGATTGCTCTTAAAAATGGAATAAATGCACGAATTGCTGGGAAGGTTACGGGGAATAAAGGGATTTTTATTACGAATAAAGGTAATGATAAAGCTCAGAAAATTTTATCTTTTGATTGAGTGTTGTTTTGATTTTTGGGGTTTAAGCTTAAGATTAAATTCTCCCGCCGGGATTTGCTGTCGCTTCAAAGAAGCTCGGCCGGAATCAAAGATTCCTAAGAAAAATCTAAGGATTTTCCTTAAACCCCAAGGGGTTCAAATGAATGCTCCCGCCGTCGACCATCCACTCTTGGCATCGTCAGGGGACAAATTTTTGTTTTGATTGATATTTATTTTATCGTTGCTGTTTGTAAGACTAGTAGACTTTTTAAGGATTGTCGAGGTTGAGTATATGAATTTTATTTATTTTAGATAGAATACTTTTCCGCAATTTGAAAGCGTTAGCCCATTTTGCATAGGCATTCCATCCCTGAAAAATTTCCATCATCTTCTCTTTGCTGACTAGCTTATCCCTATAAGTATCAATTTTCTTTAGCATACTTCAAAGGTTTCTTTTTCTCAAAAGTTTAAAGTGATAAAAGTTTCTAAACCCTACGAAATCGACGCCTTTTGATAAAGAAACTACTTTGGATTTCTGAGGATGAAGTTCTAAATTTAGTTTTTCTGCCAAAAAATTTTCAATCTCCTTTTTCCACTTATTAAGTTGCTCTCTATTTTGATGAAGAATCACAAAATCATCTACATAGCGAATATAATATTTAGCTTTTAATTGATATTTAACAAAATAATCCAACTCATTCAAATAAACATTAGCGAAAAATTGACTAGTTAAATTTCCTAAAGGCATCCCTTTGGTTTTTTCACCACCAGCGTTCTTTTTTAATGTCTTTCTGATAAGCAATATAACTTTCTTGTCTTTAATTTTATTTTTGATTATTTTGAGTAATATCTCATGGTCAACTTCCTGAAAATAATGTTTAACATCTGCTTTTAGGCAGAAAGCTCTGCTACTAAAATTCTTAGTTATCTTTCTTCTAAAAGTTTCAAATCTTTTAATTGAAAATAAATTGCCCTTTCCTTTTTGGTTAGCACAAGAATCATAGATAAATATCTTTTCAAAAATAGCTCCGATTATATTTATTATAGCATGATGAATCACTCTGTCCCTAAAATGTGACCTTGAAATCTTTCTAGTTTTTGGGTCTTTAAGAATAAAATTATCTAACGGTCTCGGAGAATAGGTAAAATTCATAAGTTCAAATTGGAGGTCAATTAAATTTTTATCCAAATCACTTTCAAATTCTTTAATATAAAGTTTCTTAGTTTTTCCTTTTCTTGCTTTTTGATATGCGGAGTATAGATTACCATAAGAGTAAATTTTCTGATAAAGTTTATTGTAAGTTTTCATAAGTATAACTAGCAAGGGTTTGGCCATTAGACCATCGTCATTGGAGTTCTGCAAGTTGTCATTATGGGAGTTGACGTTGCCGTTCCTGTTGAAATAAACCCTAGACAACAGAGTAGCTCTTTTTACCAATTGCCACCTTTGCTTCAATGTTCAATATTTTACTAATTGTCGCAAATGAATTTTACTGACCCCAAGAGTCTTAATAAAAGAGCGTGTGGCCTAGCCCATTCTTCAATGAAGGTGCTAGGAATCTTAGAAAATTAGAACCCTTTATAGGTTTTATTGTACTAGTTTAGCATCAATCTTATTTCTTAGTGTAGATAAATCAAACTGATATTTTTGATTAATAGCTTCAAATTCTAAATTTTCTGATGCGACGCCTTCGGCGTTAAAAACCACCACCCGACCACCGCCATCGGAGACCTGCAAGTTGCCATCACGGGAGCTGACGTAGCCGTTCCTGTCGAAATAAACCCTAGACAACCCTTTATCTTTAGTCCATAATGTTTTTGTTTTATTTCTAACCTGAATTTTATCTTTTCCGTAAGCAAATCTTAGGTCATTTACTGCAACGGTATTGTCTCCTATTTTAACCAAGATTCCATAAGGATTCGCTTTATTGTCATCTCTAGTTAATTCAAGACCTGAAAGAACTAAAGGGTTATCTGAAGAAAACTCTAATTCCCTTTCTCTTACCTGCTTGACTAAATTTTCCAAAATCGGAGTATTATTTTTCCACGAAGGAGTATCTGTTCTTAAAACTAATTCAGGAGTATCGGTATAAATTCCCTTAAAAAAAGAAGTGTCCGCATCATAAATTTTTCCAAGGTCAGCTAATCTTGCAACTCTTTGACCTTCAGGAAGATATGATTCTGCTTCAGTATTAAAGAAAAATTGTGAACCCGTTCCATTTTTAGTATCAATTCCATTCATTAATGTTTGATAAGCCTTAGAATCTTTGCCAAATTTTTCAGCCACACCTTTGGCTACTTCTTGATAGAGCTTACTATCTGCAATAGATGCTTCAAAACCTCGAATCACTTGAGATTCAACTTTTATGCTTTTTGTCATAATATATTGATAAAAAAACAGTTTATAAATCTTTCTATATTGTTACTACTGAGTAATTAATATAATTAGTTATCCTGCTGTGCGACTCATGAATAGAAATAAAGGTAACTTCACAACATCTACTAATTCAAAACCTCAACCTATCTTTCCTTAGAATGCCAATTAAAAGCCCGACAAAGCCCTTCAAATTGCCTTTGTGGGCATTTTGTAGCACTTCATAATATTTGAATCTCCTTTTCTTCGGAATATTTACCATAGGATATTTATTCTTGTGTAAGATAAAATTCATCAATAATCTCCCGACCCTTCCATTGCCATCAACAAAAGGATGTATCTTTTCAAATTCTGTATGAAAATGAGAAGCCAAAATTATTGGATGAAGTTTCTTTTTGTTGACCGAATACCATCTAAGCAAGGTCGCCATTTTATTCGGAACTTCATGGGGCTTTGGTGGAATATGTTGTCCAACAAAAACTTGAACAGTTCTATATTTTCCAGACTGGGAAGCCAACTCTTCTCTTAAGGTATTTGCAACAACTAAATGATGCAACCCCAAAATAAATTCTTTTGTTAAGTCTTTTTTGTAATTTAGAATATAGTCAAATGCCTTTTTGTGATTCAAAATTTCATGAACTTCCCTTAAGGATTTCGTGCTTGGAACAATTCCTTCAAACAACAAATGAGAAGTTTCTAAAAATGTTAATGTGTTTCCTTCAATACCTGTGGAGTCATGAGTGAATAATGAACAGAAAGCCTCATACCTATTTTCATAATTCTCCCTTGGCTCTTTCGAAAAATCTCTTTTAATTTGCTCTAGGAATTTTTCTTCATCTTTTGTCAAAACAATATCGAAAATGTTTAATTTTTTATCTGCAGCTTTTTCTTTTTTAATTAATTCTTCTTTGTTTAAATTGACTCCAAGATAGATTCGTTCCTTTGATACCCTGCCATTCAATTTAATGGACTTTACTCTGTAATAATATTTCCTCCCATTCTTTTCTTTTATTTCTGTGTAAGCCATGTTTTTTATACGTCTACCATATTTATAAATATTACTATTTGGTGGACGTACGAAACGTCCCAGTTAAGCCCCCACGTCCGTACTATCATATATACATATTATGCCGACTGACTCTTTGGCTTTTTCTAGCGATTCTAATCGACGATAAACCTTATTTGATACCCGAAAAACCAGAGTCCTATTTTTGGGCTTTTTTTGCCATTTTTATCAGTTTATCTAGCCTAGATTTTACATATCGTTTGTCAACAGCATCTCCATGTTTCTTATATTTTCTCACTTTATTTCTATCAGTCACAACAAAAAACCACTTATCATAATTTTCCAAAACTTTCAGCTTCTCTTTCATCCTACTAA
>CAZETU010000006.1:0-74160 GCA_964514585.1 Candidatus Woesearchaeota archaeon | reverse complement strand
CACCCACCATTAGGAAAACGAATAGCAAGACTAGAAAGGATGTAGTTATTCAACCATCTCCTTAGCTGGAAACCAAACCTCATTCTTAAAAATCGAAAAATCAAGTTTCTGAATCACGTCCCCGAATTTCTCCTGCATCTCTGACAAAACCTTTTCAAAAATTTCATGCTTCTCAATCAAAAACTCAATCTCTAATTTCCACGGACCAATTGTCCTAACAATATTAATCGCGCTTTTCTGTCTTTGCAAAAAATCCATCAATCGCTTTTCAATAACAGACGAATAATCACTCACATAAACAAACATTTTATACTTCTCAAACCCAAGCTTTCCATAATCAATATCCGTATCATAAAACTGAATAACCTTACTCGTCTCCATCTTCTTCAACCTCTTACTAACAGAATCAACACTAAGTCCAACGGCTGCCGACAAATCCACAAGAGTCGTCCGCGAATTTTTATGCAACCCTTTAATCAATAAAACATCTTTCTCATCAACATTCCCATTTCCATCTCCATCCCAAAGTGTCATAGTTTTCTTAGATCCGCCTTCATAAATCATCCCATAATCAAGCATTTGTACATCCATCATTAAACAAAAATCCCTCGAAACAATCAGACTACCAAACTTAGACAACAACCCATTCTCAAAGTTATTATATTCAGCACGACTCTTAGCAAAAACAGCAACAGCAACATCCCAATTACCATTAGATTCAAACGTCGCAAAAACTTCTCGCCTACCTTCGAGAAACAATCTCAACTCTTTCTTCTCGTCAAACGTCGCATTCAGCCTAAGATACAACTTATATGATTCATAACCCAACCGAGTATAATCCACAAAAACCCCATATCCACCAATAACGCCCATCTTCTCTAGCCGCGCAATACGATAACGAATACTATCCTTAGAAAGATTACATTTCTGTGCCAACTTTTTTTCCAAAATCCGAGCATTAAACGCAATTTCTTTCAAAATGATTTTATCGGCTTTCGTAAGTTTTATATCCATATCCATCCTAAAGAAGACTTATTTAAAAATTTATCGTAAATAAGCGTAAAAAACAGTCAAACATTCTATATATCCTTTTGCCTATGTGTTACCATGAAAAAGGGACAACAAAAAAGAACTAATTGCGAAAAGAACCTTGTCATAGAGCAAAACTTGTACGATGCTCAAAACAAGACTCTTAGCAAAGTATCACCAAACGATTCGATAGAAAGAACAAAAATAGATGGAACAACCGCAATAATGGGCGGACACTATTGGATAAACACAGAAAGTCCATACCAAGTAGGAAAGAACGCTCAAGAAACCTGGAGATTCGCTTGCGAAAACGTATCAAAACTAATCAAGCAAGGATACGAAGCACATGTAAGCCTAATGATGAATGACATGTATATTAATTCCAAAGAAAGAGCTCAAATCAGAGAGAACTTTGAAATACCAAAAAGCCTAGTAGAAATCCTACATAACTACGACTTATCAGATGAAAATATCATAAAATGCGGAGGTAATCCAGAGAGCCCAAACTTCGGGAAAATCCATTGGGAAAAACCTTTAGTAAACAGATTCAATGGTATAAAATCTGGATTCGGAAATAGATTCCCTGAAGCATCAAGTAAACTAGAAACTGCATGCCCAAAAGGTGTCGCAGAATATGCTTTAGACCTACATAATCAAGGAATAGATAATTTAATCCTAACCGTGCCAGGGTGCTCAATAGACAGCATAATCGCAGCCTGCCCTCTGATAAAAGAAGCACTCCCAGAACTAAATCTATACGCCCTGTTCCACACAGGGAACTGCTACGAATAAAATGAAAACATTCACTTACGATAAGATGCCGCATATCTCAGAACTATGGGATGACTGCGTAAATAGTCTAGTATACGATCCAAACGAATACACAGACGACCTAGAGAGACTATTCAAAAAACTAAAAATAAACACTGAATCAAAAATACTGGACTCAAGTGCAGGCTCAGGATTCCCAGCGCTAGAATTGGCCAAAAGAGGATATTCAGTAGATTGTATGGACGTCTCAAAAGAAGCAATAGAAATCTTCAACAGAAAAGCACATAACTCAAACCTAGACATAAAATGCAAACAACTATCGTGGCTAGAAATCCCAAATCATTACAGCAAAGACAACTTCGACCTATTGTTCTGCAGAGGAAACTCATTCATCTACGCAGCTGGAGGATGGGATTCAGAATCAAAAACAAGCAGAGAAATAGCTCTAGAAAATTACGAAAAAACATTGAAAGTATTCTACGACTCAATAAAACCTGGAGGATCAATCTATATAGACAAGTTCAAAGATAGCGAAGAAAAAAGTAAAGCAATGGTCGGAAAAATAAAAATCGGAGAAGAAGAATACGACTGGTACTTCCACAGAAACCCAATGGAGGAATCAAAAACAAGAGAAGCAGGTATGATACTAAGAGACAAACGTGGAAAAGAAAATCCAATAGTCTCATTCCAAACTTACCTACTCTCAGAAAACGAACTGACAGGATTAATGAAAAAAGTAGGTTTCAGTGACATAGAAAAAATCACCCTAGAATCAGAAACCCATTTCGATATCTGGTTAGCAAGAAAATAATCACTTCATCAAATACTCATGCACTCCCTTAGCAGCAATAGCACCCTCGCCAGCCGCCGTCACCATTTGCTTCATCTCATTATTAGTAACATCCCCAGCAGCAAAAACACCCTCGACATTAGTCCGAGCGCCCTTATCAGTCACAATATAATTCTTATCAACATCAACACCCAAGCCCTTAACAACCTCAGTCGCAGGCGCCGCACCAACCTCAATAAAAACCCCATTCACATCCAAAGTCCTCTCACTCTTCTCACCATCTTCTTTCTCAGTCACAATCTTCAATCCTTTAACAAGCCCCTCTCCAACAATTTCAGTAGGGTTACTGTGATAAATAATTTCAATATTAGGCGTCTGACAAATCTTAGAAAGCGAAACAGGCTCACATCTCATCTCATGCTTCCGGTATACCACATAAACCTTTTTACAAATATCAGCCAAATAAAGCGCAGCCTTCGCAGCCGAGTCCGCCCCACCAATCACAGCCACCTCTTTCTCTCTAAAAAAATTCCCATCACAAGTCGCACAATAACTAACACCCTTCCCCAAAAATTCCTTCTCCCCCGGAATATTCAACTGCCTATGTTCCGTCCCAAGCGCCACAATCAAACTTTTAGCCCGAACCTCTTTCCCATCAGCCCACAAAACAAACTCAACTCCATCCTTCTCAGAACTCGCAACTTCAGCCTCCAAAAATTCAGCCCCAAACTTCTCAGCCTGCTCTTTAAAACTCTTCATCAAATCCATACCAGACCCAAGATAACCAGGCCAATTCTCAAGCTCACCAGCCAAATTCGCAGTCCCACCAAAAGACTTAGCAACAACCAAAGTTTTCATATTATACCTTCCAGTATAAATCGCCGCCGTCAACCCAGCAGGCCCGCCACCCAAAATCACAACATCATAAGTTTCCATAAAACCCACAAGCACAAATCCTTTTTATATCTTAGGTAAGTCTGTTAACACAAATCTTTAAATAGAAACCAAAACTAAAAAACCAATGGCAATATTACATCTTTCAAGGAGTCGACTAGAAGGAATGGGTCTAGGGCCTAGGTTTTTTACAAAAGCAATTGCACCTTTATCAGACTATGACCCTACCCAAAGAACAAACTATCAGGTTGGTGAAACAGATAGAGAAGAAGTAGCCAATCCTTTTATGGCAGATGGAGAAAGCACATACGACGCCCCTCAAGACAAACTTTAAATAAACCGTTATTCTTTTTCAACTATGGACATCGAAGAAAAAATTAAACGGATAAAACATAATACAGAAGAAATTATGACCGAAGAAGACCTAGTTAAGTTACTTAAGAGCGGACAAAAACTAAAACACTACATAGGCTTCGAAATTTCTGGGAAACCACACTTGGGACACGGATTAGTTTGTATGTCAAAAGTAAAAGATTTAATTGATGTAGGAGTAGATTGTACAATATTCTTAGCAGACTGGCATTCATGGATCAACGACAAACTAGGAGGAGACATGAAAGTAATTCAAGAAGTCGGAGTTAACTATTTCAAAGAAGCACTTATCGCAGCCTACAAATGTGTCGGAGGAAATGTAAGGGATTTGAAATTCGTTTTAGGAAGCGAGCTATACCACAACAACGACAAATACTGGGAAACAATGGTCGACGTAAGTAAACACACAACAATGGGCCGAATAACTCGTTCGATAACAATCATGGGACGAAAAGAAGGAGAAGGAGTAGACTTTGCAAAAATGCTGTATCCTCCAATGCAAGTCGCAGACATTTTCGCACAAGGAATAAATATTGCTCACGCAGGATTAGACCAACGAAAAGCTCAAGTTATCGCAAGAGAAGTTGCATTGAAATTAAAGACAAGTCCATTGCTAGACAAAAACGGGAATAAAATAAAACCAGTCGCAATCCACGGACATTTAATTTTGGGATTACAAAAACCACCAATATGGCCTGTGCCAAAGGAAAAACTACAGGAGTTATGGTCTCAAATGAAAATGAGTAAATCGATACCAAACTCAGCAATCTATATGACCGACGACGAATCCGAAATAAGGAAAAAAATAAAAGGAGCATTCTGTCCAGAGGGAGAAATAGGATTTAACCCACTATTAGATTGGTCAAAATATTTAATTTTCATAAATGATAAATCTTTGCTAGAAATAAAGCGTCCAGAAAAATTCGGAGGCAACGTAACCTATAATTCTTACGAAGACCTAGAAAAAGATTTCGCAGAAAAAAAATTACACCCTATGGATCTTAAGACCGCAATAGCAGATAAGTTAGTAGAAATTCTAACACCAGCGATGAAACATTTCTCAGACCCAAAAATGAAAAAAGCAAAAGAAGCAATGGAAAAACTTATCATCACAAGATAATCCTACCAAACATTTAAATATTTCAAATCCCAGTTCTAATCATGCAAGCTAAAAGAGGAAACTACACATGGAATTCTTATACCTCTACAGCGCACGCCCTATTTGTCATTAAATACTAATTACGCGACAATTCTTAAATGAACTCCAAAAAGAATGTCGCTATACAGACACCTTATTTTGAAAAAGAACACAACGACTGTTTATCATGCGGCGAAAACATCATCCATCCTCTTTGCCCCGAATGCATCTCAAAAGGCTTCAAAGCATGGATAAGCAAATTCCCAAAAGAAAAAAATAAAATTATGAACGACGTCGATAACTTTGTAAAAGCCCACAAACACCTCGAAGGCAAAGCAAAAACCTGCGTAGCTTGCAATAAGAAAAAGACACACACTTGTCCTTACTGCTTCACAGAATATCTATACAACATAATCAAAGAAGCGGGAATAGGCGTCAGAGCAATGTCAGAGTTCCTTTTCATCTTCAACTTCGACTTCAGCCACGACGGATACTCCCAAGAGCTAGAAGCATACGGAGGCTACTTGCATTGTTAAGTTAACGGGAGCTAATCCTTCTAAAAAAATTATTTCTTCTTAGGTTTATTCCAATAAGGAGATTTGCACTTAGGACAGATAATCGGAGTTTCTTTTTTATTTCTTGGTATCCACTCATGCTTACACCTCTCACATTTGTAACCCCTCATTTTTATCTCTATTTCTGCCATAGTTTATTTAATAAAACTTACTTTATAAATGTTACTTATTTAGGTTATACCTAGAAACGAAAGGTTTATATATTACTTATTACTTAACAAAGTATAACCTAACAAGGTAATAATAAATACAAAAGAAAAGTGAAGGGTGCTACTAACACCCTTCTTTTGTATCCCACTCGTTAAAATGAAACACAACAAGAAAGAACAAAAAGAAGTTAAAAAAGTTTGCTGTTCAAAATGCAACTTTAATAAAATAAAGAAAAGAGGTTTTAGGCAAACAGAAAATAGGGGGAAGATACAGAGATATTTTTGTAATGAGTGTAAAAAGTCTTTTATTGTCGATGACGGATTTTTCAGAATGAGGAATAGTCCACAAAAAATTACTCTATCAATGGATTTATTTTACCGAGGAGTTTCAACTCGAAAAGTACAAGAACATCTACAAGCATTTTATCCCCATAATTCTTCTAATGTTTCTATTTATAATTGGGTTGTCAAATATTCAAATATGATTTCTAAATTCACAGATAAATTAAAAGTAAAATCTGGAAATGAAATACAACTCGATGAAATGGAATATCACCGAAGAATAAACAATAATAAAAAGGGAGTTTCTAAAGATTGGTTTATAGATTCTATTGATGTTAAAACTCGTTATATGGTTTCTTCAAAATATTTTAAATCACGAGGACAAGAAGAATTAAAGGAAGTTATGGCAAAAGTAAAATACAAAACAGAGGGTTACATCACAACTATCACTACAGATGGCTATACGGCTTATGGGAAAGTTATAAAACAGACTTGGGGTTACAATAACAAACTAGGCAAACACAATATTTTTCACAATAAAAATATCGCTTCAAAAGGAGAAGGTTTTAATATTTATGTTGAAAGAATGCATAATTCGATAAGAGAAAGGACTGTTACTTTTAGGGGCTTTCACGGTCGTATAGAATCAGCACAAGCAATTATGAAGGGCTATGAGATATTTTATAATTTTATTAGGAAACATCAAGCTATTGGGGTTTGCCCGTATGAGTTGGCTACTGATTTAAAATTAAATAATCCAAATAAGTGGTTGGAGTTGATTAAGATGAGTAAAAAGTAGCTATTGTTCAGTTTTTTTTATTTTTCACTCTTTCAATCTGTTTCTTTAATTTAAGAACTTCTTTCTCTTTTCTAATCTTAAGCTTAATTTTCTCTTTTTCCTTCATTAATTTCTTTCTCTCTACATCCAAATAATCTTCTGCTTTTTCAACCTTAGCTAAATCCTTCTCTAACTTTTTTAATTTTAGACTAGACAATTCTTTTCTAAATTTCTTTTTCATTTTTCCTCTTTTTATAATGAATTTTTTGTTTATATATTTAACTTTTCTAAAATCTTTCCTTCAACAATAACAATATGCCCCACACTTTTCACATTTTTATACCTAATAATTATCCCTTTAGCCTTAACTCTTTTTCTTTTATCTAATTTAATTTTCAAATTATCAATCTTGTTTTCTCCTAAAATAACATCTTCAACCTTTCCAATACAATTCCCTTGTTCTGTATAAACTTTCTTTTTGATTAATCCTCTAAGGCTATCTTTAGAATGTTTATTCATTCTTTTAGTTTCAATTTTCTCAGCAATCTTTTTTCTATAAGTAAAAACTAATAATCCCAACATTCCAATAATTAAAACAAATCCAAAAATATTCCAATTATCATTAACTGCACTTGTACTTCCAACAACAAACCCAGTCATATTGTTTCCTCCAATAAATAAAATTCCTACAATCATAAAACCTAGAAGAATCATTAAGAAAGTTTTAGATCTGATTCTCTTCAAGTTTTGTTTAATCTTATTTTTATATTCTCTATGAGTTTTTAGTTTTCCTAATTTTTTCTTTCTTATTAATTTAATCAAAATAAAGCTAATTAAAATAACTATAAATATCAAACTTCCAAAAATTATTAATAAATTACTAATAATTCTTTTTTCTTTTGGAGTGATCTCTAATTCCCCTTTCTTAACCTCAAACTTTTGTTCAGCAAAGGCTCTTTGCAAGTTTCCATAGAGGATGTCTACTCTTAATATATATTCTCCATCTGCTAATTTAATTTCTTCTATTTCTTTCTCATAAGATAAATTTCCCTGGATTGCCTTTGTTTCTATTCGGCTGAAAATCTCATAACCTTCTTTGTTTATAATTGAATATTTAATATGGACATCAATTTTTTCTACACCCATTTTTTCTGTTAAATCTATGCTAAAATTTAAAGTCTTATTTTTAGTAAGTTCTATACTTTTTAATTTTAAAGTAATATCAAATAAAGCTTTTGTACAATTCATTTCTTCTATTGGTTTACTCTCTATTCCCTTACATGTTCCGATGTTTTTGCACTCTCTTGTTTGTTCTCCATCTGAACAAACACCCCAAGGAGTACAATCCCAATTATAAGTACATTTTTCTATTATTGTGGTTGTACTTCCACCCCCACCACTTCCTCCAGGAGGGGGGGTTGTTGCCTCTGTTAATTCAAAATAATCTACAATACTTGCAATTGCTCCTGTAAAACTATTAGCATAAAAGATTACCTCGTATGTTCCTACAACTGAGGGGCTTGGAACATAATTAACAGTTCCCCCACTAATGAGATTTAGAGTTTGTTCCTGAGAGTTTGAAGAGGTTATCTTTGCCCATACAGTTTGATAATTTAATGCAGATATTGATAATCCTATTATTGAACCAACAACAGCAGAGCTTGGAGAGATTGAATAAGAAGTAATGCTCACTGTTCTATAATATATAGTGTTATCAAAAAAACCAATGTTTGAAGTATATGAATTACTCTCTGCATTTCTTGTGCCTGATTGAGATGTTAAAAGAGCTTTTGTTTCATAATTTGTTGATGAAGGGTCTGCTGTTGCCATCCCGGTTCCAAACATACTGACAGAATAACTTGAGGAGTTTGCTGTTAATGCAGAAACATTATTAATAAAAAAAGTAAAAATTATAAATAAAATTATTAAGTAAATTAAGTTTTTTTTAAATTTTATCATTGTATACTCCCACCAAGATTAATTACAAGTTCACATCCGTCTTCTTTATAAATTTCCCAATGAGAATTGATAAAACTCATATTCGCATTCCAAGTTAATATGCCTGAACCAGTTATAGATATATTATCTGAAACAGAAAAGTCAGTGCTCCAAACACAATTATCAGAACAAGTAATTGCCCAGTCTCCAGAACCAGCAGGTGTTAAACAACTCCCATTACCCATCAAATATTCGATTCCAGCATCAGTAGAAACAGCAACTCCATCCATAATTAAACTACAATAAAGAATATCTCTTGTAGATGAAATATTATAAATATATAATTGGTCTGCCTCATATGTTGATATCCCATTAATTGGAGATATTTGTGCTACTACTGGGAGAGTAATGGAAGTGGTAGTTATTCCAGAAAAGAATAAATCTATCTGATTTCCATAACCTAAAGAAATTTCATCTCCTCCAGTTCCTATGGAAACTAAATCTCCTGATACTAATATTGAGAAAGATAATACTAAAATACCATATAATACTATATTAAAAGATTTCATCTTATCCAATATACACCTCACAATCATTATCAAACCATAAGATAGAATTATTTCCTGGTTTCCCTCTTGAAGCTATATCTAACCTCGCACTGCAAGTAAAATTCCCTTCCCCTGTGAATGTTAAATTTCCTGTTCCTAAGTCACAAGGAGTGGATAGTATGCAGTAATCCGACATATCTATTTCCCAGCTGGTATCTATTCCTGGGCAGGTACAGGTATCTGATGCAATTAATGTAAAGTTGGATGATTCGTTTATCTCATTTCCTGAAGTATCATTCACAGAAATTGTATAATTTACATCCCCTGCTGTTAGAGAGGTGTTAGTAGTTACATTTCCTTCCCAAATGTTTGAGCCTAAATCAACTAATTGTTGTATCAACCAAATAGGTCCACCAACTACACCAGTCCAGATTGTTACCCATACTGAATCAACTTCTGTTTCATCAGTTGCGTTTACTATGAAGGTTACATTTTCATCTTGGATTACTGAACCGTTAATTATCCCAGTTGAGTTTGTTTGGTTAAGTCGGACTATTGTTGGGGATATTGTATCTGGAGTAGATATTGTTGTTAATGTAAATATTTCTGTATTATTTATATTCTTAGTATCATCATTTATGTACCAACGATAACCAATTGTTAATCCAACGGTATTATTTAAAGTCTTAGTAATATTAGCCCATTGAGGAGTTCCTGTAAAGTTAATAGCAGAATCATTTACCCAAGTACCAGAATTGTTTGTACCAAATATATATTGTCCATTAGGATGTAAAACATTATTATCATCTATTAACAAACTAAACAATATTGATTGCCCACCTATTGTTGTATTTGTTTGATTATTAGAATAAGTTGGAGACCTGTCCCCTGTACTCGCTGGAGTTCCCTCGACTATAAATGTAGAAGGTGAGTTCTGATTATTATATTCAGCTGAAATCCAATCGGCTGAACGAGCTGAATTTGATATTCTTACTTCATCTAATATCCCTTCAAATTCTCCGACCCAAGCAGAAGCTCTTCCATTCCATCTAGCACCGATTACAGTATGTTTAGTAACCGAAGTAGTCCAATCTATACTGGCTGATGATAATGTCCCAGTTTTAACTAAAGAGCCATCAATATATAAAGTTACAGTTGTCCCAGTTTTTCTAGCTACCACATAATAAAAATCAGAAGTGCTTGTATATGTAGGCGTTGATATGACTTCTTCAAAAGTATTACTTATAGTGGATGCAAGTCCTAAAGTATTGTCCGAATTAAATCTAAATGTTGTCCCGCATAACCCAGGAACGGCAGCTGACTGGTATTGCATTGATAAGAAGGTATCTTGGTCATCTATTCCAGCCCTCTTTGCCCATGTAGAAATAGTAAAAGTATCTATTTCTAATGCTGCAACATCACCAATATCAATATAATCATCATCCCCATCAAAATCTTGAGCTTCTAATCCTATCTGAGCAGTTGAAGTTTCGGCAGGGTCTCCAGCAGCAGCTTTAGTTCCATCATTATCATTCGTAGTTGAGTCTGTAATAGTTGAGGTCGTCGCGTTTCCCATATGCTGAACCACCTTGAAATTACTATCCCACACCTTTTCAGCCCCATAAGTATCGTTTATAACATAACAAGATGCAACAGAATTATCATACCAAACATAAAATTCTATGTCTGTTTCATTTGATATATTTAACTTAATCCAAATTTCCGAACCAGTTGAATCATCTTGAGTCCAGTCCACTAATTCAAAAGGAATTTCTATTTCTCCACTGCTATTAGTAGTAAATCTAATGTCACATCCTGTAAATAACGCATTATATTTTGCATCTTCATGTGTTGTATTCCACATTTCTTGTGGTAAATTTGCATTAGTTAATAAGACTGGGAAGTCTGTTAAATTTGAATCAACGAAAGAACTGTTTATTGTTAGCAATGCTTTCCTGGTCCAATTTGTCGAATCAGTACTGGCACTTACAAAACCATAATCACCCAACATCTTTTCAATACTAGTTTTATACCCAAAAGTATTTTCAGAAATCATATACATTGCACCTAACATGAAAAAGATAAACGCAAAACTACTAAAAAATATTACTTTCTTTTTCTTTGACCAACCTTTATCTTTTTTTTTAAATCCCATTTCATACTGCACACTCTATTCCCCCAATAAATTCAATTATTATTACCATTAAATAGCACACTCCTTTCCGGAATTTGGTAAATATTCACAATTATCTGTAGCATTGAAGTACCAAGTGTTTAATGGTGCATTGATGTAGGTAATATTTACCGTAGTTCCATCTAATTGAGTGCTTGTTGGTTCGTATAATGTGTCTGCGTAAGTTTTATTCCAATCGTCTCCGTAGTTTACAGGGGCATAATTATCATCAAGAAGTGTTGTTAAATCTAACTCAGAATCATAATATAAAGTATCAGCGTATGTTTTATTCCAGGAAGTATCATCGCCAGTTACAGAAATGTCTGCATATAAAGTATCAGCGTATGTTTTATTCCAGGAAGTATCATCGCCAGTTACAGAAATGTCTGCGTAAAGTGTATCAGCGTAAGTTTTATTCCAATCATCTCCGTAACCTAGAGGAGCATATAAGTTATTTGCTTGAGTAGTTGTAGAATAATCTGAAATAACAAAATCAGTAGAATTATAGAATCCAAAAGGATTGGATTTCAAATAATAATCTGTAATAGAAAAGTCTGTAGAATTATAATATCCAAAACTAATAATTTCTGCTAAGGAAGCGTAGAGAGTATCTGCGTAAGTTTTATTCCAATCGTCTCCGTAGTTTACAGGGGCATAATTATCATCAAGAAGTGTTGTTAAATCTAACTCAGAATCATAATATAAAGTATCAGCGTATGTTTTATTCCAGGAAGTATCATCGCCAGTTACAGAAATGTCTGCGTAAAGTGTATCAGCGTAAGTTTTATTCCAATCATCTCCGTAACCTAGAGGAGCATAAAGTAAATCAAGGAAACTGGTTAGCCAACTCTCTAAAAGATTTAAAGTTCCAGTAGAATTATCAAATTGAGTAAGATTTATTTCAGTAAATAAATCGGTACCATTAAGTCCGTCTACACCGTTAACACCATCTGTTCCGTTAATGTAATCAACGCCATAAACAGGAGTTGTTCCGTCTGTTCCGTTAGTACCATTTAGTCCATCTACCCCGTCGGTTCCGTCAGTTCCATTAATATAATCGGTACCGTAAATAGGTGTGTAACCATCAGAGCCATTAGTTCCGTTGATACCATTAGTTCCATTAACGCCAACTTCACCTTGAATCCCGTCGGTACCATTAACTCCAGCGATTCCTTGAATACCTTGAGATCCATTTGTTCCATTGATTCCATCGACACCCGTCTCACCTTGGATACCTTGAGATCCATTTGTACCATTAATATAATCTGTTCCGTAGATGGGAGTATAACCATCAGAGCCGTTTGTTCCGTTAATACCTGAAATTCCTTGAGCTCCGTTCGTTCCATTAGTTCCGTTGATACCATTTGTACCATTAGTTCCATTAACGCCTGGAATTCCCTGTTCACCTTGAGGTCCGCTAGTCCCATTAATGCCAATTAATTTTGAACCGTCACCAATGAAATAAGAAGCAGTTATATTTTCTCCAGCATTAATATTTCCAGAAGCATCAATATCTTGAACAAATAACTTAGTTATTCTTGAAGCTAAACTTCCAAGCCAACCAAAAAACCCTATTTGAGAAGTTGTTATATTGCCCGTAAATATTTCTGATTGGTTCTTTAAAGGCATAATTTGTTAAGTTTGAACTTCCTGAACCTCCTGAATCATCATCCACCTCACATTCAACACTTCCATTTGCATAAATTAATCTTATTGAACTCCCAGCAGAACACGAGTTTATCAAAGAAAAATTAATAAATGAAACATTATTTATTTCTCCAACAGAAGATTGAAATTCTAATCTCTCATTTCCATCAAAATATAAATCTTCCCCATTAATTTGATAATCTTTATAATAACTTATTCCATATTCTAAATTTGGGTTTATCATAACGTTCCATGAACCATTTGCTATTACATCACTAAAATTTTGTTCAAAGATTAAATTTCCTCCAGTAGTATTGTCATATATACTAATTGTTAAATTAGCGAGGGCAGTTAAATTTCCTGTTGCAACATCCATTACATTTGTTCCTTGATCTGAAATTAGAAAAGCTGAAACAAAATTTGGTAATAATATTAAAGAGAAAATGAAAATTAAAGTTATGAAGAAGAATTTACTAACTCTTTTCTGCTTCGCCCCCCACCCGATTTGGGATGAAGGATTGTTTTTGTTAGATTTGTTTATCATTTTCTATGTCCCTCATGAAACTCGATTAATTTCAGCAAGATTTGATTATATGTATCTTTTCGAACAAAATCAAGATTTTCTATTTTTTCTTTTGTTTCTTGCTCTATCCTAATTGTTGTAGACTTAATAGATTTAGTATCTTTAGTAGCCATATAATACTTTGTAGATTAAGTAGTATTTAAAGGTTTTGAAAAAATTTAGTAAATGAAAGCTCCCGTTAACTTAACAATGCAGAGGCTACTAAACATTTATATACTAAACATACTTTTATTCAATATGAAAAAGGGTGAAGAAGCGAAAAACACCGACGAGTGTTGTCCAAAATTTGATCCAAAACCTTGGGACAATAAAACAATAACTTGGAAAGACAAGCTATTCGTCAAAAGCAAAGTGATATCATTCTTTCACATTCCATTAAATTTCGGAATGGTTATTAAAAAGCTTTGCAAAAAAATCGACGCAGCAAAAGCCGGAACAAAAGTCCCAATAGTAGTTTCAGATGAGAAATCCCCATTCTATTCAAACATCTATGTTAGCGTAGAAAAACCAATTTCATCAGTCCATGACGTCAAAGTCTCAGGAACTTTTCTTTCAAAAGTTTTCGAAGGCCCCTACAAAGATATGAAAAAATGGATCAAAGAAATGGAAGAATATACTACATCAAAGAAAAAAGAAATCAAACACATGTATTTCTACTACACAACATGCCCTAAGTGTGCAAAGAAATACGGCAAAAACTACGTAGTCCTTCTAGCAGAAATCTAATTAAACCCACATTTCTCAACAATTCTATGGAAAAAGCATTGGTATTATATTCAGGCGGCCTCGACTCTCGTCTAGTCGTATGTCTACTCCAAGAACAAGGCTACGACGTCGAAGCGCTCTATTTCGCCCTCCCATTCGGCTGTGGTTGCTGCAACATTAATTGCAACTTCAACTTCACCCAAAAAGAAAAAACCAAGCTAACAATATTCAACGTAACCAAAGAACCACTTCTTTCAGAATATCTAGATATATTAAAAAAGCCAAAGCACGAAACAGGATCTGGAATAAACCCATGCAAAGACTGTAAAATTTTTATGTTCAAAAAAGCAAAGGAATACGCCGACAAAAATAAAATTAAAGTAATAGCAACGGGAGAAGTTCTAGGACAAAGGCCAATGTCTCAAACCTCAAAAGCAATGAGAACCATAGACGAAGAGATAGGATTTCAAATCAAGCGACCACTAATGGAAATCGGTATAAAAGGACGAGGAAGAAAAAGGCAAATGGAACTCGCAGAAAAATTCAAAATTAAATACCCAACTCCGGGCGGCGGCTGCTTCCTTTGCGAAAAAGATCCCTCGGCAAGATTGAAAAAACTCCTAGACAAAAACCTAATCAATGAAAAAACTCTTCCTCTAACAATGATTGGCAGACATTTCTTTATTGAAGATACATGGCTCATTGTGGCAAGAAACGAACTAGAATCAAACATAATAACAAAATTCAAAACATCAATCCCAGACGAAAAAGGAAAGCCATCAATCTATTATTCCAATAACAAACAAAAACAAAAAGCCCTAGATATTCAAGAAGCTTATTCAACTGGCGATAACGAAGATAAAAGAAAAACATTCAGTAAATTTAAAATTTAATCCAACTCGAGTTTCTTTCTCAAATATTGCAATCCATGCCCAATCTCAGAATCTTCATACATCCCAAAGAATTCCTCAAAACTCATCCACTTCAATTCAGACAACTCCTTTAAATTATTCAAAAAAGGTTCTCCTTCAACATCAATTTTCAAAAAACGCAAAACCTTATCCTCAATTCCATCGTTATAATGAAACACCTCAAACTCCACAATATCATTCACAACAACCCCAAGTTCATTATCCGCACATCTCCTAACCGCACTCTCCATACTATCATCACCCTCGACCTTCTCAGAAGGCAAACTCCATCTATTCGGAATCGATTCCCTTTGCTTTGTTCGCTTCCCAAACAAAACCTTCCCGTCTCTCTCAATAATCAACAAAACCGCATGTATCATAATTAACAAAACCAAAATCCTTATTTATACCTAATTGTTTCATATTACATGACAAACCACGTTTGGGAATTTACAAACCAAAAAAAATTATCAAAAAAAGAATTCATAGACTATTTCGAAAGAAAAGTATTTAGAACCATCAGGAAAAACTCCATGCTTCCCAACAACAAAGTTATAGCTCTCAAAAAAACAAGCGACCTCAACACCTCAGTCGTAAAAAAAGTAATAGAAAAAAAATTCCAAGTAAGCTATTCAACAAAACCAAATTTATCAAGCGACAATCTTTCCCAATTTGCCGAAGACACTTTCAAAAATATTCTCAAGGGAAACTTTAAATATAAAATTCCAAAAAATGCCCCACTCCAAAACCTATCAGATAAAGAAGTCGAACTCTATGCCAAACTAACAAACACCAAAGGCACAAAAAGAAAACAGGATAAAAAAATTCAATCCCTTTTTGAAAAATTCTTAAAGAAGAATCAAAACTTAGAATTAAACATAATTAAAGCCCTAAATCAAATTCAATGAAACGAAAAAAGATAGCAAAAACCGTCAAGACGATAAACATAATAATTAGCATTATAGTTTTGGCACTATTCATCTACGGATTAGTCAATATATCAAAAGTTGAAGACTCAGCAAACAGCATCATATACACCCACGGTGCACCAGCTCTATTTTTTATCTCAATCATTCTAGACATGCTACCCCAATTCATTTCACCAATGATAATTCTAGCAACAGGTATACTAGCAGGAATGAACGTGCTCACTGCTATCGTCATGGTCGCCCTAGGCTCAGTCATTGGTTCAACACTAGGATTCATGATAGGAGAAAAATATATGATAGACGGCGTTCTCTTATTCGTATCAGAAAAAAAAGTAGAAAGGGCAAGTTATCTAATAAACAAATACGGAAAAGTAATTATCCCAATCGCCGCAGTCTCACCTCTCCCATACCTTCCAGTCCTCCTTGGCGCCCTAAAAATCTCAAGAAAAAACTTCCTAATCTACGGTATATTCCCAAGAATAATGGGAGTAATCGCGTTCGGATATTTAGTTTCCCTTCTCTAAAGAATCAATAACTTTCTTGAACCCATAAAAATCCCGAACAACATAATCAGGCTTCTCTTTCAGAATCTCTTTCAAACTCGACCACGCACATTTATTATGAATCGCAACCGCAATACAACCAGCATCCCTCGCAAAATCAACATCACTAAAAGTATCCCCAATGTAAATCGCTTCAGATGGCTTAATTTTCATTTCCCTAAACAATTTCTTTAACAACTTATCCTTACTCGAAAACTTATCAGAACCATAAACTCCATCAAACAAACCTTTAATCCCAAGCTTCTTTATCGACGCATCAAGAAAACTAGTCTCACTATTTGAAACAACAACCAAGGGATAACTCTCTTTCATTTTCCACAAAGGCTTCAAAGAAACACAAGGTTTAATTCCACCATCCAACGCCGCCCTCATAAAATACTCATAAAATCGCTTATGACAAGCATCAAAATTTTTCTTATCTAACCCAAGCCCATCAAAAATAAGGGGCATTTTCTTCCCCAACAACCCACGCAACTTCTTTTTATCAAATTCATACCCAAAATCATTAAACGCCCTAATCATCGACTCATACCCAATCCCCATCGCATCACTAATCGTCCCATCAAAATCAAAAAATATAGCCTTTATCATTTTACGTCTCCTTAAACAAAATAAATTCCAAACTATAAAAACCTAAGCAACCCCCTTATACTTTCTTTCAACTTATCTAACAAACTCACTTCCTAGCCGAATTCCACATAGCCTCAAAATATTTCCTATATGAATCACTAATCTCCTTATTCTTTATCAAAATAGCCAACGGCTCAGACTTCCAAAGAATCAACGCAACATTATCTCTCCAAATATTTATCGCCAAAGGATTATCAAACTTACCACTTATATATCGAACTTCTGACATGGAAACTTTCCCAATTTTCTCACCACTAATAATCTTAACTTTAATCTTTTTCCGAACCCTATCCTTATCATACCACTTAAAATAAAAAGGAAAAATCTCAGACGCAGCCTTACTCGCACCCAATATCAAAACCTCAGAATTACCTTCCTTCAACTGATCCTCAAATATATTTTTCAATCCTTCCTTGCCAGTAAAAAACAAAGTCTCCTGCTTTTCCTTCGGTCCCACAAACATCTGTTGCATAATATCAAAATTTTCTTCTAATATTCTACTTTTCTCATCCAAAATTTCTCTTAACTTTTTCGGATTAACCGCTTCAAAAATTTTCCGATTATTCTTAACAATATATCCAACCAAGCCTTTTTCTATCAACCTCAAAGTTATATCATAAACATTTCTCCTATGAATCCCTGTCTTTTTTGTAATCTCCCCAGTCAGACTAGACCCTTCTTTCAACAACATTAAATAAACAATTGACTCATTTTTAGTCAACCCTATCTTTTCTAAAGTTTCCCTTAATTCCATAATAATACATGATATCAAAATTTATAAATATTGTGGTAACAAACATCACCACACTAATACAATAAGGATTTTGCCGTATATTTTATATGACAAATAAACCATTTTTCAAACGAAGAACGAACACAAAAATAAAAGAACTAGAAACTAAACAGATCCGTAGCCAACATAATTTAGTAGAGCGAATCTACGACATGGACGGCAACTCTCAAGCCATACTCTTATACACCCAACTTATCCCAGGACAATACCATAAAAATACAGTGCACCAAAGCCAAGCATCAAGAAAATGTTTCAAACACGGAGAATACGTCCACATAGGTCACCCTCAAACAAAACAAGAATGTTATAACTCCCCGACCACCCCTTTAGTTTTAAGAAAAGAAGCCCTAGGCAAACTAGAAGAAATCAGCGAAGACGAAATATTTTCACAAGGAATAAGTTTCAGACCAAACTGGTCAGACAGAACAAAAAGATTAATCCCCTATGTTTTCGCAGCTGAAGCCCTTCGTCTTTTCGCATATTCAGAAAATTCATCAGAGCCAATAAAGGCAAAAGTATACAAAGATTCCAGAAGAGTAAAACAAGAAGGAGCTTCCGCCTTGGTTCAAGTCCCATCAAGAAGAAGAGATATCCAAAACTACTTATTTAGGCTAGAACATATACCAGCTGTAAGAAGCCAAGACAACCTAGCAACAGTTCTAACTCTAAGGCCAAGCCAAATACAAGACGGAGACGGAAGAAACATTTCACAAAGAGTAGCACACGATGTAACAAATATTAGGTACACTCGTGCTGAAGACCAAGAGGCAAGTAAAGTAATAACCTTCTATCCCCACGACATCGCAGCCTACATCGCCGTCATAAAAGAATGCAACAAAGACCATAATTTAACTCCCCTAGAAATGAACCCATTCCCACTATTCAGCAGAGCCCTAATAGAAAACTTCTACACAAAGTTAGAAAACAACATGTTAGTTTTTGATCCAACGATAAGTAGAAAGGATCATCTAAGAAGACCACACTTAGCAGAGAAAAACATCCTTTTAGCAAGAGCGATTAAAACTCTAGGACACGACAAAACAGCTTTCTGGGACCCAATTCGAGACGGAAAATTAAAAGATTATAATTGGAATACCTAAAAATATTAAACAAAAAATTCTATTTAAAACTTTGGAGAAGCCAAGCTATATCTTCTTAACCTTCAATTCCAAATAATCAGAATAATTACCCTTGTAACTTTTAATCTCTTCACCCTCGATATCCAAGACTCGAGTAGAAACCCTATCCATAAAGTGTCTATCGTGAGAAACAATAATTACCGTTCCAGGAAACTCTTTTATCGCTTTCTCTAATGAGTCTTTTAGATGAATGTCTAAGTTATTTGTTGGCTCATCCAATAACAAAACTTCATTATTCTCCAAAGTAATTCGAAGCAAGTTTAATCTTCCCTTTTCTCCTCCAGACAACTTTCCAATCTTCTGGACCAAAAACTTATCCTCAAAACTAAACTTAGAAAGCGTAGATCTCAAAATTGCAGGATCCCTCCCACATTCTTCTTCAATAAATTTTTCTACAGTCTTCTCTCCGTCCACGTCACTTAATTCTTGGTCAAAATAACCAATCTTCAAATTTTCTCTACGGAAAACAGAACCTTTAGTTTCTTTCTCAATCCCCATCAAAACCTTCAATAATGTAGTTTTCCCAGTACCATTATCTCCAACAATCGCAATTTTTTCTCCTTGATTAATTTCTTGATCAACATTATCAAAAAGAATATTTCCGTCAAATTCTTTAGCCATTCCAGCAAGCCTAAAAATCTCACAATTATGCAATTTTTTATTAGAAAAATCTATCTTAACATTAATCACTAAATCATCAGGGTTAATTCCAATCTCAATAGCTTCAGCTTCCCGCTCTAATCTATCAGCAATGCATTTAGCGGTTTTACTTCCAACAAGCATAGCCCAATGACGCTTTTGTTCAGCAGACTCCATAAGTTCTCGCTTTCTCCTAGTGGCATCCTTAAATTTCCTCCTCAGTAAATTGAAATAAACAATCTCCTTCTTCTCGTATTCATCATAACTACAAAAATACTTCTCAAAATTTTTATCTTCAATTTTCCAGACTTCATCAACTATCTCATTTAAAAAATACCTATCATGAGAAATTACTAGCAAAGATTTAATATTCTCTTTAATATACTGGCCCAACCATTCTGAAGATCCCAAATCCAAATGGTTTGTTGGTTCATCCAAAAAATAAATATCTGCCTTTTTAGCAAGACATTCCGCAAGACGCAACTTTATCTTCTGTCCCCCACTCAACTCAGATATCTTTTGACATAAAACGTTTTCATCTATATTCAGTTTCTTTAGAATTTCAACCAATCTAACATCTTCAGGATCTAAAGACTCATCCGACAAAAGAAGATTATATCTATCCATCAAAGAATTAAATTTATCATCATTATCATAGATATCAGGATTACCCATCTCCTGTTCCATCGCAAATTTTTCATCTTCTAAATTCCTTGTCTTGTCTCCAATGTAATCTCTAAATGTTCTATCCAAATCATCAAAACTACCTTCTTGCTCCATCATACTAATCTTCACGTTCTCAGAAACTATCCTTCCAGAAAAGTCTTCTCGTCCAACTAGACATTTCAAAAAGGTAGATTTTCCAGAACCATTTTTCCCAACTAGAGCAACACATTTATCTAAACCTATAATCAGATTTACGTTTTCAAACAAATTTTCTCTCTCAAAGCTTTTTGTAAAATCATTAATAGAAATCATGTTAATAGATATAAAATTTAACTAATTTTGCATAAATGTCCCGAGTGGGATCAGAATTTATCCAGCGCAGTATAAGTTAGCACAGACCAAGCTAGCAGCGGAATTTTTCATTCGTGTACTTTTTTTACTTGCCATAATTACTTCAAAATTTAAGAACTTTTAAACTTACCGATTTACTTAAAATTCCTCTTCCCCATCACATCTCCCTCTTCAATCCATACTTTCGCCAAACCCGATCAAACTTAGGATTTTTCTTTATCTCATCCAAACTCCCATGAGCAACAATCTTCCCCTTTTCAAAAAGATAAATCGTATCAAACTTATTCAATAAATGCAACCGATGAATAGAAGAAATAATCGTCTTCTCCCCAAACTTAGAAAAAACCTTATCGTGAATCTTCATCTCATTCTCACTATCCACACTAGAAGTAGGCTCATCAAGCAAAACAATCTCACTCTTCTTCGCAGCCAACAAACCCCGAGCTAAAGACAGCCTTTGCTTCTCACCACCAGACAACGAAACGCCCTTTTCCAAAACATTCGTATCCAAACCTTTATCCAGTTTCCCAACAACTTTTTTCAGCTGCGACATGTCAATAGCATCAATCAAATCCTCATTCTTTGTTCTAATCCCCATCGTAATATTATTCTTCACAGTATCATTAAAAATCTCAGGCTCCTGCGAAATTAAAGTGATATGATCCTTCAGCCTCGCAAATCCGTGATCAAGTTTCTTGCCATCACAATAAACAGCCCCCTCATCAGGAGAATAAAGCCCCCTAAGCAAAGTTAACATCGTACTCTTCCCAGAACCAGACTCACCAACCAAAGCAATCTTCTCGCCCTTCTTAAACTTAAAATCTACACCATCCAAATGTCTAGTGTTCCCATCTTGATTATAAGAAAAATCCATATTCTTAAATTCAATACTATCCCAATCTCCCGGCAAATTCCTAGAAACATCCTTCTTAACTTTATCAAACTCATCATCAATCGGCTTAGCATTCATTAAATTAGCATTATACTTACTAACTCGCCCATAAAGACTCGCAAAATAATAGAAAGTATCCCCAACATTATTCAAATATCCATACAATATATACAAAGTTCCAATCATAATAATTCCAGTTGAAACGAAATCGACATAAGCCTTAAAACTCAAAGATAAAACAATCATAAACGATATTGCAATACTAGCAAAGCCCCATTTATATTCATTCAAAATAGAGGTCTTCTTAGAAAGGAGTTCAGCATCCATTAATCTAGAATCAATTTCAGTTCGAACAGTCTTCTTCATTCTCAAAGTCACAACAGTAATAATATTACTAATATAATCATAAATCCCAGCCGCAATTCTATTGGATTTTTTATTTAATTGTCCATAATATCCAACAAGTTTCTTATCCATTTTAAAAATAATAAATAAAACAAAGCTAGAATAAAACAAAGCAAACAAAGCAATCCTAAGATCAATAAAAAATAAAATCAACAAAGAACCAAAAACTTTTACAACAGAAGATATTAGCTGAAAAGTTGTTTCAGATGAAAAAGCATGAATCCCAGAAGACCCCTTGTTTATTTTATCTATTGTATCGCCAGAATGATGATCTTTATGCCACTTTACGGGAAGATCTAAAACTTTCCCTATTTTAGAATTAATATAATTACGATTAACAAAAAATCCATTACGAGTTTCAATATATCTACCAACTCCATGAAAAATCCAAAACCCTATTTCAATATATAAAAGAAAAGAAATTAAAAAAATCAAATTCCATAATTCAGAAATCCCAGTTATAGATTCTTGAACAGAATTAAAAACCATTCCAATCACCAACGGATTCAATAAATTTATTGAATTAGCAATCACAAAAAATATCGAAGCCAAAATAAAATAACCTTTCCTATCCCCAAGATATCTCCACTCTTCTTTCAATAAATTCAAAATAGGGTTACCACCCTCTCTTTTATTTTTCATAACTAACAATAATAAAACAAATTTATAAATCAATGCATTAAAACAATCCCAATCTACCCTTGTCTCTTCAACAAATCTTTCAATTTCGCCGCATTCGCAGCTTTATCCTTTATCTCAGAAACAGAATAAACAGGTTTGTCCCCAATATCCTTTTCCTTATCAACTTTCAAATCCCTAATTATCTTTCTCCTTATCTCATCACTTACAAGCAGTTTTCCACTACTAGAATCACTAATTCTCTTAGAAAACGAAATCGTATTCCCAACACTAGTATACTTAAATTTACCACCAGCTTTCGACGCAATCAACTCTCCAGCATGCGCTCCAATGTTAAACTCAATTTTGTTATTATACTTCTTATTATAATCATTCAACCCCTTCAAAATACTAAATCCAGCTTTAACCGCCAAAATTTCATTATGATAAGTCCGAGTCATTAACGGCGAAAACACAATAAAAATATAATCATCTCTCCAGTCAACAAGCCCCTTCGTATCACGGACCCCATTAACTATCTTCAACAAAGAACTCTTAGCTAAATCATTTAAATCATTATAATTCTTAATCCTAAGAGAAACAACACTAGACCCATACTTTTCACCCTTCAAAACAAGAGTCGACTCAGCACTCCCAATCTGCTTATTTGTCAAATCAACCATACTCTTGTCCTTATGACTATAATTTTTTGAATCAAGACCCTGAACAACCGGAGACTTATTAGTAAAGTTCATAGTATCCGAAACATGAGCTTTCACCTTCTCAGGAACTTTCGATTTCACCTTAGATTTAACAAACCCAAATTTCGATTTCACAACGCCAATACCAGAGGAAAGCTTGCCCTTCTCAGTAATAGTCTTAGTTTTTCTATATCGAGTAAAGAAAACAAATCCAGCAGAACCAAGAATAATAATCAAAAAAATCCAAAGAATAGAATAACTCTTAAAAATTCCAACATCCTTAAAGTCACTAACAGAAATTGCATTTCCCGTCAGTAAAACCTGCCGACTAAAAGCGCTTTCCCCATCATTAACAACAACCTCATACTCCCCATTCGGAGCTTCAAGAGCAAACTTTCTCTCCTCGCCAACTTCAACATTCAACTCTAAGCTCATTACCTCCTCACCAACTTCAACGCTAATTGTTTTATTATACAAAGCATTGCCAACATTTTTCACAACCAAAACAGAATCCTCAAACTCAAACTCAACCTTCTGAACAGGCAAAATCTCAAGCGTCCTTTCGTTAATAATATCATCAAAGGTAGACAAAATAGTCCAAATCCCAATAGTAGAATTAAGCGGAAAGTCAATAGCATTAAAATCACCAGAAGGAATACTCAATACCATCTCTTCCAAATCAGGAGAAGTTATTACAACATCAATCAATCCCTCCATCTTAATCCCCGACTGATCAAAAATCTCACCACCCAAAGTAAAATTATCTCCAGGAACTACCTCAACATCAGACAACCCAATAACAAGCGAAGTCGGAATTTGATTAATATCAAAAAACACAGTAGTATATCCTTCATTCAAAATTCCAGAACTTCCAGTATCATAAACATGAACCCCTAAAAAATAAGTCCCACTCTCATAAGTTTCAGGCAAAGAAAAAGTATCACTAACGCTACCTCCCTCAATAACCTTATTTAACGTCGTCGCATTACTAACGTCAACAAACCCATTCAACAACTCCCCATTAGATTTCAGCGCATCTACTTTAAGAGTAATCGCTTCACCAGGATTATACGAAGGCTTATCCACAGATGCAGAAACAACAACATTATTACTAACAGTAAAAGTTTCCGACGAAGCAACACCAAAACTCAACGAAGCCACAACTTGACACGTACCAAGTATCTGATTAAGATTATCAATCTCTAAATCATCTCTATCCAAAATTTTATAAGGAATAGCATAAGTCTGGTCCTCATCGGGAGAAAAAGATCTCGCAGAAAGCTTAACCAAATTCACAGTAAAATTCCCACACTTCAAATCAATATTCAAATTACCCGAGTCACTACCTCGAAGACCATACGCACTAACATACAACCTATCCCCCAAATTATACACGCTGTCAGGCTCAGACAAAGAAATTTGAGCAACTACAAGCGAGGTCATAAAAAGTAAAACTAAACCAAAGGTGCATCCCAATCTTTTCATAAATTCCCAAGGCAATATTACTATTTAAACATTATCAACACTTTTATAAATCTCATAAGGTTAAAACCACTATGGCAGAAATGAACGTCAATCCATACGACGTAGAAGGAGAGGTTAATTACGACCGCCTCATAACAGAATTCGGAATAAAAAAAATAGACCCAAAACTCATAAAAAGAATCGAAAAAATAGCGGGCGAAGTTCACCCATATCTAAGACGAGGAATCTTTTTTGCGCACAGAGATCTAGAAAAACTACTAGACGCCTATGAGAAAGGAGAAAAATTCTTCCTTTACACAGGATGCGGGCCATCAGGCCCAATTCATCTCGGGCACTACTCAATCTGGAGTTTCGTAAAATGGTTACAAGACAAATTCAACGTAGAACTATGGTTTCAATTCACCGACGACGAAAAATTCCTATACAAAAATATGACCATGGAAGAAATCCAAGATTGGACAAAAGAAAATATGAAAGACGTAATAGCATTAGGACTCAACCCCAAAAAAACCCATTTTCTAATTGATACCAAGCACGCCGGCATAATGTACCCGCAAGCTATCAAGGTCGCAAAAAAAATAACTTTCTCAACAATCAAAGCATCTTTCGGCTTCACTGACTCAAACAATATCGGAAGCATTTTTTACACAGCAATGCAAACCGTCCCAGCATTCCTACCAAATATCCTAAATAACAAAAACGAATACTGCCTAATCCCACTCGGAGTAGACCAAGACCCACATTTCAGAATCTCACGAGACGTAATAGAAAAACTCGGACACAAAAAACCAGCAATCATACATGCAAAATTCATGTCGCCGTTAACCGGAGCAGCAGGAAAATCAAGTAGCACAGGAGAAGGAAAAGCAATCCTAATGACAGATGACCCAAAAACAGTAAAAAGAAAAATCAATAAATACGCATTCTCAGGAGGCAAAGACACAGTCGAAGAACACAGAGAACAAGGGGGAAACGTAGAAGTAGATGTAGCCTGCCAATGGTTAAAATATTTCGAACACGACGACGATAAACTAGCAGAAATCTACAATAAGTATTCAAAAGGAGAATTATTATCAGGAGAAGTAAAAGCCATTCTAATAGAAAAAATCAACGAAGTTTTATCCGAACACCAAAAACGAAGAGAAGTTTCAGAAAACCAATTCGATAAATTTATTTACAAATCCTAAACCCCACTAACAACATTCTCAGGCGGACTAACAGTATCATCAACCATTTCAATTCCTTTAGAAGTAATAGACATCCCAATAGCCTTTCTCTCGTGAGCAGTCCGCCTCATCTTCGCAATTCTAAAAGCTCTGTCGCCCACACCAGCAACCCCACTCTCATAAAGAAGAGTAACCGAGTCACTTAGAAACCTCAAAATATCAGTCTTCGTCCAATCCCCAATATTCTGCGTATGAATCCCCTCGCCCTCCAAACTCTCATCAACAAAAACCGTCGTCACCTTCAACCTCTTCATTAAAGAAGACAAATCAAAAATTGTCTGCCGAATCTGCCCCTGATCACTCAAATTCAAAGCCAAAACAGAAATCGGATCAAAACAAACTCTCTTAATATTATTCTGTGCAATTATTTTCATTAACTCAGCTTTCAATTCTTCAATAGAAGTCTGCGGCGCAAATCTCATAAACTTAATCTTTCCCTCGCCACTCAGTTTAGAAAAATCCCAACCAAAAGACATCGAATCATTCAGCGTCTCAACAATATCCGGCTCAAAAGAACAATACAACCCATTCTCTCCAAACTGCACAGCCCCATTCCAAAGAAACTGCATCAAAAACGTACTCTTCCCCGAACCAGGCCCACCAACAATTAAATTATCAGAATTCCTCACAAAACCTCCTTGACAAGCCCGATCAAAACCGACAATACCCGTCGGACACCTATCAGCCACCTCATCTACCATAAACAAAACACGGCATAAATCTTTATAAATTCTCTTATTCTCTTTCTAGTATGAAGACACTAAACCTCCACTGCGACTACATCAAATTCCAAGGCCTAAAAAAAGCCCTAAAATCAATCGACGAAATCGCACCAAACCAAAAACTAGAAGGCGACTCAAAAGACTGCCTAGTTGTAATGGTAGCAGTAGAAAAAGGCGACTCAAAAGAATCAG
Organism: Candidatus Woesearchaeota archaeon; assembly: GCA_964514585.1. GTDB lineage: Archaea > Nanobdellota > Nanobdellia > Pacearchaeales > GW2011-AR1 > JAGVXH01. The sequence goes on along the minus strand of CAZETU010000006.1, from coordinate 46,926 downwards.
TCCCACAGTTAACAGAATCGATAGAAAAAATCGCAGCAGACGTCAAGGCAGAAAATATAGTCCTATACCCTTACGCACATTTATCTTCCAATCTTGGGAAACCGAGCACAGCCATAGAAATTCTAAATGAAACAGTAAAGCAATTAAAAAAATTCAAAGTAATACAGGCTCCTTTCGGCTACTACAAATCTTTCGAACTAAAAGTAAAGGGCCACCCATTATCAGAACTCTCCCGCGAATTCACAATAAAAGGAAACGAAGAAGAAGCAGAACTAAGCGAAGACGAAAGAAAACGACTTCTACGAACGGTTTCTCGTGCAACCCTAGACACGTCAAAACTTAAAGAAAACGACCACAGAATAATCGGAAGCAAAATGAATTTATGGAGTTTCAACAACGTCGCTCCAGGAATGGTCTTCTGGCACCCAAAAGGACTCCATATAAAAAACAAACTAATCGAATTATGGAGACAAATGCACAGAACAGCAGGATACGAAGAAATCTCAACCCCACAAATCATGGACAGAAAACTATGGGAAATCTCAGGCCATTGGTCAAAATATGGAGAAAACAACTTCCGAACACAATACGAAAAAAGAGACTTTCTAGTAAAACCAATGAACTGCCCAGGCGGAATGCTAGTTTACAAAACCTCACCAAAATCGTACAGAGACTTGCCATTAAGAGTCGGAGAAATTGGAACAGTTCATAGAGTCGAACTATCAGGAGTTTTATCGGGATTATTCAGAACAATCCAATTCACTCAAGACGACGCCCACATTTTCTGCACAGAAGACCAACTCGAACAAGAAGTCTCAAGAATCATAGATTTAATCAACGAAACTTTCCAGCACTTCGGTTTAGAATTTGACCACGTAGAATTATCAACACGACCAGAAAAAAGAATCGGTTCAGACAAGGTTTGGGATATGTCCGAAAAAGCCTTAGAAAAAATCCTCAAGAAAACAAAATTGAAATACACAGTCAACAAAGGAGACGGAGCTTTCTACGGACCAAAAATAGATTTTCACTTAAAAGACTCCCTAAGCAGAACATGGCAATGCTCAACAATTCAACTAGACATGGCTCTCCCAGAAAGATTTAATCTTAACTACAACGACGAAAACGGAAACGAGAAACGACCAGTAATGCTTCACAGGGTAGTTTACGGCTCAATCGAGAGATTCATCGGAATAATAACCGAACACCTCAACGGAAACTTTCCCTTATGGCTCTCTCCAAATCAAATCAAAGTAATGACCCTAAATGACGATGTAAAAGATTACGCAAATGAAGTTTACCAAAAATTATTCAATGAAGGTTTCCAAGTTGAAATAAACGACAAATCAGAATCAATGGGCAAAAAAGCAAGAGACGCCCAAATCCAAAGATTCAATTACCTCGCAACAGTAGGCGAAAAAGAAAAAGCAGAAAACAAAGTTGCGATCCGAGCAAGAAACTCAAAAGAAATCATAACAATGGACCTAGATGAATTCATCTCAAAGTTAAGAGAAGAAATCAATTCTAAAAACTTATAAACTTCTCTTCTATATAATATTATGAGGTGGGGAAAATTTGTCTTAGTATTTCAGGCCATTGTAACACTTATCTTAGGCCTTGTTTTCTTATCCCAAATTCTAGTCGCAGACATGGCCAGAATCTCAGATCTCAAAGTCGAAGTTATGACAAAAAGCCCGTTCTCACCCGAAGACGCCAAAAAAGAAATGATCGATCTCCGACAACGATATTCAGCCGCATCATATATCCTTCTAATCGTCTCCCTAATGGAACTAATAATCATCTCAAAACTCTTTTCATAAAGTCTTTAAACCAATCTTTCCCCATTTTGCTATGAAAGTAAAAGAATTACTCCAAGATTTACAAGAGAAAGAAAACTACAAAAAATTCAAAGAAGAAAACCCAGAAGCATTCTTCTGCTCCGCAATGTTCATCTTAGGCGACGCCGACAAAATTGACCTAAACTTCTTTCTCCCTAACCAAGACAAACTCTCATCATTCGCAATGCCTTTCGCTTCTATAACAAATCACCAAGAAGAAATTTACGACCAAAAAGAAATCAAAAATCTAAATCTTAAAGTAGACATCTGTGAACTTAAAAATCACATCAAAGAAAAAACAGGAAAAGATTACCCAAAAATAATCGCAGTCCTCCACAACGGAATCTGGAACTTAACTTGCCTAAACGGAATGGACATGAACCGAATGAATCTAGACGCCCACACAGGAGAAATCCAAAAGAAAGAGGAAGGTTCATTAAACGACATGATCCAAATCAGGAAGACTTCCGAATAATAACATTAACATTGTTCTCTTCTCACCTCATAAATATTTATAAATTTAAGATACTATCAAAACATATGGACGAAAGACAATTAAGACAAATGCCCAAAGGCCAACTTGAAGCAGGATTAAAAGTTCTAAAAGAAGTATTCGATAGAAATAATGCTCGCCGAATCAGAATGACAAGAACACTTACAGAATTAAGAGAAAGTAAATGGGGGGAAGATCATATATACAGGATCACCGAAAGGACATATGAGGCCATCCAAAAAGTTTGTACAAATTTTCAAAATGGCATCGAAGCCTACAGGTCAGCATTACGTGCAGCCTAGTTTCCTATTTCTTCCGAACAACCGCAATAATATTATCTCTCTCTTCCAAAGAAACAATCTCAAAACCCACATCCCTCAACTGCCCTTCAAGCTCACTCTTATCATAAATATAATTATACCTCTCATATTTTCCCCCACCAACAGTCCACGGCAAAATTCCCTCTTTAGGCTTATTCTTCACCCTCTGATTCTTCCGCCCAATAGTCGAAACCACAGCTTCCCCATCTTTTTTCAAAACACGATAAATCTCTCTCAACGTTTCAATCCTTGTTTTTTCACCTTCAACACAATGTAATACCCGAGCAAAAATCACCAAATCAAAAAATTCATCATCATAAGGGATAGAATCAGTCACCCCCTTTTTCAATTCAACATAACCCTTCTCTTTGGCAATTTCCAACAACTTTTTAGAAAAATCAACCCCATAAAATTCCAAATCCCCCTCAACAAAATGCCGTCCACTCCCACATCCTAAATCCAAAACCTTCCCATGCTTCCCTTTCAAAAACTCAACAACCTCATCAGCAGGCCGAGTTCTAAACTCACTCCACTTCCCAGCAATAGCATCCCAAACTTCTTTCTGCTTCATAAGTTCACCAAACACACAAGCCTTAAAATTCTTTTTATTATAGAAATAAAACCTAAATCCTTCGCTTGTAAATAACAACAATTGTCAATCCAAGAATCAAAACAATAAAGACGCCAACAATCCAACTAGCCGCACCACCACCAATAACAGCACCAGTAATAGCAGCCAAAAATCCAGGCTTAGGAGCATCATCTTCAACAGTCTCAGCAACAGATTCCTCAACAGCAGGCTCTTCTTCAGCAATGAAAATACAAGACTGACTCAAGGTAGGAATAAACGCGCTCTCATTAGCCTCACATTCTCCAATCATATCACAAGTTCTAAACTGCACACCACTCTCTCCACACGTACTCCAAAGCGAACAATCCCAATTCTCAACACCACAGACTTTTAAGGGGTCCTCATCAGCAGCAGAGCCACCACTCCCACTACTCTTCTTTTTAGAAGGGATAACAACAATAGGTCTAGCGCCAACACTTACATTCTCAGTATGACTCAAAGTTCTAGAATTCCCAGCATTATCATAAGCAAAAATCATCAAACTATATTCCCCACTAACAAAAGTAGAATCAGCAAAACTCCCCATACAATTATCATTAGCATCACAAATCAAATCAATTCTCTCGTCAACCAAACCATTCGCACCAGATAACAAAGCATAAGCATAATCCAAACCAGCAGGCACATCAATAATCTCAGCGCCAATTCTCATCAAGTAGTCATCAGTATAAACATCGTTAATAAACGGAGCCATAATCAAAGGAGCACTATTATCAATAATCGGATCAACCAAGCCACTAACACTGTTTCCAGCATAATCAGTCGCAACAACACTAATATTATAATTCCCATCACTAATATTCATAGCCAAACTATCAAACTCAGCCTCGTAAAAACCAGTAGACGAATTCAATTCACCTTCCAAAGTATAAACAATCGAAGCATTATCCTTAGCAATCAAATCAATCCAAACCGATTCAATCCCACTAGCCTCATCACTAGCATTAACAAAAACAAACATAGTACCAGCATAAGCCCCACTATAAGGAACAATATCATAAATCACAGGCGCAGTCCAATCAACACCAACCAAAATATTATCACTACCATGTCCCAAAGTCGCATCAACAGTCAAATCATAAACCCTTTCTTCCTCAAAATCAAAACTATCAAAAACAACACCAGTCATATCAGTACCGTTAACATTCCACTCATCCATAAAAGTTCGCGTGCTCCCAATCCCATCAACAACATAACTATACATTTCTTCCTCAGTCGAAGCCAAAACAATAGCTTCCAAAACAACCTCAGAAACAAAGTCAGGATTAAACCAATAAACACCACCATTATTAACAGTCGGCGAAACAATCGTAATGTCAGATGTCGGAGCAATATCAACAACAGAAGTATTAACAGCATAACTCATCCAATCAGTTCCATCAATAACCAAATACAACTCATATTCGCCCAAAGCATCAAATTCAATATCATCACCCAAATGATAAACATCTCCAGCAAAAAACGACTGAGTTCTCAAAGTCTGATTAATAGAACCATCCGTACTCAAAACTCTAACAGTCCCGCTAGCCAAAGTTTCATCCAAAACAACATCATAACGAATCTCACCCCAAACATTATTAGACAAATAAGTCGCAATCTGCGAATCCATATCAACATCAGTGAATCCAAATCCAGACAATCCAGTAAAAATCGCACCAGTATTGAACCCGTTCATCCACTTCCCATTATTATCATAGAAAGTCGAATAAATATTATACATTCCATTATCATAACCACTCAAATCAGTCCAAGAATTATACCAGTGTGCATTATCCCCGCCAACCTTAACAACAACATCAGCACCAACATAAATTCCATTCTTCCTGCAAGTTGTCGGCTCAACACCAAAAGGACAAAACCTAACCTTAACTCTCTTAGCACCCTCAGGCGCCTCGCCCCAAACTCGAAGCTTATTATCATCAACATTCAAAACATGAAACAAATTCACAGTCCCATGATTCATATCAGCAAGCATAAACCAAATATCATCAATCTCACTGTTAATATCATCAATCTGACCCTGCAAACCATCAAGAGCATCCTGCAAACCATCAATATCCTCAATCCCCAAGTTCTCAACAATATCATACAAATCATTCAAACTCACATTCAATTCATCAAACCTAACTTGCAATTCCTCAATATCATTTTCAGCCTCAACAAGGTCATCAGAAAGAACACTCAAGTTCAACTCCAAATCCTCAATATCACCCTTCAATTTTTCTAAATACAAACCCAAAAACGGAGCACTAACAGTCGCCTGCGAAATCGGATTATAATTCAAATAATCAGTATTACTTTCATAGAAGAAAACAACAACATTATACATATCATCATCAAAATCACTCAAAGGATAAAAAGTCGTCCTGTAAAAATTATCTTCATTAACACCCAACTTTTTTTCACCAATACAATTATTATCTCTATCAAGTTCAGCAGCTCCAATCGAAACACCGCCCTTCATACAAACCCTAACCTTCACCGCATCCACAGGAGCCTCACCCCAAACATGCAACCTATCATAATCAAACTGATGAAACAAATTCAAAGTCCCATGGTTCATCTCATCCAAAGCATCCCCTATCTCAACCAAAAAAGAATCAATCTCGCTCATATTATAATATATCAAATCAACATCACTCATCAAAGCCTCACCACTCACACCAATCAAGCCCTCAACCTCACTCTTATTATAACAATCACTCGCATCAGTTACAACAACAGAATCACAATTTATCCTACATTGGCTAAACATATTACAGTTAGTTGTAGGAGTCCATGATTTCCAACCAGACCAAAAAGACCAACTTCGACCCTCAAGTCTACAATCACTCGCAACCTCAACATCAACAGCAGCGACGAGAGAAACAGATAAAACTAAAACAAACAAACAAGCGAGTATGCTAGTCGTTATTTTTTTCATAACCAATATAAAAACAAGCACTTTATAAAACTTTCTGTTTGTAGCTACTTTAGAATTACAACATATCCAACCTCCACCAAACATTTAAACCTTAAACCTCTTTTTATTCCATGAACCCCAAACGAAAACCAACAAGAACAATTTCCGGCGTAGCCCCTCTAGCAGTAATGCTCCCACCAAGAAAATGCGACCACGGCGCCTGTCTCTACTGTCCCTCACTAAACGCCCCACAATCCTACACTCCAGAATCCCCAGCCGTCCTAAGAGCAAAACAATGCCAGTACGACCCATTCAAACAAGTTCAAACCCGACTAAAAGCTCTCCAAGAAATGGGGCACCCAACAGACAAAATCGAACTAATCATAATGGGCGGAACCTTCCTTTCTTATCCCGAAAAATTCCAGTTCAAATTCGTAAAAGATTGCTACGACGCCCTCAATAATAGAAAATCAAAAACCTTAGAACAAGCAAAAAAAATAAATGAAACAGCAAAAAACAGATGCACCGCTCTCTGTATCGAAACAAGACCAGACGTCTGTTCTCAAAAACATATCCAAGACATGTTAAAATGGGGAGCTACAAGAGTCGAACTCGGAGTCCAAGCCATAGACGACAAAATCTATAAAAAAGTAAACCGAGGTCACAAAGTGGGGGACGTAATCGACGCAACAAAACGACTAAAACAAGCAGGCTTTAAAATCGGCTACCACATAATGCCAGGTATACCAGGAAGCAACCCCAAAAAAGACATCCAAATGTTCAAACAACTATTCAAATCCCAAGATTTCAAACCAGACCAAATCAAAATTTACCCTTGCCAAGTCCTAAAAGGATCAGGTCTAGAAAATCTATATTACAACAGCGAATACGTTCCATATTCAAAAGAACAAGCATCTAAAATTGTAATCGAAATGCTAAAACTAACTCCAGAGTATTGCCGAATCATGCGAATCATGCGAGAAATCCCTCCAGCATATCTAATTGCCGGAATCAAAAACATCGACATGAGAAAAGACATAGAAGAAGAAATCCGTAAATCAAAAGTCAAAATAAAAGAAATAAGATTCAGAGAAATAGGTTTCGCTCTTAGAGACAACAGAAAAATTGATACGAAAATTAAAATCAAGAAAACAAAATACAAAGCCTCAGGCGCAACAGAATATTTCATAGAAGCAGTAAATAAAGACAACATATTATTCGGACTCTTGCGTCTTCGTTTAGAAAAAAACTCCCCAGCAATAATAAGAGAACTCCATGTCTACGGCCCAACCCTAAAACTAGGACAATCAGCAAACCAAGAATGGCAACACAAAGGTCTCGGAAAAGAACTAATGCAAGAAGCTGAAAAAATAGCCAAACGAAAAGGTTACAAAAAAGTCATCGTAATCTCGGGAGTCGGCGTCAGAGAATACTACAAAAAATTAGGTTACGAGTTAGATAAAGACAAAATCTATGTAGAAAAATCAATTTGAAGAGGCTAAAATACCACCACCAAGCCAAAGAGTTTCATTAGTTACCTTGTCCCCTCTTATAATTTGTACATTAGCAGCATTTCTTTTTAGAGGTTTTTTTACAATCAATCTCGAAGGCGATTCCTTGAGCCCAAGTTCTTCATTCTCAAATTCCTGTCCCCTATGAACCGCAACCTTACCAAGAGTTCTACTTTTAATTTCAGCCTTCCCTAAAGGTTCAGAGGAATTATCTTTCAACCCATACTCATCAACAATAAATTTTCCTCCTCTTGAAACAAGTAGTCTCCTATCTTCATCTGCAATTTCTTCTGATGTATCTAAAATCCTAGCAGTTCCAAGATGCAAGCTTTCTTCTAATCCATAAGATTTCTGAGTCATTTCACTCCCCTTAATAACAAAAACATGACCAGGTAGTCTTTCTACGACATGAACCTGCTTCGTTTCCCTGCCTCTAACAATATCAACTGCTTTAGATCCAGCATATTCAGCAGCCGATTTTGCCGCATACAAAGTCAACGCCCCAAAAACAACCGCAGCTGCAACACGTGGCCAAATTCCCCTTCCCCTTCTATGCGTCTTAATAGTAGCAGGCTCAACAACATCTTCTAATCGACCAGCATGATAATTCGCAAGTACCTTAGGCTGACCTCTCCAACTAACATCTTGCCCCTCCTGCTTATCCATTTCATTAAGCACCCTATATAACTTAGCAGTACTAATCCCATTACTCTTTGCTATTTTTCTAACACTTGATTCGCCAGAATTATATACACTAAGAATACCCAATTTTTCAACCTCAGAAATTCCCTCAACAAACAACTCAGTTCCATAAAGAATTCTATCAATATCAGAACCACGAAGCCCCTCTTCTCTAGCAATAATCCGTTTTCTCGCAGTCATAGAATAATCCAAACCCTTACGATCTTGCAAATCAGAAGTCTCAGCAAAGGCTGCAACTATTCTATTTATCTGCGCATTATCGTATTTAAGTGTCATTTTAAAGTACTATCATTATAAGATAGTTACGATATTTAAAGTTTTGGCTACCCAACAATTCTTTCCCCAAAAGAAACAATCTCCCCAAAATCCTTCCGATTTGGCTTATACTTCGCAAACTCAACCAAGCAACACAAATCAAAAATCTCCGACGTCTCCTTAGGTAATCCATCAATCCCCTTCAATATCTCATAATTCGTCAACTCCTTATTCAACCCATTCTTATACGACAAAAATAATCTAATTCCCTGATTCGCCAACCCATAAGCATCCTTAAAATTATTCTTCTCAAATTCCACCCCAGCTTTCTTCAACAACTTACGAGCCTCACCCCTATAATTAAACGGCTTAACCTTTTTAGGCATCGGATCATCAAGTCCAACCATTTTCCTTTTCCTTTTCAAAAAATAAGCCGACACCAAAAAAATCGGAACAGCCAAAAGCCCCCACATCCAAAAATAATTCCGCTCCTTATCCAGGTATACCTTCTTTACAACATCATTCTCAACCTCAGCAACAACAGATTCCTCATTCCCAAACTCATCAGTATAATTAAAACTAACAACACTTGTATTCTCAAAATTAGAATAACTAACGCCCTTCTCCGAAAATCCTGTAGAGCTCAGCTTCTCATCCAAATCAATAAACCTCTCATCCGCCCTAACCAAACTCTCCAACTTTTTCTGCTCAGCACTATTAGTCTTCTTTAAATCAGTCAAAGTCCCATTCTCCATTCGCCCCTCTAAACTTGCCTCATTCCCCTCACTGTCTTCGTAATCAAACTTAAAATCCCCAGAACTTGAATCCCCATCCTTAGGATTCAACTCACCGCCACTCTGTTCAAATCCTTGATCAGCCAATTCCTGATGCTCTTTCATCAACTCTTCATTCTTCTGCAAATTCTCCATAAATTCCTGCTTAGCCGCCTCAGCTTTCTCCGCATCCCGATTCATATGCTCCTTCAATTCCTGCCCACTCTGCGCCGCCTGACTATTCGACACCTTCTGTTGCATCGACTGCTGACTCTGCTGTTGTTGACTTGGACTCTGTTGTTGCTGACTCTCTGATTTCTCCTCGCTACTCTTCTGCTTATCCTCCTCATTCTGCTGCTCCTCGGGCTTTTCAACAAAATGTAATCCAATATCATCCAAAACAACCTCCATATCATCATAAGTAAACTTCAAATTCAAAACCATATCAGTCGGAGAAGAGACAATACCAAATCCAACCGCCTCACTACTCTCCCCATCTTTCACGGTATAAGAAGCACTCTGCACATTAGAAACCCCAGGCCCACTCAAAGCATAAGTAATCATCCCAGAAACATCCCGACCCAAATCATTACTAATATTAAACTCCAGTCCCGACTCCTGACCAACCAAAAAAAAATAATCCTTCTGAGAAACCGAAAACTGAATATCATCACTAAAAAATCCAGCACTAACACTTCCCATCAAAAGAACCAAAACCAAGCTACTGAATAATCCGACTCTTACCATATCTCAAATAAGCCTCCAATATAACAACTACCAAAGCCAAAAAGAAAAACCATTTCCCAATCGGAGTTTCTTCCCGCTCTCTCTTAATTTCATCCCCAATATTCTTGTAAACATCATTTAAAGTTTCACTATCAACCGACTTAAAATACCGACCCCCAGTATTCTCAGCAATCGCTTTCAACGTCGCCTCATCAAGCTCAGCATACTGCGGATTCCCAAACCAATCATGCCCCAAAACAACAGGCTCAGTAGAACCCATCCCAACAGTATAAACCTGAATAGAATTATCCTTAGCAAAAACAATAGCCTCCTCAGGTGAAATCATGCCAGAATTAGAAACCCCATCGCTCAAAAGAATCACAACTTTCTTCTTATTCGGAATCGAAGTCGCCATATCAATCCCAGTTGCTAGGCCGTCCCCAATCGCAGTCGCACCCTCTCGCTGAGTTATCCCCCTAATCTTGTCAACAACCTGTTCCTTAAACGGCGAAAGATATGCCCCAGTCGTTGCCCCACTCTCAAACAAAACAACCCCCACATGATCATTCTCTTTCAAAGACTCAACTAAAGTAATCGCAGACTCCTTAGCCGCCTCCAAACGATTCGGCGAATAATCAGTCGCCTTCATACTCCCAGAAACATCCATAACCAAAACAACATTAACCCCCTCATGCGTCTGCTTCAAAGGAATATGTGGATCACTAAATCCAATAATCATCAAAGCCACAACACTCAAACTTAAATAAAAAAGCAAATCACTCCGCTTCGATTTCTTCTTATCTCCCAAAGCCGATTTAATAAAACCTAAATGACTAAAACTCATAGCCTGCTTCTTTTTCTTCTTCGTAATTTCACGATAAAAATAAAAACCAACAGGCACCAAAACTAAGAACACCAAAATCCACGAATTACTAAAGCCCGCCATCACCTAACCATCCTCATTTTTCTCAACTTAAAGAAATTATTTAACCCTTTCGAAAAATCACCGTCAGTAAAAACCTCAATCATATCAACACCAGCCCGACGAAAAGTTCCCTTCAATTTCTCCTCATGTTCCGAAATAACCTTCTTATAATTCTCCTGAAATTCCTTACTACTAGTATCAACCAGAATCTGTTCTCCACTCTCCTCATCCTCCAACTCAATCAACCCAACCTCAGGGATCTCTTTCTCCTTCAAATCACTCAACTTAATTGCAACAACGTCATGCCGATTCTTCAAAACCCGAAGAGCATTACTAAAATCCTCACTAACAAAATCCGACACAATAAAAATAAGCGATTTCCTTTTCAAAACATTCGAAGTATACCGAATCGCTTCATTCAAATCAGTCCTCTTAGACTCAGGGCTAAATTCCAACATATCCTTCAAAACCCTCAAAGCGTGTTTCTTCCCCTTCTTAGCCGAAATAAATTTCTCAACCTTATCACTCGCAAAAAGCAACCCCACCGAATCATTATTCTTCACAGCCGAAAACATCAAACTCGCAACCAACTGAACGGCCTTACTATTCTTTGAAATCAAATCCCCAAAATTAAACGACCCAGAAAAATCCATCAAAAAATAAACCCTCAAATCCCGCTCCTCAATAAATTCCTTAACAAACGGTTTATTCATCCGCGCCGTCACATTCCAATCAATATTCCGAACATCATCCCCAGTTTTATATTCCCTAATCTCACTAAACTCAATACCCTGCCCCTTGAAAACCGAATGATAATTCCCAGACACAATTCCAGAAACCAAATCCCGAGTCGTAATATCCAACATCTTAATCTGCTTCAAAATATCCTTCATTTAAGGCACCTTAATTTTAGAAAGTATAGTCTCAATCACATCGTCACTAGTAATCAACTCAGCCTCAGCCTCATACGACAAAATAACCCTATGCCTCAAAACCTCATGAGCAATCTCCTTAACATCCTCAGGAATAACATAGCCCCGTCCATTAAACAAAGCATTAGCCTTAGCCGCCAAAATCAACCACAAGCTAGCCCTAGGAGAAGCCCCATAATCAATCTTTGAATCCAAATCCAACTTATATTCCCCAGGATTCCGAGTAGCGTCAACTATCTCAGCAACATACTCCTTTATTTTATCATCAACATAAATCTTCTTACAAAAATCCTGAATCTCCAAAATCTTCTTAGAAGAAATCATCTTCCCAATCTTCACAAAAACCTCACCAGTAAACCGATTAATAATCTCAACCTCCTCACTCTTATTCGGATACCCAATCAAAATCTTAAACATAAATCGATCAACCTGAGCCTCAGGCAACTTGTAAGTCCCTTCACTCTCAATCGGATTCTGCGTCGCCAAAACTAAAAACGGTTTCTCCATGTCAAAAGTCTGACCATGAATCGTCGCCTGCCTCTCCTGCATAGCTTCAAGTAAAGCCGACTGAACCTTTGGCGGAGCCCGATTAATCTCATCAGCCAAAACAAAATTACTAAAAATAGGCCCCTTCTCAATCTTAAAAACCGAATTCTCATGATCATAAATTTTCGTCCCAGTAATATCCGCAGGCAACAAATCAGGCGTGAACTGCAACCGCACAAAACCAGAATCAATACTAGACGCAAGCGACCTAATCATCAAAGTCTTAGCCAACCCCGGCACACCCTCAACCAAAATATGCCCGTTAGCAACCAACCCAAGAATAACCTTCTGCGAAATATCACTCTGCCCAACAATCACCTTCCCCAACTCAGCCTGCAACCCCTTCAAAACTCCAGAATATTCCCCAGCCTTAGAATTCAACTTCTTTATCTCCTCATTAACCATAAACAAAAATACACTTTCTCATTTAAAAAACTTACTTCTTCTTCCGAATAACCTTCTTCTTAACAGGTTTCCTCTCAGGAACAGGAGTCACTTTAACCTCAACTTCTTTCTTCCTAGTATAAAGATACAAAATTACAATAATAATAATCAAAATAATAATCCCAACAATAGCCTTGCCCCCAGACGTCCCAACTACAGCACCAGTAATCATAGAGAAAAAATTACTATTCTTTGTGTCTGAACCAAACAAAGACAAATCCCCAGAGTCCTCGGGGGTGCTCATACTATCACTCAAATCATCATCAAGCAAAACGAAACTCTCACCACTTCCTCCAGCCGAGCCACCACTGCTTCCTCCAGAAGAGCCACCACTACTTCCTCCACTTCCACCAGAAGAACCACCATCATCACCGCCACCAGCACAAACTCCACAATCAACCTCACAACTCGTACAATTCTCTTCAGCGTTACAAAGACCATCCCCACAAGATGGCGCAGTACAATTAGAATAATCAAAAGTACAAGCACTCGTACAAGTTAAAGTACCAGTCGCATCCAAAATTCCTAAAACATTCTCACAGGTTCCAACCCCAAGCGAAGAACCATCACATTGTTCCCCAGCCTCTTGTACATCATTACCACAGACGCTAATAGAAGGCACCTCATCAATTATTAAATCCAAGTAAGTAAATTCCCCCATGTGATAAACAGCAGTCGGAGACGCCTCAATACCACCAATATAAAAAGTTATTTCTCCAGACCGACCCTGAGGATCAATCCTTACTTTATACGTACTATCCGAATCAATTTCACCAACAACACCAAGCCCATAGTCCTCGATCGAAGCACTAACCTCATACCCCATCAAATTCCTAGTTGGATCAGTATCTAAAGTTACATTACCAGTAAAAGTATGCGGCACACTTTGAAATGCAAAAACAAGGCTCAACATAAGCAAACCCATCAAGGCAAAGAGATATTTTTTATCCATAATTATATTCGACAGCTTCCGTTTATATTCTTTTTTATAGTCAAATATACTATTTACCAAACGCCCTAACACCAACGATAAAATTACATACTCACGTCCAAAGTGAGAAAAAAAGAAAAAAAGAAAAAAAGAAAAATTAAATTTATGCAAAAGGCATTGGCTTAACACATAATTGGTCATGACAACTTAAGTCTTCAGTGTAGTATTCGTCCAAAGGTGCATAAGATTCACTTCCAGCATTGTTCAATGCTTCGTCTTCTACCCATAACCAGTAACCCTGATTATTGAATAGTCGATAAACCTCATCCAAATGCGCGTCTTCAGTAACATCGAAAACGTGCAATTCATTATCCAACTTTGTCAAACTCTCTAGTGCGACATGCTTAGGAATAGCACCTGCATCCCATGGAGTTTCTCCTGCAAAAGGACCATCGTGTCCAAGAATACCGTACCTTCCGATCAAAGCCCAACTGTTAGTTGGAACAGTAATCTCTGGTGGTATACCAGGACCTTCTCCTTGTGCAATTTGAGTACCGAACCCCTTAAGCTGAGCAGGTTCATCCATATTCAACCAGTATCCTCTACCAGGAACAATAGTATCCAACTTTGTATCTGTGTCAGCACAGAATGTTGAAGACCATGCGCCTCCAGCCGTAGTTTTCCTACACTTCCAAGAACTTACGTCCCCGTTAGCGTCGTACTCATAAGACCAAATAGAAGCCAACTCGTCCTTTATTTGAGAAACACCGATATCAGCATCGTTAATGTTAGAATCCATTGGAACATACGGAATAGAAACTAAATTCCATCCTGCTTCCAAATCGATTATCCAAGTATAAACCATTACGTTAAAAGAAAAGTAATCAACATCAGTTCCGTTGAAAACTCTAATAAGAACGAAGTGATCTCCTTGCTCATCGTTAGTTGGATTTTCTCTTAATCCCCATGGTGGCGGACTATCATTATCCCATCTAACTCGACACTCTCCATCATCAAAAGATTTTGATAATAGATTGTCACTCTCTGGACCCATCATAACCTCACAGCTATGAAAGCCCATTCCAGTCAAACCAGTCTCGAAAGATCTCCAATGGTCTCCAGCGTCATCGCCGAAATCAACTTGCAATGGGTAATATGCAGCTACCTCCTGATCAATTAATTGTTCAGGGTCGATAACCTCAATCACGTGCTCACAAGTATCCATGCCTCCGTCAGTATCGTCAACAGTCAAAGTTACAGTATATGTACCTTCAGCATCATAAACGTGCGTTACCGGATTCTCATCCGTTGCAGTATTACCATCATCAAAATCCCAATTGAATTCTAATTTAGGCATATCTGCAGGCACATCACTAGCACTTCCAGTAAAAGTAACTTCAGCAACTCCATTAACTAATGGAACATCGCCAACAGCATCAATACCTTCACAAACAGGAGCAACATTGATAACATCAATGCTAGAATCACCATCAGTTCCAGTATTTCCAACAGAATCAGTAACAACTAACTCGACAGGTACATTTTGAGTTCCATCTTCACAAAGATAAGGCAAAGTTTCACCTTCTCCAGCGTATGAACCATCTACATACCAGTCCCACGAAACAATTCCGCTAGGGAACATCCCAGGGTCATAAGAGCCGCTACCATCAAGTGTTATCATATCACCTTCATAACAAGTATAAAGATCATAGTCACACTGTAAGTCACAGCACTCTGAAACACAATCTTGTGGTCCAGGACAATAGAATTCATCATCACACCAACAGGTTTCCCCATTAGCATCAGGAATAGGATCAATATTGTCAATAGTAAAAGGACCTTCAGTCGCATCATCGCAACATTCTCCTTCAACCTTAACACAATATTCTCCTTCATTAGTAAAGCTAATATCCCAAGGCAATTCAGTCTCAAGATGAGTTTCTCCTAGATAATCAGTCCAAACACATTCTTGTCCGTCCCAATCACCATAATAAACATCCCATTCGCTACCGCAATCATCTCCACTTGGTGTCCAACCGATCCAAAGATCGCCATTAACGGCACCATAAAAAATGCCTTCTTCAGGATTAACGATTTCAACATCGCAATCACTACAAGAGTCAACAATTTCATCACCAGCTACCTTAACATTATCAAATAAACCATTATCTCCTTCCCCATCATCGATGAAAAAAGCAATAATAATCTCTGTGTCTTCTGCGTTTGACCCAAGGTTAAACTCAACACATCGATAAGCGTCATCTTCAACGGTTGATTCTACTTCATTCCAATTGTTAGTCCAGTACGAACTACTTGGAGTTATGGTCCCAATAGGGGCCTCTTTCCAACCAATCCTTAAGACATCACCATTGTCCGAAGTAATTCTAGCACAATAAGATAACTCAATATCTTCGTACCCGAAAGTTTCAACTGTGTGGTAAACAGCAACATCGTCCTCAATTCTAACAGAATAACCATCGTAAACATATTCCGAACCATGCCACGAATCATCGATAGCATGAACATCTACAGAAGGAGTTCCGTCATCATTAGTTTCAAAATAATCTGCATCCCATCCGTCGTCTAAAACAACACCGTCGTTAAAGTTGTCTTCAAATAAAACATCAGCGCTAACAACACTAGTCATTAAAACACTCACTAATAAACTTAAAATTATTAAGTTTGTTTTCATTTATTAATTTAAACCCCCTTTCACATTTTTCAGTATGACAAAATGTGTGTAAGGGTTCTTTGACCCGTCTCTCACATTTTTCAGTATGACAAAATGTGCGTAAGGATTCACCAATCCGCCTCTCACATTTTTCAGTATGACAAAATTTGCATAAGGGTTTGTTAACCCGCCTCTCAAGAAATCAAAACATAATTTAGGCAAACATCCACTTTTCATAAAATAATATCACAACATATTATTATAAGTCTTGCCCATACTTTTTTACTACTTTTGTCCAATGAAGGATTTCCCGTCGACAATAAGGATAAAAATCACAAATAAAGGATAATTAAAATCATTAACACCGTCGACAAATTCTAAACAAAATTACTACCTTTTCTTTACTTTAACAAGAATAAGTCCAAGAGCTATTAAGAGAATAAAAACAATAACGATAATACCAGCCGTACTTCCAACAACTCCAGTAGCCGCACCAGTTATAGCACTAAAAAATCCGACCATCTCTTCTTCTTGATCCTGACCATCATTAGAATCAACAACTACAGCAACAACTCCCTCATCATCCGAAGAACTAATAGCATTCATCGCACTTTCAGTGTTTTCAGAATCATTAACAACTGGAGGTAAAGAACCACCAGAACCCCCTCCGCCTCCACCAGTCTTTGCGGGAGGGCTATCTACGACAGGTACACTTCCACTAGCGATTAAATCTATTTTTACAATTGCTCCGTTATCATAAATAGCAGTCTGCCCAGTATCTACACCGTTCAAGAAAAAATTAACAGTTTTCCCAAAATTAGACCCATCAGAATCCTTAATTAAAAGCAAATTAGATTCACCACCATATGTCCCATTAACGGTATTTGTGCTTCCAACATTTATACCATCAATATAAACATCAACAACAATACCATTTGCAGGTACATTATTATAAATAGCATCACCATAGAACTGATTCGGAAGTAAAAGTCCTTGAGCAGCTACAAAAGTAAAACAAAACAAAAATACAGCCAGTGAAGCAAGGGAAAAAATTCTCATTTTAAAATTAGATTCATAGCCTATTTAAATGTTAGGCTAGGATTCCCCCTAACATCTCATTCTTATCCCAGCAAACAGAGGACGGAGAATAAACATCCGAACCATCTTTCATAAATATCCAGTATCCAGCTCCAGAATCAAGAGAATCACCAGGAGAGTAGGATTCAAAAGTGTCAGGATTATATAGTTCCCAATATCCAGACACCTCACTCCATTGCGGGTTATCAAAAAATCCTCCAGTTAAACTATAAAATGCACAATATGCGTCCCTTCCATTCCCATTAGGACCATAATATCCTTCCTGGTCATCCATTCCATAATATCCAACTAAATTCCATCCAGAAACTAATTCTCTACTTGGGGGAGTTCTACCAGGAGACAATAAGCTTCCACCAATCATTAACATACAATCGTGATTTGCCACAATCCAATATCCATAGCCAGGTTCAACTCTCAAATTATCAGGAGCATCTCCAGGAGTCCAAACAGTCCACTCATCTCCAACTCCATCATAAGCCCACACAGATTGAATACATTCATCAACATCAACATTCTTGAATACTTCTTCAGGATCATCATTTAATAAAACTACAGGAACAGAAATCAAATTCCATTTCTTATTAATTTGAATTTCAAATCCTTCTCCATCTACTTTGAATTTTTCATCATCAATTGGACCTCTATTACCCAAGGCATCCTCACAATAAAATTTCAAGTTATGCTCAGAAGATTCTAAGAACCTAAAATCCTCTCCAACACTTCTATCAAAACAACAATATCCCTCATCATTCATTACACCATTATATTCATTACAATATCCGTTCACTCCACCAGTCCAATCATCTCCATCAAGCTCAACATTGAAACAAACCCTCTCATTCCCTACTGGGTGAGGTTCAGAATCTTCACAACTCATCGATATAGGAGTATCCATTGTAACTTTCCAACAATTATTCTCAATTAGACAGAAATCATCTAATTCATAAAACTTAGCATCCAATCCATTCCAAATATCTCTTGGTTCTCCAACGGTCTTAACAGGAGTAGGTGGCAAATTATCAACAAAAACACATTGCTTATGTAAGTCATTCTTTTCCACATTATCCTCAGCATATATCTCAATCAAATGACATGAATCCTCATCTATATTAAACTCAAACAAATCATAATCATTAGAATCAACAGTTGTCCAATCTCCATCTACAACCGCATCTTCACAATCGTAATTATCATCATCATTCCAACAATATTCGTCATCCACTCTCGTAGTTCTATACTTAACCACACTTACTCCAGACTTATGAGGACCATCATCAGTTACTTCACCAAATATTGGAGTATTTGAATTAATCCACATTGGATAACTATACGGCCCAACCATCCAGTCAAGACCAGAATATTCCATAAGAATTGGTGGATAATTACTACCACCAGGAACATCTGCCGCTTCTTTCACAATAAATCCTACTCCAAAATTATGAGTTGGTCCTATTCCATAATGACCATCAGGCATTTCTAAATAATAAGTTGATTCATAATTACCTTCATTATCAGAAGTCGCCGTCATATCAAAGTTCCAAAATCCTTCTTGTCCTGTACCTCCAGCCCAAGTTCCACACTCCCAAGCATGAACATATCCTGCTTTTGGTCCGTTTGGATTATCACAATTATTTCCTAATTCAGAGTTACCATCATTACCATCTCTTCCATTAAGTGTCAATTGATAATCTGTATTAGCTTTAAGCCCAGACATTTGAACACTTATCTCCAACAAAGGTCCCTCAGTCGAATACATTATATTCCCTCTTGGAAGTTCTGTATAACCTATATCAGATAATGCAGGAGCCAAACTCTCGTAACAATTCCACCGATTATCACCATCCTTATAACACAAATTATCATTAGCTATATCAGAATAATACCTTGGTTGTCCATAATACTTATTAATTCCAGGAGCAGTCTTATCAACCAATAATGTTTCATCATAAACAACTTCATTTCCTAAATCATCCCTACATATAATTGTCAGCAAATGCTCTGATTCTTCGGGGAAACTTATAATAAAAGGAGACGTTAATCCACTATCTCCCGTTCCTGTTTTTTCTCCACCCAAAACATCATAATCCCACTCACAAGTTACTCCATTAACTGGATGTGGCTCTGGATCTGTTACGGTTACTTCAATAGTTGTAACGCCGTCAATATAACAATCATCAATATGCCCCTGCGCACAATCTCCAATCTTAGGACCAATTATTTCTCTTTCAATTAAGGGTTTTTGATTATCAACAAAGACACATTGTTTATGCGCAGATTTTTTACCAACATTATCTTCAGCCTCTATCTCAATCAAGTGACAAGAATCCTCCAATATTGGAAATCTCACTTCTCCTCCATTAATAGGTATAAACTCTCCACTTCCTTCAGTCAGTTCACAAACATTCTCAGACATACAAGCATCATTTCCAACCAAAGTAACTTTATACTTAACGTTATTCATTCCAGACGGATGTGGCTCTGGATCCGTTGCAACTATATAAACCATAGTGTCTGAATTAATGTAATGAGGATATGGGTAATCAATTGCAGGATTTGGAATCTGTGAACCCACAAATTCTTTCTCAATTAAAGGCGCTGTATGGTCAGAAAACACACATTGCTTCTCAGTATCTTCAATCTTATCAACATTATCAACACTATAATACTCAATCAAATGACAAGACTCATCAATTCCAAACGGCACAGAATAAGTTGCCCATCCGCCCAAAACACCATCACCTTGAGCAGCACTACATCCCGATGCAGCAGATTCACAATATTGTTCATCAACTTGAGTAACTCTATAATAAGTTTCATCTACACCAGAATCATGAGGTCCAATATCATCAGTCGCACTTAATACTATCCTTGAAACAGTATCAACATACCTTGGATAATCAGAACTCTCCAATATTGGATCAGGAATTTGTGGACCAGTAACGCTAAAAGTCGTCTCAGGCGCAGTCTTATCAACATAAAATATCTCAGTATCATCCATTGTGTTACCTAATTCATCATAACACTCAATCACTAACTCATGCTTAGATTCTTCAGGGAAGTTTATTGGGAAAGTATAATACCATTCAGTGTATGGAGACCATCCTTTAAATTCATTATATACACTATACTTCCACCTACACTCGTCAACACCAATAGCACAAATCTCTCCACCGTCTTCTACTTCAACACCAATAGTAGTCACACCATCAATATGACAAATGTCATCTGTACCAGGCCTTGGAGGACATTCACCTTGCAATGCAATCCTTGGTCCATCGATAGTCTTCTCAATCAAACTAGGAGCAGTATCATCAACCTTATAATATTGAATATGTTCATCGCTTTTATGACCAAGAGCATCCCTACAGAAATATTCTAAATTATGCATCGACTCTTCATTTTCATTAAAGTAAAAATCAAAAGGGTCATTTGGAGTCGCATCAACACAACAATATCCATTTTCTAATTCACCATCACAATAATCATTAGTGACATAATCCCAATTAGGATAATCATAAGAAACCTTAAAACAAAGCTCCTCATTTCCAGACGGATGTGGCTCTTGATCAGTACAAGTAAAAGTTATGGGCATATCTGATGTTATCCAATGAAACCCCCCCCTTGAATTAACACTTGTTATAAAATTTGGTTCACCAAAATCAAAAATTGCATCACCATTGTTCTTATTAACAATAGGTGGCTTATCTTCTACAAATACACATTGATGATTCATATTCTCAATATTACCAATACCATCAACACTATAAAACTGTAAAATATGACATGACTCTTCGCCCTTTGTAAAAGGAGCAAGATAAGTTTCCCAACTACAAGGCGTTACAGATGGTTCACCAAATGTACCAACAGGTAAAAAAGGAAGAGGCTTGCAAATAGGCTGACACTCGCCCTCATTCTCACATTGATAATCAGGCACAATGGTGTCAAAATAATAAGTTGTCACATCACCAATATTACATGATTCGCCAGTAGGATCAGGATCAATAGCATCTAAAACAATAGAGGTGGTTGTGTCAATATAATGAGGATATGGCGCACCATTATTTATATCTCCAAAGGGAGCAAAATTAGGAATATCATATGTTTTTGTGGTTTCAGGAGGAGTATCATCAACCCTAAATGCCTCAATATCTTCTAATAAGTTACCAGCTCGGTCCATACAAGTAACACTTAACACATGTAAAGAATCCTCTTCAAAAGAGAGTGTATGTCCCCACGTCAATTCTCCATCCAAATCCTCATATACAACTAAATTAGGTCCACTTCCATCTAACATATATGTTATCTCACACCAATCAAGTCCGCTTGGAGGATTACATACACCTTGATCACTAACAGCTACTTCAATATCAGTACTTTGACGTATCCAGCACTCCTCTCCATCTGCAGGACCATTAGGACAAGGAATATTCAGTCCATTAAGCATTTGTGAACCAGTTACCGTTTTAACAAGAGACGGCTTAAGCTTGTCAACACTTGTGGTGTCAGTTATCTCTTTCCAAACATTATTTAAATCTCTAGTCTCAAATTTCCATTCAACAGAACAAGCAGCCTCATCAGGTGTCTGAGCGGTAAAGGTAAAATCAGTGCATTCATCTTCATCAATATAATAGATTGGACCATTAGCTGTATATTGGTAAAACTCCTATATTGGATTCCATGCAGATTTAAACCAATTATCCTTCTCATCAGCACTAATAATAGTGTATCCAGAACTCTGATATATTCTAACTTCATCTATAGAATCACCACCACCACCAAGCAAATTACAAATAGTAACTGTATAATCAACAGGAATACCAGCTGTAGACCACTCGGGGTTTATTTCAGGATTTGAATCATGAGAAGTTGTACTAATCGGAACAGCACTAACAAAACTAAAACCAAAAGTCAATAATAGCAACGAGAAAACCACCAAACTAATACATGTTTTTTCCGATTTCATATCCAACTAAAAACATATATCTATTTAACACTTTCGCCAGTTTTTCATCACTAAACATTAGTACCTGTAACTTTCAAGAAAATTCGGATAAAATATTTTACTCAAGGATAAAGAAAACAACATCACCGTCGATAAAAGCCAAAAAAGATTTAGACGATTCACTAAAAATCAACCACCTATATATATACCACAATAAAATAACACACCAACTCTCAACAGCCTTCGCCCTGTTCTCCAGTATTGCAAGCACGTTCTTGACAGCCTATTTTATAGCCACATGAAAAACACTCACGATACCAGCCCATTCTAAATACATGTAAATTCGCCGCACCCATCCTACAACTTTCAACAAATTCATCCGGGATTTGCCCAGGTGCACCCCCATACTCCACCCATTTTTTTGGGCATTCTCCACCATCAAACAAAACCTGCTTCTCTAAAACTCCATCCATAACAATTCACAAGCATAAATATATATAAATTTTTATATGATTAATAAGTATCTTCAGTTACAACAAAGCCTTTAAACCATCACCCCGATTTCTAATCCTAAAGAGGCATAATATGTGGTCATTATATAAAAAAACCGAGGACGATTCAGGCGATGGGGCAAATTTATTCAGTAGCTCAAGCGAAGAACTTCCGCCCCTAACTTTCTCAAACGGAAAAACCCAAGCAGACATAGTCAAAGAAATCCTAGACGCAATTAATGACGGCAACAAAATCATCTTCATCAAAGGAGTTTGCGGCTCTGGGAAAAGCGCAATCGCCCTAAACCTCGCAAGACATTTCAAAAAAACTTCCATAGTCGTCCCAATAAAATCCCTCCAAGAACAATACGAAACAGACTACACAAAAAAACAATTCATCCTCAAAGACAAAAAGCCTCTAAATATCGCAGTCATCAAAGGCAGAAATAATTTCAGATGTCCGTTCAGCGGAGAAAGAGCCGACGACCCAGAACTCCCTTGTACAATTGAAATCCGAGACAAAAATACAGAACAACTTCTAAAATACGTCGACATGAACCCAGAAGTAGAAAAAGGAGATTTTTCCACAGCCTCCGACGTCAAAAGAATGAATATCGCACCAGCCTGTCCATACTGGGCTCCATTAATGCCCGCAGAAGTAAATCCAAAAGGTCTCCCAGAAACCAACAAGAAAAAATACGAAGCAATCTGCGGAAAAGAATACGCCTTATTCTGCAGAAAAACTGGCTGCGGATATTATGACCAATACAAATCCTACAAAGACGCTGATGTCCTAATCTTCAACTCAATGAAATATCAAATCGAAACCCAAATGGGACGAAAGCCAAAAACAGACCTAGAAATAATCGACGAATGCGACGAATTCTTAGACAGCTTCGCTAACGAAAGAAAAATCAACCTAAACCGACTCCACTCTGCCCTCTCAAGCCTAGTCCCAAAAGACCAAGAAAAACGAACCAAAGTCAAAGAACTAATTCATGAAATAAACGACATGCTTTTCTCCCCACCAATAGTTGACATTCAAAAAATAAAATCTTCCCCAATTATAAAACTAATAGAAACAGTCCTTGAAAATCCAAACCTCGCCGAAGACGAAGAACTCAACTATTACAATAGCATCGTAGAGATTGCCAGAATATTCGAAAACCTCCTAGACGAAACATACATCGCAATCGACAAAATAGAAAAAGACAAAAACCAAAAAGGATTCTTCTCAAAAAAATCCGAAGACACCATTATGGTCAGCCTAGTCTCAATCAACCTCGCCCAAAAACTCCAAGAACTAGTAGACCAAAACAACGTCCTAGTTATGATGTCAGGAACATTACATTCAGAGCAAGTCCTAAAAGACATCTTCGGCCTAGATAGCTTCAAAGTAGTTGAAGCCGAAACAAAAAACCCAGGGAAAATCTACAAACAACGAACAGGCCTCGAAAGAAACTGTAGCTTCTCAAACTACAAAAATGGGACAATCACAAGAAACATGTATCTAAAAATATTAGATTTGTGTATGGCAAATGCAAAGCCCCCAACGCTAGTCCATGTCTCAGCATTCAAAGATCTCCCAACCGAAGAAGAAAATGCAAGACTAAAATTCGACAACCTAATAACTCAAGAAAGATTAAGAGATATCCAATCCCGAGGTAACACAAACATCGACGAATTCACATCAGGCGAAGAAGACATTCTCTTCACAACGAAATGTTCAAGGGGAGTGGACTTCGCCGGAGAAAAATGCAATTCAATCGTCGTCACAAAATTTCCCTACCCAAACATCCAAGGACTATTCTGGAAAATCCTAAAACAAGAACAACCAGAAAAATTCATGGAATTCTATATGGACAAAGCCAGAAGAGAACTAGTCCAAAAAGTAGCAAGAGGAGTAAGGTTCAAAGGCGACAAAGTTTCACTATGGTCACCAGATGTTAGAGTCATAAACGCAAACCTAGACTAATCATCGAATATCACAACTACCATTAGCATCACACCCACCACAAAATTCTCGCTTTTCGTTCGCAGCCCACTCTCTAAAATATCTCTTCTGGAAATCTCTCTCAACTAAATAATCCCAAACATCATACTTAGTTAGCCAATCAAAATAAACCCCCCTTTCCCTAAGTTGCTCTTGGTAATGAGGCAACTCATATTCCATTAATTCTTTCAACCTCTCACACGTCATTTCAGCCTCGGACTTCTCTAGTTTCCATAAAAAAATCAACCAAAATTCTCACTTAATAATTTCCAATATATTCTCTACCCAATATATATAACCCTATCTTCACTAGTGTATATATTGAAAAACATTTAAATATATTTTTCTCTATAAATAATAAGATGAAAAGAAAAATAATCAAACAAGGACACAACACATTAACAATAACTCTTCCCAGCAACTGGAGTAAAAAATTTAATTTAATGCCAGGAAAAGAAATAGATTTAATCGAAAAAGATAACGGACTTTTTATTACAACAGAAAAAACCAGCGAAAGGAAAAAAGCCGAATTCAACATAGAAGGTATGGATATCCCAACCATTTGGAAATATTTCATGGCCGTTTACCGAGAAGGTTACGACGAAGTCCTAGTTAAATTTGATCCAAAACAAACATTTGACGACCCCTATAAATTTTTCACAACCCACAAACTCGACCTAAGATATAAAAAACAAAGAGAAAAGAAAAATGTCCTAGGCGCTTTGCAAGGATTCGTAGACCGATTTATCGGCTTTGAAATCGTTGAGCACGGAAAAGATTTCATTTTAATAAAAGAAATGGGCGAAACAACAAGCAAAGAATTTGACAATTCCTTAAGACGAGTCTTCTTATTGATTCAACAAATGACAGAAGAGACCCTGGGGGCCATAAACAAAAATAACTCCAGCAACCTAATAAATATACACAACGTCGACGTCAACCTAGACAAATTCCACGATTATTGCATTCGAATCCTAAACAAAACAAGCAACCAAGAATTAAGAAAATCCGAATTATTATTTTCAACCCTATGGCTACTAGAACTTATCGGAGACGAATTCAAAAACATATCATTCCACCTATTACGAGATTTCCCAAATGAAAAATTCACCAACATAAAAAAGCTAGCCAAGGCAACAAGCGACACCTTCAACATTTATTACGATTTATTTTACAAATTCGACCCAGAAAAAGTCAATAAAATCTCGAATATTGATAAAGAAATTTTCTTAGAAGCAGCCGAGCTATACCAAAAAGCAAACGAAGACGAAAAAGAAATATTCCACCATCTAAGAATGATAGGGAAATATCTCAACGCGCTAACAGAACTACGAATTGAAATGGAATTCTAATCGGTACTCTCTTCTAAATCAGCCTCAGCCTTTTCAAGCGAGAAAGCAGCATCAGTCAAAATCTTCTTCTCATCGCCGTCGGATTCTTGCGCTTCTTTCGTCACAAGCTCTCCAGCTAACTTGACATGCTCTTCAGCCAGTTCTAAATTTTCTTTATTCATACTCTAAACAAATAATTAGAATATATAAAATTAATGATATACAATTTCATCTCGCGACCATTAGAATAAGGGAACGCCCACACCCCGAATCGAACGGGGATGCCCTTTCAGGCCCGGTTTTCTAGACCGGTGCAATACCATTATACGATGTGGGCCCAATACGATGCGGCTTACTAAAACTTAACAAATCTAACTATTTTAAATCTAACTACATCAAAATGTAAACATAAATTTATAATCCAAACCAACATTAACTTAAGTATGGCAAAAAAGAAGAAAAAAGAAGACTCAAAATTTCTAAAATATCTAGGCAAAAGCCTACTTTTCATAGTAAAACTACCATACTATTACGTCAAAGGTTCATACAAACTCGGTAAAAAAATATCAGAAAAAAGCAAGGTAGAAAAGGTAAAAGTAAAAAGAAATGCCATTAAACCAAAACACGAAGAATTCAAAATCATCCATATAATAGAAGGCGACTACTTCAAGTGGATAGACCACGTTTCAAAATCCGACAGTCAAATAGGAATAATCTTAGGAGCAAGAGGATCAGGTAAAACCGCATTCGGAATAAAATTTCTAGAAAATTTCCACTCAAGACACAAAAAAGAATGTTTCGCAATAGGATTCAAAGAAGAAGAAATGCCCTCATGGATAAACGTCGTCTCAGACATAGAAAAAATCAAAAACAACTCAATGGTCTTAATTGACGAAGGAGGAGTCCTGTTCAATTCAAGAAGTTCAATGAGCAACGCAAACAAACTACTAAGCCAATTAATAATGGTAGCGCGACACAAAAACATCAGCATAATATTTATTTCACAAAACTCCTCAAACCTCGAAGTAAACATTCTAAGACAAGCCGACTTCCTAGCGCTAAAACCCTCCTCACTTCTACAAAAAGAATTCGAAAGAAAAATAATCCAAAAAATTTACGAATCAACAAACGAACATTTTGAAAAATTCAAAGAACATAAAGGAATAACTCACATTTATTCAAGCAAGTTCAGAGGATTCATAGCAAACCCGCTCCCATCATTCTGGAAAGAAGGAATAAGTAAAAGTTTCAAATAAAAATCAGCTTGGTATTGAAACGATCTTAATTCCACCAAACTCTTCAACTAATTCAATAACCTCATTCTTTAGCCCCTTCATCTTCAATTTTAAATCCTCCAAACGACGATCCTCTTTGATATTCTCCAACTCAATAATTTCTCGTTCTTTCACAGTTCCGTCAATCTCCTTCAATTTAACGACGGTATAATCAACTCCAACTTTCTTACGTTTCTCATCTAACTCAAGTCTTTTTTTCTTAATCAAATCAACCTGATTATTAATTTCAGAACTTTTCATATTGCAACTCACTAATAAAGCAAGCAATCTTTCTCCATTATCTTCAAAAAATTCTGAAACAAAATGCGCCCTATAATCTTTAACAGTCTTAAGTTCCCTTTCGTTTGAATGAGTAAGGGTTGTTAATTTTTTAAAATCAATGAGTTCCTTCAACCGACCGACTTCCCCATCTAACC
The DNA here is from genome assembly GCA_964514585.1 of Candidatus Woesearchaeota archaeon. Lineage (GTDB taxonomy): Archaea > Nanobdellota > Nanobdellia > Pacearchaeales > GW2011-AR1 > JAGVXH01. The sequence continues at coordinate 18,760 of CAZETU010000006.1, read as the reverse complement.
CAACCTCAAACTTTTCAATATTCTCTCTAACCTTTAATCTCAAAGCATGTTCCGAACTATTCAAAATTTCCTCAATCTCACCCCTCAATCCCTTTTCTTTATTCATAGCCTCATCAATTTTCTCATTCCTCACCATAATCCCTTTCTCAATTTCCATAAAATTATTATTATTAATCTTCTCAAGTTTTAATTTAATCTTATCAGTCCTTTTCAAATCATTAATCAACGATTCACCAATCTCCTTAAGCATTCCATTATAAAAAATTCGAATTTCATTCCGAACAGCTGCCATCTCATCCCCAATCAAATAAGTAGCCCGTCCATAAAATACAGCACTAGTCTTTTCAAAATGCATGAACATCTTATTAAGTTCCCGAGCAAAATTTTCCAAATTGTTCTTATCGAGTCCATTCAAGTCTCTCAATAAAACACGAACCGAATTAACATAATTATTCAAACCCTGTCTAACCAAAATTTTCGTCCGCTCGTGTTCTTTCTTAGATTTAAGATCAATTTTCTCCAACCCTTCCAGCTTAGATTCAACAGAAATATAAAATTCCTTCAATTTATCCTCAGCTTTCCTAAGCGTCTCTGTCTCATTTCGCAAAAGTATTTCTACCTTTTTCTTAATCCAGTCTTCAATATCGCTAAAACTAATATCCTCAACTTTCACTTCTGACGAAATAGCTTTCCTATTTCTAAAAAATTTAAAAATACCCATGTCAAATAAAAATAATCCAGATTTATCTAGTTTACGCATCTAGCTATCACCACACCAATTCAATCTAAGTAAATTAGAATAAACGCCCACACCAGGAGTCGAACCTGGGCACCCCGAAGGGTCAAGAGTTCCAGTCTTGTGCAATACCGTTATGCGACGTGGGCTTAATGGGACACACAAAAATCACTTTAAAAAATTAAGCATTCAAAGAATTCTTAAACATCAAAATATTTAATATAACATGACAAAACTCATCGAACTTTCAAAATTATACGAACTCAAAAGAATCGACAGACTAAGCACAAACGGCAACAGAAAAGAAAGCGTCGCAGAACATTCTTGGAGCTGCCTAATTCTAGCAGATTACTTCCTCTCAAAAATATTAACAAAATTAAATAAACAAAAAGTCTACGACCTCCTAATCTACCACGACATAGAAGAAATTGAAATCGGAGATACGCCACTACACCCAAACATCAAAAACGAAAACTCCGAAACCACCCCCAACCTAAACTTTCTAAAAGAATTACCAAAAACTCAATCCACTAAAATTTCAGAATTACACAAGGAATACCGAGAAAGAAAAACACCAGAAGCAAAATTCGCAACAGCAATAGACAAATTAGATCCCTTAATTCAAGGTTTAGACCACAAAGAAAAATGGACAAACTGGACAGAAGAATTCATAAGGAAACACAAAGAAAAATACTTTGAAGACTTCCCAGAAATCAAAAAAGAATTCAATGAACTCTTGCGATATCTTAACCAAGAAAAATATTTCAATCAATAATCAATCTACATAAAAGTTTTCACAATAGCACTTTCAACAGCCCGTTCATTCCCATCAGAAACACAATAAAATATACCCTCTTCCCTATCATCAAATACCCCTTTAGATTGAGTCCTCTGCCCCCTCTCCCTAGCAACAACAGCAACTTCCTCATCATCAACATTCACCAAATAAATATCATCACCCCAATCAGCCTTTAGATGAGATCTCAAAGGACTACCAAAAACAAAAGCCACGCTAACTATAGTCCTAAGATTCGCCTTACAGTCATAACTAGTATCCCTATCTTTCGGAGCATAAACTCTCCATGTTTGTTCCATAAAAAATCACACAAAACTCACTTTATAAAATTAATTATAGAGCCGCACAAGCCAAATAAATATTAATTCCAATAGTCACATCTCGTAGAATTAAACAATTTAAATTTCTGCAGAAATTTCCCAAAGAATTTTGTACCAACGAAATTTTTGACCTCAGTCCACCATTTCGATCTTAATCTTTACAGTTCTAGGAATAGATATTCTCATAATATTATGAAGAATTTTATCATTAGCTGGCAAGTCAATTACTCTCTTGTGAATTCTCATTTCATATCTATCAAAAGTAGCAGTACCATCCCCACAAGGAGACTTTCGAGTTGTAACTTTCAATCGCTTAGTCGGCAAAGGAATCGGACCACTTATTGGCATTCCAGCTCCACTAGCTATCGTCTTTATCCTATCGATAACTTCATTCAATTTATCGATATCGACACTCTGTAATTTAATCCTTACTTTACTCATATGACATCAACAAAAATTACACTTTTAAACCTTACTGTCCTAAAACAACCATGAACTTCAAACCCACGATCCTAATCATCCTTTTCATAACATCAGGCATCTTCTACTACCAAATAGCCTCATCAAAATCACTCCAAACATCATACGTCCAACACATAACAGATGGAGATACGATAAAATTAGAATCCGGAGAAATCCTAAGACTCGAAGGAATCAATACCCCAGAAAGATCAAAGCAATTCTACAAAGAGGCAAAACAGTTCCTTAATAAAACAATTCAAAATAACAAAATCTCAATCGAAAAAACAGGTCATGACAAATATGGCAGAACCTTAGCCTACATTTTCCTAAACAATCAAAACATCAACGAGGCAATTTTGAAAGAAGGATTAGGAAATTTATACTACTATGAAAAAGACCATCACTACGAAGCCCTCAAAAAAGCCGAAGAATTCGCAAGAACAAATCAACTAAACCTCTGGCAAAAATCACCTAACGAAAACTGCATAGAAATCATAGAATTCAAAACAGACGAACCAGAATCCTTAACCCTCAAAAATAACTGCAATATTATTTTAGAAATCACATACAAAGACGATGCAAATCACATCTACCAAGCAACAATACAACCCAACTCACAATATATAGAAACATTCTCTCACATTTGGAACACCGACGGCGACACAATATACATTCGAGATAGTAACGGGCTTATTTTATTCCACAGATATTAAGTTTTCTAATTCTTTCAAATTATCATCACTCAAACCCTCTTTCCAAAGTTCATTAACCAACCAAAGCCCACTTTTCTTAATTTTATCTTTAGGAGAAAAATTCCCCAACCATTCAGCAGAAGGAAAACATTCTTTGCAATTAGAAACCGTAGATATAATCTTAGATTCAATCTCAAGTCTCCGAACCTTATCCCCAACGGGAAAGACCACAAAAGAAAAATTATCTTGAATATACCTAGTCACTTGCCCCTCAGTTTCTTTCTGTTTTTTAAAATCAATTTCTTTGCTATATTTTTCCTTAGCCTCAAGGGTAGTCAAATCCAACTCCCAGCTATCGAGAAAAGAATCTCCCCTCTTATTTAACAAAGCTCTTCCGATATTTTTTCTAAAAATACTTCTATCTTTATTCTCATTCAAAAAATACTGAAACAACCTAGACCTAAGTTGATCAACTCCAGTATGTGTACCAACGCGAACAACCCTATTCCCAGAATGTCCCATTTCACCCTTTTCAAATAAAACATAAATCCCATTTTTTGGGATACCACCTTCATCAAAAGGAAATGAGTGTTTTTCCATTTTATCAAACAATCTATGAAGCACCCTACAATTCCCACCCTTAATTTTTTTAGTTAACCATTGAAGCTGCTTTCCAATACCCAAACCTTCCATTGGCACAGAATAATTCTTGAGATGCGGAATCAAAAATCTTCTATAATTATTGCCAGCCAAAAAAACAAAATCATCATTCTCAAAATCTGAAAACTCTTTCAACTGATTCAAAACCAAATCTGCCCATTTTTTATTTTCCTCCAAAGACATGGTATTCAAAGTTTTATTGTAAGGCTCAACAATATCATTAAGCCCAAGTAATTCATATTTAGCCGATAAGATAAAAATTTTATCAGGATTCAGCATCTCGGCATATCGAAGATTCTTACAAAAAAGTGGACTCACATACAAATCTCGAGCAGCAGACTCATGATTAAGTTTCATACTAACACAAGAAATCAAAACAATCTTAGCCATAACAACCAAAGCAATCCAAACATTTTAAATATTTACATAAACTAATTCCAACATGACAATTGACACAGCCACAAACGCTCTAATGACCCAAATCGAAAACCAACCCCTAACAATATTCTCAAAAATCGTCTCAACAATCTTCGAACCCGAAGTCCTAATCGTAATCTCCCTAATAATCTCAGCATACCTCTTTTTAAAGGTCTCAAGAAAAAAAGGAACCATATTCGCTATAACAATGATTATTACAGGAGCACTAATTTGGATAACAAAAGAAGTATCCCAAAGATCCAGACCTCTAAACGCTCTAATCGAAAGCACCAGTCACTCTTTCCCAAGCGGCCACGCAACTGTCGTAGTAGTATTCCTAGGAATGTTAGTCTACCTAATCCCAAAGAAAAAAACAAAATTAATAACAATAATCACAACCCTAATCATCCTTCTAATCGGCTTCACAAGAATCTACCTTCGAGTCCACTGGTTAACAGACATCATAGCCGGCTTCGTCCTCGGAGCAATAATTCTAATCACAGCCATAAAAACTAACTAGCTACTTCTTCTTCAAATGAACATCCATCTGAGGGAATGGAATCTCAATCTTATTTTTACCTAAAGCCTTGTAAATTCGAGTATTAGCCTCGTCAAGTGCGGCATACCTATTCTCATAAGTATCAACATGAAAAAACGCCTTAAAATTCAAAGCTGAATCTGCCATTTCCAAAAACTTAACAGAAGGTTCAGGGTCATCAACATAATGCTCAACTTTCTTAACTTCCGCCAAAACAACTTTCTTAACCTTATCAACATCACTACCATAAGCAACACCAAAAGGAACAACGACTCGAGCCTTAGGTTCAGGCAACGCAATATTCTGAATATTACTCTCACTCAACTTCCCATTCGGAACAATCATATATTCATTATCAAACGTCAAAACCTTAGTACTCCTAAGATTAATTTTCTTTATTTTTCCCATCGTTCCATCGTCCAACTTAACAGCGTCCCCTACGCTAATCGACTTATCAAGCAACATCGAAATCCCACCAAAAATATTACTCAAAGTAGACTGCAAAGCAAAAGCAATCGCAATACCAGCAACGCCAAGCCCAGCCAAAAGCGGCCCAATCTCAATTCCCCAACTAGCCAAAATCACCAAGAACGCAACCACAATAATCACAATCTTCAAAATACTATGAAAAAACTGCAACAAGCTCTCATTAATTTTTACCTTAGACTTACCACCAAATTCCTTAAACCCAATCATAATCAACGAGTCCAAAACATAATAAACCAAGATAGCAGCAGCAAAAATAATCAAAGTCAAAATAATTCCTTCAATCGTCATGCTCAAAGTCTCTTGCAAATTAACCTCGCCAATAGCAAAACGAACACCAGCCAAAAGCGCAATAATCGTCAACGGCGACGAAGTCTTCTCAAGAATAACGTCATCCAAAGTTGTCTTAGTCTTAGAAACCAGCTTCGGCAAAACATGGGCAATAATATAAACCACCAATCTCAAAACTACAAACACAACTACGAAAACCACCAACGCCCTCAAATATTGATTCTCAAAGTACTGCTCTAACATGGTAAAATTAAGATTCCTCCCCTTATAAAAATTTCTAAAGACTCAAAATCTCTACAAGTTTATTGGCAACACAGTCCAAAGAACCACCCTCTGCTTTCATATCAAGAAAATAAATACCCTTATCAATTCTAAGTTTTTCTAATTCTTGACGTGCCCCAGGATAATAGGGAATAAGAATCGGAACTCCTCCACCTTCTTCAAAACAATAATCTGGAATATTTCTCACTTCTTGCAATAAATATGAGACTATGTCCGCATTAGATTCAACTCTAGCTGGAAGAGTCATTCTGGGCTCAATCCAGTCTTGAACAATAATGGCCGGATAATAATCAACTTCCCTAAGTAACTCAAGTCCACTCGCTACAGATTCAGAAGGTATAATTTTAAATCCCTTTTTTCCACAGGAAGGAACATATCTATCTACTCTACTATTCTGTCCAAGCCATGGAATTTCTATCTCATCTGTCATAGCCATTCCACAAATCAACCTTATTTAAGAATTATTATACCAAACAACTCAGGTCACATCAACAACAACCCATTCCATATAAAATTAACCTAGCTTAAATACTTCCCAACAGTCTCAACCAAACAAGTTGTCGAATCAGCATAAAGCATACTAACAAGATGAATATTTGCATCAATCTCCAATTCCCTGGCTCTATCTATTGCAGAAATAGTATGCGGAATAATAATCGGACTTTCAGAATATCTTTCTAATCTCCTCACTACACCCAAAAAAGCCTGAACTCTTCCTATCGGATCATCAGGACGAACTCCCTCGGGCAATTCAAATGTCCCAGCTTCAACTGAATCCTGAACTATCATAATATCATAATTATTTTGAGTAAGAGCGCCCATCCCACAATGCATATTCCCCCTCATGTCAACAGTATAGCCCGCTCCTTCAAGAGCCTGCTTCGCTGACTTCATTCTACCATAATACCCAATCCATGGAATTACCTTCATACAAAACTCCACAAATCAGTCTTATTTAAGAATTATTATACTAGACAAATCTAAATCATCTTAATAATATCGCCAACCTTCCCGGTAAACCCATAAAGCTGAGCCGGCCTAAAAGCAACTCCCTGCTGAATCTCACTCGTCTCTTTCACAATCCCCAAAGACAAAATCTTCTTACTAAAATTCCTCTTATCAAACTTCTTATCAAAAACAGTCTCATATATTCTCCTCAAGTTAGACAACGGAAATTTTCCAGACAACAAAGAAAACGCAATCGTCGTATATTCAAACTTCCACCGAAGCCGCTTCAAAGCATAATCCAAAATCTCCTTATGGTCAAATGAAAGCTTAGGCAATTTACCAACAGAAAACCACTTCACATCCTTAGCATCCGTAGTAGCCCTCAAGGAAACATCATCAGAATTAATCAAAGCAAAATAAGCAATCGAAATAACTCGACCCCTTGGATCCCTACCAACCGCCCCAAATGTATAAAGCTGCTCAAGATAACAAGAATCAACCCCCGTCTCTTCCCTTAATTCTCGATGAGCTGCATCCTCAGGAGACTCATGCATCCGAAGAAATCCGCCAGGAATAGCCCACTTATTTTCAAACGGTTTGAGCGCTCGCTTAATTAACAAAACCTTCAAGTCATTATCCTTCACGGAAAAAACAACTATATCCGCAGTAACCGATGGATGCTCATAATCCCTCAATCCCTTTTCTTTCATAACTTATACAGCCCTTTTCGCTTTATATATTTTTCAACTGCCCCAGGAACCAGTCCAATTAAAGAATCGCCATTCTGAACACATTGTCGAATCTCAGTCGACGAAGCCCCATCAACATTATCACGAATCGCACCTTTAATTCTCATCCCAAACTTATTCTCAATAGGGTAATCTTCCCTTTCAAAAACAACAAATTCAATTTCCCTCAAAAGCTCATCGTAATTTTTCCACTTATTTATCACTCTAGGAATATCCGACCCAACAATCCACAAGAACTCATACTCAGGATATTTCTCTTTCAAAAGCCCCATAGTTTTGTAGGTATACGTCACCCCATCAATCCCAGATTCAAATAAACTAACCCGAACTCTCTCCAAACCATCCACTGCCAATCGAACCATTTCAACACGATCATCAAAAATAACAGACCTCTTTCCAAATGCATGTTCTTTACAGGGCATCACCCAAACCTCATCAACCAATTTCTTGCCAATAACTTCCTTAACAATTCTCAAATGCGTATTATGGATCGGATCAAAACTCCCACCAAATATCCCTACCCTCATTTTCTCGGCACAATAACATTTAATCTTTGACTACAAACCCGAATCCTAATTTCATCATCAGAATTAAACGGATAAACAATAGCACCGTCGATAGCAATCACCCCACCATCTTTCCTCTTAGACTTCAAAACAATTTCTTTCTCACCCGAAATTTCCCCATGCAAAATTCTAGGACGAAATAATCTAGCACTAAAAAGCTCCCGAACAATAAATTTCAAGCTATTCCCACTTGCATCAAACTTCTCACCACCAGCCGAATTATACCAAGCGCTACTTCCAGTTCCCGTCGCAATCAAAACCCCAGAACTCCTCTGCTCTTCTTCCTGCCCTTCATGCTCAATGGTATACCTCGAAGTATGAAACTGATTCTCAACCCCAACATAAACCTCATTAATCGCAAGCTCCTTCACAAGCTCCCCATTCCTAACAACCCGCGCCCGCGTCCTTTGTACAACATCAAAGTTCCCATCCAAAATCTCCTCGAAACATTTCAAATCCTTCCCAGAAATCTCCTTCAATGCCCCTTCACTAGTATCCTCGTCGCTATTAATTCCCAAAAGAGGCGTATCACGAACAAAATGCGAAACGCGAATAAAAACTCCATCCCCTCCAATCGTCACCACCAAATCAACATCATCAAAAAACCCTTTCGACAAATCATCATAACTAATCCACGTATAATTAACATCACGTCTATCCAAAATCTCCCGAACATTCCTAACACTATCCAGATGATTCTCTGTTACCTTCCTACTTTCAACAACTAGTATCTTACCGAATTTCATTTTTCACTTGTCTAGCTAAATCCTCAATAGAATAAACTATTTCAACATTTGGTCTAATCAAGCTCATCTGTATTTCAACGTCTTTTTTTCTAACATACCCAGGATCAATACCAACAAAAACAACTTTATCCATTTTAGAAATTTCCCCAAGCTCATACAAAGTAATAGGACAAATAGTCTCAGACGCAAACCAAAAAGAAACAATATCAGCCTTCTCTAAATGCTCATATTCCCACAATATCTGTTTCTTCTCCATCGTTTTATCATCCATATCAAAACCTTTCCTCCTCGGGTTAACAACCACCAAATCTTCACCTTCCAACAACTCAACCATTTCCTTTTGCCAATCAGAACAACCACTTATTCCACCAGCCAAAAACAAATTACTCTCATTTCCGTCGTATACCTCGGGACATTCCACATACTTCATCTTGCCCTATAGTCCCTCAAAATATCCGCATGATCAAACGCCAACTCAGGCAAATCACTCAAGCTCCACCACCGAGCGTCCATTGCATCATCATTAGCCTTAGGTATACCTTTGAATTTTTTAGCAAAATAAACATGCGTAATATAATGTCCTCGAGGATCCCTGCCAGGTTTAGAATAATTATCCAACAAAGTTAAATCATCAACCTCAACCTCAACATCAGTCTCTTCTTTCAACTCTCGAGCAACACACTCCTCAAGAGTTTCAACCCCATACTCAATATGACCACCAGGCAACGCCCACTTACCAACATAAGGCTCCTCTCCTCTCCTAATCAAAAGAACCTCACCAGAATCATTCTCTAAAATAATATCCGCCGTAGCAGCAGGATTCACATACTTAACAAACGGCATCTTCCAAAACCCCCTTTACTTCATCCATAACAGACGAGGTTGAAACCAACACAAACTTCCCGACTTCACTTGTAAATAAATTCTGACCAATGTAATCTTTATCACGATTTAATACTAATACATAATCTGCTTCGCCTCGCTCTAAATTACCCAGCCCCTCCTTAAGAATTTCCCTTCTCAGACTTGATGGGACATTTGTCGACGGGGTCAAAACATAAACCTTCTTACCACTTATTTCCGTATAGCACAAATCCATTTCCGTTTTCCACTCTGGGGCATTCTCCTTCAATCTTAAAAATTGCTCAAGAGAATTCCTATAGCCAAATGCAGTCTCAGTCCTCAGTCCAGCCAATTTCTTAGCATCCAATAAAAAAGTCTTACCAAATGTTTCTTTCGGGATTACTACTTCAAACTCATTATCAATTATTTTACTCCCAAGATTATATCTCGAGTGATAACTTAACGCCAAATCCTCTTTAGGATTAGCAACCAAAGTTTTCAATGTTATAAATTGTGTATGCCCCGCCCTTACTTTTGAAACTTTTTCATAAAGTCTCTTAAACTGTTCAGTCTCTGGATCCTCCAATTTAATTTCCCCCTCAGATAACACAACGCCTTCTTCTCTCAACTCTTTCAATATCTCTCTCATGCCCTCAGGCCTCAACTCACCATCTGTACCCAGCCCAAATTCACACAAGTAAGACTTAACCCCTGCCTTCCCCAAAAGATACAATGTCGAAAAATCCATCTGAGGCGAAAGCAAATTACGATCCTTACCAATTCTTCCCAAAATATCTCCGCCCACATCTACACCAAGAAGCAAATCATATCCATTCTCTTCAATCAAACGATTAACCCCATTAACCAATTCTTCAGTCCCCTTTCTCAAAGAAAAATCATAAAAATTCCCAACAGTATAACCTTCTTCCCTAGCCCAAACAGGCAGATTAGCATCAACAAAAGAAATTTGCTTAGGTTTTTTACCGTCTATAAATCTAGACACATTGTCCCCAATCCTATTAACCACCCTCTCTAATTTACCATCAAAATAATGAACAGCTCCAGGACTCAATATCCCCGCAACATCACATTCAATTCCTCTATTTGTAAAATACGAAGCCACAACCGTGGCACTAACGATATCATTTCCTCCTCCAGTACCTAAAACCAATACCTTTCTAAACTTCTGAAAAAAATCTTCATTAAACATCTTGCAAGCTTCTTAATTTAAATTCTCAAGCTTAACTTGAGGATCCCAATCATAATCCAAATTTACTTCACAAACAGGAGGACAAACTATCCTCGCTTTTATCCTAGATATCTTCCCACGGAAATGAATATCTCCAATAGCATCCTCGACATTTTCAAACTTAGCTTTCTCGTAACTACCTTCATATTTACCCTTCTCGACATCAAACATTTCAATTATTTGTAAATGCTCCACTAACTCCTCCGAATCAAAACCCTGCTTTCTGCCTTCGTCTAATAATTCAACAAAATCATAACTATATCCAAGATCCTTAAAATCAGTTTGCCCATCTTCCAACCCAGCACTCGGAACCCTATCCGCCAATTCCTCAAATCCCAGGTATACCGCCATCTCGCGAACCAATCTTTTAGACAATCCACCTATCGGACTCAAGTGAACCGCACCATCCCCAAACAAAGTATAATACCCAACACCAAAATCCTCCCCACGATTTCCCGTCCCTAAAACCAACTTCGTTTCAGCTCCAGCTTTCCGATGCAAAACAGTAGCCCGAAGTTCCGAGTACAAATTCCCAACATGATACGATTTCTCAAAAGTCTCAGGATTAGTCGTCCTAAAAGCCTCCGCCAAAGGCTCAATTTCCAAAACTTCATAAGGTATGCCAAGCTTCTCAGCAACCAATATCCCATCACGCGCATCGTCACTATGATTAACTTTAGACGGCAAGATATACCCCCTCAAAACCAAATCAGCATCATTATCTCTATTGTACTTTTCAAAAGCCCTTTTCGCCAATCCCGCAACAACCGTCGAATCAACTCCGCCACTAAGTCCAATAACCGCACCAGTATATTTAATCGGAACAATCTCATTCAAAATAAATTCTCCAATCTGATCAGCAACTTTCTCCGGATTCATTGTCGGTAAAATTATTCTTTTCATATTTTCCCCTCCAAAACATCAGCAGTAGTTACCAATTTTGCTCTAATCTCGGCACCCACCATTTCTTCTAGGGCCTTCTTTCCAAAATCCATGTCGACATTCCCGGTAAAATCTATATTAACTTCCTCAACAGCATCTCTTACAACATAAAGCTGCAAATCCAAACCACGAGCATCTCTAATTTTAGCCATCCCTTCAACCGCAGCCCTAACACAATAATCTGTCGCAAATCCATTCACAATAATCTTACGCAAACCATCGCCAGCAAGTTGTCTCAATGCAACATCAAAATTAGGATTAGTAACAACATCATAACTTTGCTTCTCAAAAATAAGATGCATTCCCGATTTAACAAAAGCATCCAATTCTCCGACAGTATAATTCCTAATTCCTAAAAGAGGACCGTCCTTAGCACGAACATAAATATCCTTTTGCGGCTCCAGCTCTTTAATCCTCAACTGTCCTTCAGTCCCATTCATACAGTGATCATCAAAGACTCCACCCTCATTCCTTATCAATTCCACATCTTCGTAAAAATGACGATCAACTGAACCCAAAATTCTCATCCCAGTCGCCTCAGCATAATTATGGAGCTCAATCACATTTGGCAATCTCGCCTCAGCCCCATATGGCTTATTCGTCCAGCCCTTCTGCCCATTAACAAAAAGCGCACCCGTCCTATAAACGAAATCTCCCTGAACATCAGTCTCATAAACCGCCGTATCAGTTCTCATGCCACCCTCCTCAAACTTTTATTTAACCTAGGCGGCCTTCCAACCTTGTGAACAACATTTTTAGCCTCAACACCATTACCAGTATAAAAGTCCACCATATCACGAGTCTCACCAACAGCAACAACATCAGCAGTTGCAGTCCGAATCCCATCAAGAAAACCAGCTCCAATCCCAGTATAAAGCGGCATCCCATATTTAGCCTCACCGTCGTTAAACGCCTTAACTTTTTCAGGATTACTAAACCCGCTACTCAAAATTATCCCAACGCCCTCGTGCCCTTCCTCATTCAATCTCTTTCGCAAAGCATAAACACCCTCGACAGTAACGCCCTTCCCTTGCCAATATTTTCTATTCCCCATCTGACCACCTTCAGCTAAATTCTCTCCACAAGTATCAACTCGAACGCCAGTCAATCTACCTTCAAGTGCCACAGCAGTATTCAACGTATCAGTACTCTCCCTATTGTTATAATCAACCAAAGCAATTCGTGGAACACTTAGATCAATCACTTCATCAAAAGCCCGAGTAGACTCAACAACAGCATTCTCTCTACCATAGTAATAAGCAAAAACATTCTCAAGAGCATGAGGTATAGTTCCAACTCCCTCTTTCCCTCGAGGTCTAGCTCCATTATCAGTTGCAACCGCAGCACATCCATTCTCAAAAGCCAAATTCGCAAGAGCACTATCATAAGTCCAATGCCAGTGTCTAGCACCGAAATACAAAACCGGCCTGTCCCCAGCCAAATCAACAACCTGCCTCATCTGTTGACCAATCGCATTAAAATCCAAATCCTTCCCATCATTCTCTCGAGTCACGCCAGCCGCAATTGGTCCAAGATAAACAGTCTCAAGCTCAATAATACTTTGAATAGGTGCAACAATATTCATCTGAGTCTCGCTTGGAGCATAATCAACTCCATCACCCTTAGCATAAATTCTACCACCCTGTGCAGCAATATCACTATTTTCCATAATTAAATTCACTGCCTCATTTATTCCCGCCGTCTTCCCAGGACCAGTTCGAACAAACACTTGCATATTTACCCAAGGGTTCAATTCCTTAGCTTTCAATATCTCTTTGCTTCTAAGGAAATACTTATCCGTATATTCTCGCATTTTATTTTGAGTTGTTTTTTCCATACCTTAGTGTATATTATACACTATTTAAGGATTATTGTGATTGAGTATATGTATTATTTAAACTAAGTTAGGTGCTTTAAGACCAAAAAAGTATTTTTATCCTCGACAAACATCAAAAAAACTATGAGCGGGCCGCACACGCCGCGTGTGAACGGCCCAATCACTGCAGCCTTAGTTGCAATGACTATGATAAATAAATAACAGAATTTCCTTACTTAAATTTTTTCATTACGGAGCAACCCCTGATGAACAAGGTGGAAATTCATCTATTGTTGACACAATATCACAAACCCTCTTCGTCTTACCATAAGTTATTATTGGTGCAACAGATACACCATTAGGCTCAATACAAGAGCTAACACCATCCCAAAAACAAAAGTCAAAAACCTCACGAGGATGATCCCCAGCACTAAAACTTCTTTCTGTTTTATTAGAATTCCCATCAAAAGAAAAGATAATCTGAAATTCGGAGATAGCATTCTCGCTGCTTCCCCTATCTAGCTTAACACCAACACCACTAGTCGTCGTATCAAAACAAGTACTATCTCGCCCCCCAACAATCTCAATATCTACCTCAGAACAAAGTTGCTCCAAAATCATCTTATCTCTAATCGGCGGAACAACCATCGTCCAAACAAGTGAAACCGCAATTACAACAGCCAAAAGCAACAAAACTACAGCAACAACCGTAGATACCCCCCTCTTATCCATATAAATATATTGAGTCATACTATTTAATCTTTTTGAAGCCGATAAAGTTGCTCAATTTCATCAGCACTCAACCCTCTATTGTATATCCCCACCTCATCAATTTCTCCATCGTAATTATGACAACAATAAGATGTCCCAATTCTCGGCCCCCGGTCCCACATTGTTGGATAAGCGTCAATATCAACAGAACATTGAAACTCGCCATCGACATAACCATAAAACGCATCTCCATAAATAAAAACCCCACTTATCATGTGCCACTCCCCGTCATTAATTTGTATATCACTTGGACAAGTTTGTTCAGTATAATTAGTCATATTTATCCCCGCCAAAAACTGAAGATCTCCTGCATGAACTCCAAACCTATATCCATTACCATTCCCCGTATTAGCCACAGTGTACTGCTGAGATAATATAGTTGTCGTTTTTATCCAATGACTAATAGTAAAATTCTTACCTTGAAGATTAATTGGATCATTAATCCCCATATACCCCCCACTCCCATCAAAAATCAAACCCCGACCAATTCCATTTCTTCCCTCGGTATCACCAACAATTCCAGCGGTTGTCCCATCAAATCTCTCAGTAACTTCACTCGTATCATTCTCGAGTTTCCAATACGCGACATATTCATTCTCAATATTAGACTCAGCGGCGTTAATATCACAATTTTTTACCTCAGGAGTAATAGAAACAGCATCACAAACTTTCTCAGACCGACCATTAGTAACTATCGGCGAAACACGTATCTCCTCCAAATCACCATCGAGAACAAAATAAAAAACCTCACCCTCATTGACACCTCCAGAAAAAGTCCTGCTCGTCTCATGAGAATTCCCATCAACAATAAAGGCAAAATCAACTTTTGAAATACCAACAGAAACTCCCTTGCTAACAGAAACTGAAACAACATTAGATTCAAAATCATAACAAGTATATCCACTCGAACCATCAATCATCAGCTTAGCATCAAAACAAAGATTACTCAACTCAATACTATTTTTAATCATAGGAATAACTGCCGCCCAAAGAATCGTAACTCCAGCAATAGTAATTAAAATTATTAACACACTCGCAACAATCGCAGATATTCCCCTCTTCTCCATGAAACTACATACCTAAAACCTATTTAGCTTTTTTGATAACATAAACATCGTCACCATTTCCAACCTTAACTCCAAAATCAACTCCAACCTCGTCGCCCTTCTTGCAAACCACAACTTCCTTCCTTTCTAGCTCAATACTCTTAACAACCGCTCTCTTTATCGCCTTATTATTTCCAATAACATAAACCTCATCGCCAACACTCAATTTCCCAGCATTCATCTTAACAGAAGCAGCTCCCACCTTCGGCCAATACTTGAAAACTTTTCCAACAAATTTCTTCTTCTCATTTTGCTCTCCATTTTCACTAAACGAAAAATCATCCGAAGTCGGCATCTTCAAGAAAAATCCAGAACTAAAACCCCGATGGTATACCTTCTTTAAATTTTCAATACCCTCAATAATTTCAGCCCTACTCAAATCCCCATCCAAGGCTTTCCGATATTCCTCAACAACAACCTTAACATACTCAGGTCCCCGATTCCTCCCCTCAATTTTAAACGAAACGATTCCCGCTTTTTTCATTTTATCAACAAATGGCAGAGTACACAAATCCTTAGCAGACATAACCCTGGAGTTTTCCAACTTCAACTCATTACCAGAATCATCCTTAACATTCCAAGTCCTTCGACAAAGTTGAGCACACTGTCCCCTGTTTGCCGACAACCCATGAATATACTGCGACATAAAACACCTACCCGAAACCGCAACACACATCGCCCCATGACAAAAACACTCAACATCAATAACCTTAGCAATCTTTTTAATTTGATTCAAAGAAAGTTCTCTAGCCAAAACAACTCTCTTAGCCCCAAGTTTCTTATAAAATTTAGCTGCCATCACGTTAGAAACAGACGCCTGAGTCGAAACATGAAAAGAAATCTTATACTTCCGACAAAGTTCAATAACCGCCATATCCCAACATATAATCGCATCAACCTTACCCTGAGCAACCTTAACGATCTTCTCAATCGTCTTCAAATCCCCATCATACATCACCGTATTTAAAGTCAAATACATCTTCACATTTTTCAAATCACAAATTTTTCGAATCCGAGGAATATCTCTAATCCCAAAATTCTTAGCCGCAGCCCTCATATTCAGTCCCCGAATCCCAAAGTATACCGCATCAGCCCCAGCTTCAATCGCTGTATATAAATTTTTAAAATCCCCAACCGGAGCCAAAAGTTCATACTTTCCCATATTCAACCCAAATCAAATACTCTTATAAACCATTCCAAATTTAATTTTTTATGAGTATACGTAAATATGCAAATTTTCAAGAAGTGTCAACTCTATTTAGAGAAAACATAATCTCAAATATAGGGAATCCCCATCTTGATTTTGGATGTGGCAATGGCCTTAGTTCAATAATAGAGTCAATGAGCAAAAGAGAATCTTTAATAGTTGGTTATGATCCAGATCCAAATCAAATCAAAAAAGCAAGAGAATTACATCATAAAACAAGCCAGCCAAACATAACATTTTCAAATTCTATAGCCGAATTAACACAAGGAGGTTTTAAAACCGCTGGAGCCAATTTTGTATTTCATGAAGACCCAAGTATACTTTCACAAATATACCCCTATTTAACACAAGGCGGAAAAATACTCATTTTAGATTACAACATAAAAGGAACTTCTAAAAGAGATTTTAGAAAAATATTTTGCTTTGATAATGAAAGAAGGGTGATCAAAAAAGAAGGTTTTGAAGCATGTTACGACAAACATACCTCCATAAATATAGAAGATTGCATAAGAGCAGCCGAAGGATTAGGATTCATGACAGTAGCATCAAGGGTCTCAAAAAATTATTTCGTATACGTTGGTAGAAAATAAATCCGTCGTAATTCTAAAGTTACGAAAAGCAGAAGTTTTATAAATAATAAATCTATGAAATATCATGGAAAAATCAGCAAATCAAGTAGAAAAAAATGTCTCAGCAAGTTTCGGCTACGTAAAAAAAGACATGCTAATGCTAAACGACGCATTCTCAGACCTTCATGACAAGGTCCAACACCTAAGCCTAAACCACGCAACTCTTCTTGAAGAAATGAGAAAACTAAGAAACGAAATTACATCTCTTTCAGGAAAAAAGACAAAAACACCTTCTGTAAAAAAGAAAGTTGTAAAAAAAAAGAAATAATTCAAAGCCTTAAAAACCAATTCTCCAAATAATTAATCATGAGCAATATTCCACATACCCTCAAAAAACATTCTATAACTATTAGCCATCTCGATACTTCTGATAAGAATAAATCTATTTTTATCGCTCAACAAATAAAGAGCAACAATATCTTTTCCAATAATAATTGCTGACGGTGTTGGACCATCAATAAATTTAACTTTCGTTTTTTTAAAGCCAAAAATTTTCCTTGAAAGATCGCGATTAGACTCCCCATAAATCATTCTAAAATAGATATTCTTGCTTAAACGATCAGAATTAATAGATTTAAGAAAAGAATAATAAGGCTCAGGAATTTTCCCAGGAGACCCAAAAAAAATCAACTCTTCTCCAGGCTTAAGAGATTCTATAACGCTATGTATGACAGTCCGATATCCATTATACCCCTCTAAAACTCTAACATCCTCAGTAAGTTCTTTTTCTTCTTCTAAAAGTTTGGGCAATTCACACTTCAAAATCTCTCTACGTCGTTTCAATTCAGAAATATCACAAGAAAGTTTTTCTAAATAAATAAGGGGATTAGCAGGACTCCAATATCGTGTCTCATTTTTTTGAATAAATGATACCAACCCCTTCTTTTTTAGTCTATCAAGAATTTCATAAACTTTAGATTGAGAAACTCCAGCAGATTTGTAAATGGGCCCAGTACTTGCACCCTTCAATTTAAGTAAAGCCAAATAAACTTTCTTTTCGCCATCGCTTAAATCCAGCGCCTCATAGACATCCACTATTCCCTTAGGGGGAAAGAGATATTTAAATTCTGCTAAAAGTCTTCAATTGAAGAGATGAAAAAAATATTATATGCAGAAGACAACGTCGACATTGGAAATGCAGTAAAGCACCTTTTAAATTGTAATGACTTCAAAGTAAAATTGACTTGTTCAGGGAAAGAAACTCTAGAAGCAACAAAAGAAGAAGAATTCGACTTATTTATAGTCGATAGCATTTTAGTTGACATGCAAGGAATAGATCTTGTAACGAAATTAAAGAAACAAAACTCAAACTCAAAATACATCTTGATAGACACAAGGCCAATGGCAATTAGTCAAAAAGAAGAACTCAAGGCTAACGGAGTCGACGACTTCATGCAAAAACCATTTCTCAAATGTGACCTCTTAGAAAAAGTCCAAAATCTCCTCCGCGACCAATCAAAATCTTTTTAAAGAGAATTTGTTAAAGATTCTTGTGCCTCAATAGTATA
>CAZETU010000005.1:0-74903 GCA_964514585.1 Candidatus Woesearchaeota archaeon | reverse complement strand
TTTTAAACAAAAAGTTGTCCCCTTGATTGGTCAAAAAGGTATCATGCTCCCGCCGGGATTTGAACCCGGGTCACCGCCGTTCTCCAAGAAGTCTCTAAGAGACTAATGGTCGCCCAAGAGGACGTGGATTTGACATCTCATCGACTAAAATCCCCATTTTGAGAGGGCGGCATCCTTGGCCA
Organism: Candidatus Woesearchaeota archaeon; assembly: GCA_964514585.1. GTDB lineage: Archaea > Nanobdellota > Nanobdellia > Pacearchaeales > GW2011-AR1 > JAGVXH01. The sequence goes on along the minus strand of CAZETU010000005.1, from coordinate 74,721 downwards.
CTAGACTACGAGAGCATATTATGTAGTAAGTTGGTTGGTTTAAAAGTTTAACTAAATTTTCCACTTGCCGTTTTGTTGGACGACTTTGCCGTCGAGAATTATCTTTGCTTTTGACATATCTTTGACGATGTCCCAGTGGATTGCCGAGTCGTTTCCGCCGCCGTTGTCTTCGTAAGCTGTGCCGAGAGCTAGGTGGATTGTTCCGCCCATTTTTTCGTCGAATAAAAGGTTTTTTGTGAATTTGATTACTTTTGGATTCATTCCTATTCCGAATTCTCCGACGTAAGATGAGTTTTCGTCTGTTGCTAACATTTCGTGTAAGAATTTTTCGTTTTTTGATGCGGTTGCCTCAATTACTTTTCCGTCTTGGAATTTTAGATAGATGTCTGTTACTTCTTTGCTGGCTTCGATTGCAGGATAGTCGAATTTTATCCATCCGTTTAGAGATTCTCTGACTGGTGCCATGAAGACTTCGCCCATTGGTATATTGTCGCCGTCTAAATCTGTTTTTGCTAATTTGCCGTGGATGTCAAATTTTAAATCGACTCTTTTGCCGATTAAGTGAACTGATTTTCCTTGCTTGAATTTGGCTAGAATTTGATTCATTCGTTTTCCGATTCTTTTCCAATCTTGTAGGCATGCGCCGTATACGAAATTTTCGTATTCTGTGATGTCCATTTCTGCTTCTTGGGCTAGAGCCACACAAGGGAATGCAACTGTGCTTCTTTGCATATCTGGTCTACCGTTGCAAATGTATTTTGAAATTGGTTTTATGACTTTTTGTCTTGCGGAGATTTTTTTAGGGTCGCAGTTTGCTAATTGCCTGGAATTTGATGTCGTGTTGATTCCTATGTATTTTTGAGAATTGTTTACTAGGTGGTTGAAGTTTTCTGGGAATTTTTCTATTTGGTGTTTTTTTGCGTTTTTGTAAAAGAATGCTGCTGTTCCTGGAAGTCCGACTCTTGTTGCTGGGTGGGCTCCTCTTAGAATTACTTGCTTATAGAGTTCTATTATGAAATCTTGAGCTTCGACTCCACCTGAGATAATTACATTTTGTTTTGGTTTAACTTTTAGGGCGTAATCTACTGCTAATTTTGCTAATTTTCTTGTTCTTGGGTCCATCTTGTTTTGCCAGAAATAGTCTGGTGACTAATCACCTGTTATTTTAGGGGCTTGTGGGTTTAAAAGCTTAACTGGAAACAGTGTTATCGGAAGAAATTTAAACCCCTGTTTGTATTATTTGTTATAGATTACTTTTTCTAGACTATGAAAGACATACGAATTAAGGGCGCGAGAGAGCATAACCTCAAGAACATTAGCATTGATTTGCCGAGGGAGAAATTTGTAGTTGTGACTGGGTTGTCTGGGTCGGGGAAATCGACCTTGGCTTTTGATACGCTTTATGCTGAGGGGCAGCGACGTTATGTTGAATCTTTGTCTTCTTATGCGCGGCAGTTTTTGGGGTTGATGAATAAGCCTGATGTTGATACAATTGAGGGACTGAGTCCTGCGATTTCTATTGAGCAAAAGACTACGAGCAAGAATCCGCGAAGCACTGTTGGGACTGTTACTGAGATTTATGATTATTTAAGATTGCTTTTTGCGAGGGTTGGTATACCTCATTGTCCTGAGCATGGGACAACGATTGAGGCGCAGACTCCTGAGAAAGTTGCGGATAAAATTGCTTCTGATGTGAGTGGAACCATTACTGTGCTTGCTCCAATTGTCAGGCATAAGAAAGGGACTTATGAGCAGTTGCTTTATGATTTGAATAAGGATGGATTTGCTCGGGTTCGAGTTGATGGTGAGATTTATCGGACTGATGAGAAGGTTAAGTTGGCTCGATATAAGAAGCATGATATTGAAATTGTGATTGATAGGGTTTCTGTTGATGATGTTTCGAGGTTGAGGGAGTCGGTTGAGAATGCGACGAAGAAATCTGAGGATGGGTTGATTGAGATTTTGGATTCTAAGAATAAGAAATATGTTTACTCTACGCTGATGTCTTGTCCGAAATGTGGGATTGGTTTTGAGGAGTTGCAGCCTAGGATGTTTTCTTTTAATAGTCCTTTTGGGGCTTGTGAGGAATGTCATGGACTTGGGGTTAAGACTGAGTTTGATCCTGATTTGATTATTCCTGATAGGTCTGTGCCCATAGTGGACGGGGCGATTAGGCTTTATGGGAAGATGGATAGCTCTTGGAGGATTCAGCAGATGGCGGCCGTTGGGAAGAAATTTGGATTTGATGTTCTTAGTCCTGTTGATGGTTTTTCTACTGAGCAATTGACGATTTTGTTTTATGGTTCGGAGGAGCCGATTTATGGGAAGTGGTCTAACGGTGCGCAGATGAGAATGGAAAATGGATGGGAGGGTTTGATTCCGCAAAGTGAGAGGCTGTATAAGAAGACGGATAGTGATTATCGTCGACGGATGTTGGAGAAATTTCAGAGAAGTAAGATTTGTCCTGTTTGTAAGGGCAAACGACTGAAGAGTAAGATGTTGGCAGTTACCGTTGGTGGGGCTTCGATTGCTGAAGTTACTGAGATGTCTATTGAAAAGTGTGTTGATTTTTTTAAGAATTTAAAGCTGGATGATAAGCGACTTGAGATTGCGAAGTTGATATTGAAGGAAATTGGGGACCGGCTTGGGTTTTTGCAAAATGTCGGGCTTGGTTATTTGAATTTGTCGAGGAAGGCTGGAACTTTGTCTGGTGGGGAGGCTCAGAGAATTCGTTTAGCGACGCAGATTGGGGCCAATTTAATGGGGGTTATGTATATTTTAGATGAACCTTCTATAGGACTACATCAGCGAGATAATAAAAAGTTGATTGATACTTTGCATAAGCTCCGGGATTTGGGAAATAGTTTAATTGTTGTTGAGCATGACGAGGATACGATTCGGGCTGCTGATTATGTTGTTGATATGGGGCCTGGTGCTGGGATTCATGGTGGGGAAATTGTAGCGAAAGGTATACCTGCGGAAATTGAGAAAAATAAGAATTCTTTGACGGGGCAGTATCTTTCTGGTGAGATGAAAATTGAGACGCCTAATCGTCGACGGCAAAGTAATAAGTATATTCAAATGAGTGGGTGTGGTGAAAATAATTTGAAGGACATTGATGTTGATATTCCGATTGGTATACTGAATTGTATTACTGGAGTTTCGGGGTCTGGGAAGTCGACTTTGATGAATGAGATTTTGTATAAGGGGATGGAGAAGAAATTAAATAAGGATTCGAAGATTCGTCCTGGGAAACATAAGAGTATAAAGTTAGATGAGAAGATTGACAAGGTTATTGTTATTGATCAGTCGCCGATTGGGAAAACGCCGCGAAGTAATCCTGCGACATACATTAAAGTTTTTGATGAGATTAGGAGTTTTTTTGCGAGCACGAGGGAGTCTAAGATTCGAGGGTATGGGCCTGGAAGATTTTCGTTTAATGTTTTTGGGGGACGATGTGAGAAGTGTCAGGGCGATGGGACGATTAAGATTGAGATGAATTTTTTGCCAGATGTGCATGTTGAATGTGAGGACTGCAAGGGGAAGCGGTACAATAAGGAAACGTTGCAGATTTTGTATAAGGGAAAGAGTATTGCTGATATTCTTGACATGAGCGTTGAGGAGTCTTTGGTTTTGTTTGAGAATGTGCCGTCGGTGAGGAGGAAGTTGGATACGTTGAATAAGGTTGGGCTTGGTTATATTAAGTTGGGACAGAGTTCGACTACTTTGTCTGGAGGAGAGTCGCAGAGGATTAAGTTGACTCGTGAGTTGGCTAAGAAGGGAACGGGGAAGACGCTTTATATTTTGGATGAACCGACGACGGGATTGCATTTTCACGATGTTAGAAAATTGTTGAAGGTTATTGATGGGCTTGTTGCTAAGGGGAATACGGTGGTTATTATTGAGCATAATTTGGATGTGATTAAGAGCGCTGATTATATTATTGATCTTGGACCTGAGGGTGGGGAAGGTGGTGGGGAAGTTATTGCGACTGGATCTCCTGAAGAAATTATTAAGAATGATAAGAGTTGGACTGGGAAATATTTGAAGGAAATTTTGGAAAGGGGATGATTTTGATTTAATATTGTGAGTTTCAGTTTATTTCTTTTATTATCTAATTGATTTCATTATGAAATTAAGAATTTTGTTTTTGTTTTTAATATGAGTCAGAATTCCTAATTAAATTTCAAAAATCATTAATTTGTCGACGGTAAAATTAGAGAAAAGCATATAAAGAAATAATGCGTGTTGTTTTTGAGGTTGATGAATGAGTAAATTTTTGCTTTATCTTTTTGTTGGGATTTCTATAGTTATAGCTGCGTTAATTGTTGTTGTTGGGTTAGGGGGAGTTGAAGATTCTGAAGAAATTGTTTCTGCCACAATTCCTTATAGTGGATATAAGGTTTTGTATATTGATTCTTATCATGAAGGTTATGAGTGGAGCGATAGCATAACTAAAGGGGTTAGGGATGTCTTTGAAGGTACTGGGGTTGAGCTTAAAATTTACAGAATGGATACGAAAAGGAATGGGGATGAAGAATTTAAAGTTCAGGCAGGATTGGATGTCAAAAAAATAATTGAAGAATTTAATCCTGATGTTCTTCTTGTTTCAGATGACAATGCATTTAAATATTTGGTGATGCCCTATTACAAGGATGTTGAATTACCCGTAGTTTTTTGTGGACTGAATTGGGATGCATCACTCTATGGGGCTCCGTATAGTAATACCGCGGGCATGGTTGAAGTTGCGTTGATTCCTCAACTTTTGGGACACTTGACTCCATATGTTAAGGGAGATAAAATAGGTTATTTTTCTGCGGATACTTTGACTTCTAGAAAAGAGGGTGAATATTATAAGAAATTTTTTAATTTGGATCTTACCGAGGTGTATGTTAAAACTCTTGATGAATGGAAAACAGAGTTTGTTAATATTCAAGAAGATGTAGATATATTGATTATTGGAAATAATGCTGGAATTGATGAATGGGATGATGATGAAATGAAATCCTTTAGTGAAGAAAATGTAGCGGTTCCTGTGGGTGCCATTGATTATTGGATGACATTTTATTCTTTGATTGGATTTGTTAAGGTTCCAGAAGAGCAGGGTGAATGGTCTGCAAAAGCTGCTTTGAGAATCTTAGATGGGGAAAGTCCTTCTGATGTAGGTGTTGTCGAAAACAAGAAGGGTAATATTATTTTGAATATTAAACATGCAGATAAGTTGGGAATTGAATTTGATTCTTCACTTCTCAAGGTAGCAGAAACTGTTTATTCTTAAAATGGATCAAATTGAGAGTAATATTAAACCTGATAAGGGGAGAAGATTTACAATTTTTAGTAAAATTCTTTTTGGTTTTGGAGCTATTTTCTTAATTACGCTTATACTCGTTTTTGCAAATTTTTTCTTTGTTTTGAAATTGGAAAGTTTGTCTGGGATGCTTCCATCGAGAACCGATCAGTCTGAAATTACTTCTGAATTAATACGTATGATTGATGATATTGAGTTTAATCTTGATAAATACTTGATATCTGGGTCTAATAATAATATAGAAAATATTAGACTATATCTTGATGAATTTGAGATAGATATGCGTGAGTTAGCTAATATTGAGGATGATGAATTTGATGATGAATCAAAAAAGGATGATGAATTTGAGAATAGTGATATCGAAGAAAAGGATGATATAATAATTGATAATATAAATTTAGAAATTGCTTCTCTTAAGGAAACTCTTTTATTGCTGAGTTTGGATAGTGGGAATACTGTAACTTATAATCTTTATAGTTCTATTAACTCATTGAGTGGGGATTTGGCTGAATTTCAAAATAATATAAATGATGAGTTGTTATATATCTCAGATAGACAGAAAAAATTGATTGAAACTATAAAAACTTTGAATTTGCTTTTTTCCTTACTGATGTTGTCTTTAGGGTTTATTCTGGCTTATTTGATTGCCAAATCTATTTCTCAACCTATTATTAATTTGAGGGATGTGGCAGAGATTATCTCTAGTGGTAAAATTGATACCTCTGTAAAGATCGACTCTAATGATGAAGTTGGGGATCTTGCAACATCGTTTGAGAGAATGAGAAGGGTTATTCGTGGGAATGAAATTAATTTGCAGAAGCTTGTTGAAAAAAGGACTGAGGAGCTTGAATCTTCCAAGAAAGACCTTGTTAAAAAGAATGGAGAACTTGAGACTTTTAATAAGATGGCAATTGGAAGGGAGATGAAAATGGTTGAGTTGAAGAAGGAGATTGAGCAGCTTAAGGGAAAGGCTGGAATTAAGGAAAAGAAAGATATTGTCTCTACAAAAGAGAAAAAAGTTGATGATAATGTTTCTCAATAGATTTTATATTTTGTAATCTAATATCCGCCTCTTGGTGATGATTCGTATACTGGCCCTGTTACGCAAGCTCCGCCTCGACATTCTAAATCATCGTCACATCCTGAGCCTGCTGCTTCAATTCCGCCCCACATGGATGTTTGTATTCCTACCTCGCAGCAGTCTTCGTTTAATCCTCCGCAGGAAGGGTCTGTATTTGTGTTTGAACCTGAATCGTAATCATAATCCTCATCATCGTATCCTGGGTCGTAATCTGGCTCATAGGGGTCTGGGTAATTTGTGTTTGTGTTTGCTGTGTTAGTATTTGTGTTTTGAGTTGTTGTTGTTTTGCATATTCCGTTTGTGCATGTTCCGTAGTCGCATTCGTAGTCGGTGTTTGGGCAGCATGGTTGTTCTAGAAATCCGCAGTGTTCGCATACTCCTGCTTGGTAGTTTAATACTCCGTAAGAGCAATAGTATCCGTAGTCGTCTTGGCATGGTGGGAATCCGATGTGACCGCATTCATTGTAGACGTTGTAATCGTCAGTTACTTGGCATCTTCCGGATGTGCAGACCGAGCCAGAGTCGCATTGTTTTCCGTCGACTGAATTGTAGCAACATGTTTCGCCGAAGTAACCGCAGTGGATGCACATTCCGCCTTGGCATTCTCCTTGGTCGCATATTCCATTGCAGCATTGTTGCCCGTAGTCGCCGCATGATGGGTCTTCGTTGTTAGTGTAATACATCGGGTCTGAGTTGTAGCCTGAGCCAGAGATTGCGCTTCCTGTTATTGAAGGACTTGAATTTCCTGAGCTGTAGAGGACTACTCCTGTGGCAACTGCGGCTAAGATTACGAAAGAGATAAGGAAAAATGCGCCTTTTTTGTTTCTCATATTTTTTTCGAGTTAAGAATATATTTAAATATATTGGTGATTTAGTTGTTGAATAGTTTTATGGTAAGCTTGGAAAATGTTCCGAAGAATCCTGGCTGTTATTTGTTTAAGGACTCTGAGGGTAAGATTATTTATGTCGGGAAGGCAAAAAACTTAGCGAAGCGGGTGAAGAGTTATTTTAATCGTGAGCATGAGGAAGTGAAGACTAATGTTTTGGTTTCGAAGATTAAAGATGTTGAATTTTTTGTGACTGATAGTGAGGTTGAGGCTTTGATTTTGGAGAATAATTTGATTAAGAGATATAAGCCGAAGTATAATATTGATTTGAAGGATTCGAAGAGGTATGCGTTTATCGAAGTGACTGGCGAGAAGTTTCCTCGGTTATTGATTGCTAGGAAGAGGGGTGGGAATGGAAAATATTTTGGGCCGTTTGTTTCGGGACTTAGTCGTGATTATGTTTTGAGAGTGTTGAGGAAAATTTTTAAGATTAGGACTTGCAATAAGTTGCCGAAGAGAAAATGTATGAGGTATGATATTGGACTTTGTTCGGGGCCTTGTATTGGGAAAATTAGCGAGAAGGATTATTTGGAGAATGTGAAGGCGGCTGAACTTGTTTTGAAAGGGAAGACTGGGAGTCTTGTTAAGACTTTGGATTTTAAGATGAAGGATTTTTCTAGGAATCTTGATTTTGAGAGGGCTCTTGAAATTAGGAATCAGATTAGGGCGGTTAAGGAATTGAGAGAGAGGCAGAAGATGGAGAGGAATAAGAGTTATGATGAGGATATAATTAATTGGATTATTCACGAGGGTAAGGTATACCTGATTTTGTTTAATTCTAAGAAAGGGATTATGGAGAATAAGCAGGATTTTGAGTTTGATTTTAGAGATAATTTTTTGGAGGAATTTTTGATTCAGTATTATAGTGATTATCCTGTTCCGGGGGAGATTATTTTTCCGGAGAAAATTGATTCGACTTTGGAGGAATTTTTGAATAGGTTGGGCAAGACTCGGATTGTTGTTCCGAAGATGGGAGAGAAGAAAGAATTGTTGGATTTGGCTCGGAAAAATATTGAGATTAAGTTGTTTGGTGACTCTGAGAAGGTTGTCCAGTTAAAGAATAAATTGAATTTGAATGAAAGTCCGTCGGTGATTGAGTGCTTTGATATTTCGCATTTGTCTGGGACTAGTACTGTTGGGTCGATGGTTCAGTTTAGGGATGGGAAGGCGGATAAAAATAATTATCGGCGGTTTAAGATTCGGAGCGTTGAGGGGAATGATGATTTTGCTTGTATGCAGGAGGTTGTTAGGCGGCGGTATACCAAGTTGAAGAGAGATAATCTTGAGATGCCTGATTTGATTTTGATTGATGGAGGAAAGGGGCAGCTTTCTTGTGTTATGGAAGTTTTGAGTGAGCTTGAGCTGAAAATTCCTGTGATTTCGATTGCTAAGAGAGATGAGGAAGTTTTTATTCCTGGGCGAGCTTTGAGTATTAGACTTGATAAGAAAGGTGTTGCTTTGAAATATTTGCAGGAGATTCGGGATGAGGCGCATCGGTTTGCGATAAATTATAATAGGCTGTTGAGGCGGAAGAAGGTTTTGGGGTAGCGTTATAGTCGGTCTGGGAAATTTGAGAAAATGCCGTCGACGCCGAGTTTTTTCATTCTTTCAATATCTTTGGGATTGTTGACTGTCCAAACGTATACCTTTAGTCCGATATTGTGGGCATCTTTTATGAGTTCTTTGTTTACGAATTTCATCGACACATTCATGGAGCTTGCGCCTGCTTTTTTTATTAGTTTCATATAGAGATTGGGCTTTCTTTGTATTAAAAACCCGGCTTTGATTTTGGGATTAAGTTTATGGAATTTTATTAGCTCTTTTGGATAGAAAGATGATACGATAAAATCGCTATTATTCCATCCTTTATTTTTTGTAAAATTTTTGATTAATTCGTGTACGGGCTTTGCGGTTTTTGGGCCTTTGAGTTCGATGTTGATTTTGGCTTTTCTGTCGATGATATCTAGAACTTCTGATAATGTTGGGATTTTTTCGCCTTTGCCTGCGTCTAGTTTTTTTAGCTCTGATAATGTTTTTTCTGAGACGAGGCCTTTCCTGTTTGTTGTTCTATTTACTTTTTCGTCGTGTATAACTATTAATTCCCCTGATTTGCAGACGTGGACATCTAGTTCGATAATGTCGACGTTTAGTTTGAGGGCTTTTTTGAATGACTTGATTGTATTTTCGGGTTCGTAGCCCATGGCGCCCCTGTGTCCTATTCTCATCACCATGGATTTTTATCGTTGTTGAATTATATAAGTATTTGGGGAAACAAAAATCTTATAACCTCGTTTATTGTCGGTGTTTTATGGAAATTGAAAATAAGAAATTTAAGTTAGCTAGCAAGTTTAAGCCTAAGGGGGATCAGCCTGAGGCTATTGATAAACTGGTTGCTGGGATTAAGGAGGGGAAAAGTATGCAGACGCTTCTTGGGGTTACTGGTTCTGGGAAGACTTTTACGATGGCGAATGTGATTGCGAAGACGAATAAGGCGACTTTGATTATTGCGCATAATAAGACTTTGGCGGCGCAGCTTTATGAGGAGATGAGGGAGTTTTTTCCTGAGAATCGGGTTGAGTATTTTATTTCGTATTATGACTATTATCAGCCTGAGAGTTATTTGCCGGCGAGGGATCAGTATATTGAGAAGGACTCGGCGATTAATCCTAGGATTGAACAGATGAGGCATGCGACGACTGCTGCGCTTTTGTCTAGGAGTGATGTGATTGTTGTTGCTTCTGTTTCTTGTATTTATGGTTTGTCGGACCCTAAGATGTATAAGATGATGGGATGTGATTTGGAGGTTGGAATGAAGATTGGTCGTCGGGGATTTATTGAGAAACTTGTTGGGATGACTTTTGAGCGGAATGATATGGATTTGACTAGTGGGCGTTTCCGAGTTAAGGGGGACGTTGTTGATTTTGTTCCGGGTTATGGGAATAATATTATTCGGGTTGAATTTTTTGGGGATGAGATTGAGCGAATTGTTGAAGTTGATAAGAATACGGGGGAGGTGATTGATAGGATGGAATATTTTTATGTTTGGCCGGCGCGGAATTATGTTGTGCCCGAGGCTGTTTTTGATCGAGCGACTGGGGAGATTCGGGATCAGTTGAAGGTTGATTTGAAGGATATTAGTGATCCGTTGATTAAGCATCGGTTGAATCAGAGGACGAATTATGATTTGGAGATGCTTAAAGAGACTGGGACTTGTAAGGGAATTGAGAATTATTCGCGGCATTTTGATGGTCGGGCCGAGGGGGAGAGGGCGTTTTGTTTGCTTGATTATTTTCCTGAGGATTTTTTGATGATTATTGATGAGTCGCATAGAACGATTCCGCAGATTGGGGGGATGCATAATGGGGACAGGGCTCGGAAGAAAAGTTTGATTGATTATGGATTTAGGTTGACTTCTGCTTATGATAATCGGCCGCTTAATTTTGGTGAGTTTGAGGATGTTATGAAAAAGAATAAGGTTGTTTTTGTTTCGGCGACGCCGGGGAATTATGAGGGTCTGAATAGCTTGGGGGTGGTTGAGCAGATTATTCGGCCGACTGGGCTTATTGATCCTGAGGTTGAGATTCGGGGGATTTCGTCTTCTAGTGAGACAGAGGAAGTTAGCAATGTGATTCTTCTTCATGGCAAGAATGCTCTCCCGAATGACAAGTGGTATCCTTGGCTGAGAAAAGAAATTGAGAATAAAGGAATTGACTTTTTTGCTCCGACTTTACCCGAAGGGAGCGAGCCTGTTTTGAAAGAATGGTTCAATGAGCTTGATAAGATGAAGGTTGATAAAAACAGTATTTTGGTTGGTCATTCTAGAGGAGGTGTCACACTTTTGAGGTGGTTGGAAAAACTTCCTAAGGGGGAAAAGGTTAAGCGGGTTATTTTGGTGAGTACGAATTCTGGAAATCCTGATAGGGAGGGGAGAACTGGAAGTGGTGACGGATTTTACACAGAAGATGGTTATGATTTTGAAAAAATAAAATCTCATTGTAAAGATTTTGTAGTTATTCATTCGAGAGATGATTCTATTGTACCTTTTTTTAGAGGGGAGGAAAATGCTGAGAAATTGGGGGCTAAGTTTAAGGTTTATGAAAATAAAAAACATTTTGGGAGTAATGTTGCTTCGGGTGTTCCTGAGGTTTTGGAAGAAATTATTGATAGTAAAAATTATCCAGGACAGATTAAGGATGTTTTGGGAGAGATTCGGAGGACTGTTAAGGATGGGAATCGGATTTTGCTTACTACGCTTACTAAGAGGATGGCTGAGGAGTTGACTGATTTTCTTGGTGAGAATGGGATTAAGTGTCGGTATTTGCATTCGGAGATTGATACGTTTGAGAGGACTGAGATTATTCGGGAGTTGAGGTTGGGGAAGTTTGATTGTTTGGTTGGGATTAATTTGCTTAGGGAGGGGATTGATATTCCGGAGGTTGGGTTTGTTGGGGTTCTTGACGCTGATAAGGAGGGTTTCCTTAGGGATGAGAGGAGTTTGATTCAGATTATTGGAAGGGCGGCTAGGAATAGGGACGCTCGGGTTGTTCTTTATGCTGATAATATTACGGGGTCGATTCGGGGGGCAATAGGTGAGACTGAGAGGCGGCGGAAAATTCAGGAGAAGTATAATGAGAAGAATGGGATTGTGCCGCAGACGATTGTTAAGCCGATTAAGGAGAAGGTTGTGGAGATTAAGGACATAAAGAGTATACCTAGGGCTGAGGTTGCGAATGTGATTATTGAGTTGGAGGCTGATATGAAAGAGGCGGCTGAGTGCCTTGAGTTTGAGAGGGCGATTGCGATTCGTGAGAGGGTTGGGAAGCTTAGGAAGAGGTTAGAGGAATAGATAAACACTCCAATCGCTAGGTCTATTAATGGTTTGATGCCCTAAATAATTATTCTATAATATAATAATGTCCATCCTCTTTTTTGTACGCTATTTCTGCATGGAATGATTCTTCTCTTGGGAATTGTGGTGAATTATAAACCTTATTATCAAAGTCGACTTTTAATTCTTCAACTGTTTCGGGATTTGTATGATCCGGGTATGATGCGTGAATCATATAGTTTCTTCCCTTTTCTTTAGCCTCTTGGGCTAAATCGGTTAATTGAGTATCTCCATTAAACTCCTGATTTTCATCCATTAGGGATAATTCTAAGTCGGAATTTGCATTTGCACATCTAGTTATATCTTCAACTACATCTCTAGGAGCACTACAACTAAAGACTACGTATGCTTCACCTGCTTTATTTGCCATACTATATTAAAGATTAATTACTATTTAAACCTTATCTTTTGTTACTACTTGAAAGAGGTACATGTTTCAACTGGGGGTTGGGGTTGGGTCTCGGTCGCATTTTGGGGGGATTTTGATTTTGTGGATATTAAGATTGAGTATAAGAATAAATTTATCCGGGTTATTTGTCAATCCGAAAGGACTCCTAATCCGATACGATAATTGAAGTCTTTCAAAACATATTAAGATATTAATTTGGAAATGATATTGAGTTGTTTATTCCACGGAATAAAATAAAGTTAGAGACTGTGGGTTTGTGTTGGGGGTGGTTGGAGTGAGCTAATATTTGAATCTTCTTTCATATTCTTTATGATCCATCCAATCTAGAATTATCGTTATAACTACTGCTTCTCCACCCTCAATTGAGTAAATAAGTCGCCATGCTCCTGGGAGATTGTATTTCCATATATTTTTAACATCATACTTCTGAATGTATTCTTTTGGAATTAATTTTTTTGGAATTTGAATTCCGCAGAATGGGTCTTCTTCTATATCATATAGTGCTCTTTCTAGTTGTTTTTTCAATGGGTCGTCTGTATTTTTATATGTTTCCTTTATTTTTTCATCTACGAATTGGACTTCACAAGGCTTGTTCATTTTCTTCCTTGCCCTCTCCATGTTAGATGTGCTTTTTCGAGTCTTTTTCTTGCTTGTTCTGGATAGAATATCCAACCAATTTTTCCTTGGCTATCTACAGAAATCTTCCCTGAAATTAACAAATAGTCAATTATTGTACTATATGTTTGATACATCATTTTCTTGGGTAATTCTCCCCATAGTTGTTTTTTTTTGTATTCTCCATCGTTTTCTTTTATGAACCCTTCTACCATTAGGACAGTGTCCAGTCGAGGAGACCTTACAATAGTTTTATTTCCCATTATTTCAATTCTCCTCTTTATCCCGCTTGCTCCCCTAGGACACCCTTTTTTTTCATGGGTATATCAGTTGATATACCTATATAAATCTTACTATTATTTAATTTGACTTTGTAAGGATTTGAAAAAAAGCGTTAGGATAGGAGAACTGAAGGTGCACCTAGAGTAATCTTATAAAGATTGTATCCCATTTTTGTTTATGTTCAAGAAGAAGAAGGTGGGGTTGGTTCTTGGTAGTGGTGGAGCGCGGGGACTTGCGCACATCGGGGTTTTGAAGGTTTTTGAGGAGAATGGGATTGAGATTGATATGATTTCTGGGGCGAGTATTGGGGCGTTGATTGGGGCACTTTATTCTGCTGAGATGAATAGTAAGAAGTTGAAGAAGGATGCGTTGAGTATGAATTTGAATAAGCTTTTTGATTATACGATTTCGCGGTCTGGCTTTATTAAGGGGAAGAGGATTGAGAATTTTTTGGATGAGCGGCTTGGGAATTTGAAGTTTAAGGATTTAAAGATTCCGCTTTATGTGACTGCGTTTGATATTGATAATAATCAGGAAATTGTTTTTAATCGAGGAAATGTTGCTAAGGCTGTTCGATCTAGTATTTCTATTCCTGGGGTGTTTTTTCCTACGAGAAATGGCGGGAAGAATTTGGTTGATGGGGGAGTGGTTGATCCTTTGCCTATTGAGATTTTGAAGAAGAAGGGGGCTGATATTATTATTGTTGTTAATGTTGAAGAGTTTGAAGGTAAACCTCCGATTGAGGCGACTGCTAGGCGAAGTGATAAGAAACATGCTTTTCCTAATATTTTGAAAGTGCTTCAAAGTGCTTCTAATATGATGACTCATGAGAATTGTGAGTTTGAGCTGTTGAAGAATAAGGCTGATGTTGTTATTTGTCCGAGGGTTTCTAAAATTAATATGATGGATTTTCATAAGGCTAAGAAGGCGATTCGTCGAGGGGAGAGGGCTGCTAAGAAGTCTTTGAGGCAAATTAAGAGGTTAACTAGCCCTAATCTTGTTAAAGAACTTATTGAAGAGGTTGGGGAAGAGATTGCTAAGGAAGGGAAGAAGTTTGGGAAGAAGTAAACATCTATAAACTTTAATTTCCTTAATTTTTCATGAAAGGATTAACACAGATTTCTGCTTTGGCATTAATGTTAGTCTTGACTGTCGTGCTCTTGTAAGTGCGGCTGATTTTGTCAACTACCCCGGACTAAAGTCCGGAGCGTGACCAGCTAATTTCCAAACCTAATCCCAATGCTTCCCTTGCGAATCTTCGATATAATACCGAACTCGCTCCGTCGTGACACATCCAATACTCCTAGCAAAATAACCTTCGCTCCAAAACTTTTTGCCCCAAAGAAAATTCCTGAAGAGTTCCAAGTGATTCTTTCACATCATTCTCGACGAGAAACCTTTCAAAAATTGCACAATCTGACAAGGCGCATAATTTTTACAGTTCGTCACAAAAAGGTGAACATGCTCTGGACCAAATTCTAAGCAAACGAGTTCGACATTAATTTCTTTCAATTTCTCGACGAGATAAGCTCTTGTCAATCTCAAAACTTTCTCGTTTGAGAAAATCTCTCGTCGGTAAGCAACTGTCAATTGGATGTGGTAGTTGAATTCCCCGACGGCATGTGCGTAGCTACGTGTTTCAAATTTCATTTTAATCTCCGATAAGTTTATTTAGTTTCAGAAAGTTACAACTACGTTTACATTCGAGAAAGTAGGATTAACTTCCTATTTTCTTTAATACTTTCTAGAATAAATAATTTTCCAAGACAAAAGTTTGCCAACTAGAAGCACAATTCATCTCCCCACTAAACTAGGGAGATTTCTTGATGCGGCAAACTTTTAAAATGGTTGTACAATATTTATCCTGTGAGACTTATGTCTATGAAAGAAGATTTGCGTTACCTAGGGAAAGCCGAGACGGTTTAATTAGGGGATATAAAATTCTTCGGGACGAGGGTTTGGTTGGATGTTTTTTTTGTGATAAAAAAGATATTCGGGGGTCTGATTTGAATAGGTGGGCAATTCCTAAGGGAGCGCGGAAGATGGAATTTTTGAAAAAGAATTTTCATGGAGAATTTTTTGTTGGGGCTCCGGTTTTTTATGATATAGAAGGAAATCTTTTAAAGATTGGAAATAGGTAATTGATATGGTAGAAATTGACTTTGCGGGACTAGAGAAGAAGTGGCAGGATAGATGGGAAGCCGAGAAGGTTTTTGGGGTTTCTGAGAAGGGCAAGAATCCTTATTATGTTTTAGAGATGTTTCCGTATCCGTCGGGTTCGGGGCTTCATATGGGGCATGCTTGGAATTATACGATTGGGGATATTATGGCGCGGTTTAAACGGATGAGTGGCATGAATGTTTTATACCCGATGGGGTATGATTCTTTTGGGTTGCCGGCGGAGAATGCGGCTACCCTTGCTGGGGAACATCCGGATGATTATACAAATAAGACAATTCCTAATTTTATGAGGCAGATGAAGGAGATTGGGCTTTCTTATGATTGGTCTAGGACTTTTTCGACGCATGAGCCTAGTTATTATAAGTGGGATCAGTGGATTTTTTTGAAGATGTTGGAGAAGGGGCTTGCTTATCAAAAGACGTCGGCGGTTAATTGGTGTAGTAAGTGTAATACTGTTTTGGCGAATGAGCAGGTACATGAGGGGAAGTGTTGGAGGCATGATGATTGTGAAGTTGAGGTTAGGCATTTGAAACAGTGGTTTTTGAAGACGACGGAGTATGCTGATGAATTGTATGAGAATTTAGACAAGATGGATTGGCCGGATAAGACTAAGGCGATGCAGAGGAATTGGATTGGGAAGTCGCATGGGACTGAGATTGATTTTGAGATATCAAAGGGTGGGGGTAAAATTAGTAATGTTGTGATTGTGCATGGGTGTCCAGATAGTAATGAGCCAAGAGACCCCGAGAAAAGGTCTTATGAAAAACATTGGAGATTGTGGCTTAAGGATAATTTAGAAAAAGAAAATATTAAAGTTGATGCTCCATTAATGCCAGAACCTTGGGCTCCAGATTATAAAAAATGGAAAAAAGAATTTGATAAATTAGATATTAATGAAAATAGTATTTTAGTTGGGCATAGTTGTGGTTGTGCTTTTTTGGGTAGATGGCTTGGAGACACAAAACAGAAGATAAAGAAATTGATTTTAGTTGCTCCTTGGAAAATTCCTTATAGAGAAGATGGTAGCGATAAAGATTTTTATGATTATAAAATTGATAAATGTGTTAAGGAAAATATTGATGAGGCTGTTATTTTTACTTCGGATAATGAAGAAGATGATGGGAAAAAGAGTGTTAAGCTTTTTGAAAAAGATATTGGGGGCAAAATTATTGATTTGAAAAATCATGGTCATTTTGTTTTTGGTTCTATGGGAACTCATGAATTTCCTGAGTTGTTGAATGAAATCAATAGGGTGAAGGAACAAGTTTTGATTTTGCATGGATGGGAAGACACTTCTAAATCTGGATTTATTCCTTGGTTAAAAGATAAGTTGGAAAATGATGGGAAGGAGGTTTTTGATTTTGATTTTCCTGATACTAATTCTCCTGATTTTGATGAATGGATGAACTTTGCTGAAAAGAAGATTAAAAAAAATGGGTTGAAGAATTTTTCCATTGTTGGGCATAGTATGGGTGGACATCTTGCGTTGAAGCTTGCTGAAAAATATAATGTTGATAAATTAGTTTTAGTTTCACCTGTTGGGTTTAATCCTAGTGATAAATATTTTTCTCAGTTCAAGAATTCTTTGCCGAAAGAGGAGCTGGAGATTTTTAAAAAATATCAGTCTCATGGTTTAGATGTTGATAAGGTTAAAAATAATGCTAGAAAAATTGATTTTATATTTGGAGCAGATGATCCTTACATAAATGGTGAGGTTGTTGATTTTTTTAAAGAGAATTTTGAAAATGTTGAAATTCTGAAAGGCAAGAAGCATATGAGTGATAGTGAGGGAGTCAAAAAGCTTGAGGAGGTTTTAGAGTTTTTCAAAAAGGATAAGTGGCCGATTTTTACGACTCGTCCTGATACTATTTTTGGGGTTACATTTATGGTTGTTTCTGCGCAGCATGCTAATTTGGATTCGTTGGTTACCAAGGGGCAAAGGGAAGAAGTTGATAAGTTTTTGAAGAAGTTGAAATCGGTTTCCGAGAAGGACGCTGGTGACTTAGAGAAGGAAGGGGTTTTTACTGGGTCGTATGCTGTTAATCCTGTTAATGGTAGGCGAGTTCCTGTTTGGGCTGGGAATTTTGTTGTTGCGGATTATGGGGCTGGGATGGTGATGGCTGTTCCTGCGCATGATGCTCGGGATTTTGAGTTTGCTAAGAAGTATGGGATTGAGGTTAGGCAGGTTGTTCGTCCTGTTTATGGGGAGGCGCATAAGGATGCTGTTTATAGGGATACGATTTCTGTTGTTGTGCATCGGAAGAGTGATGATAAGTTTTTGTTGGTGAAGTGGAAGGAGTTTGGTTGGATTGCGCCTGTTGTTGGTGGAGTTGACGAGGGTGAGTCGGTTGAAGATGCTGCCGTTAGGGAGGCCTTGGAAGAGACTGGTTATAAGACGAAATTTGTTAGGACTTTGGGAGAGAAGGTTGAGTCTTATTTTTATGCTGATAATAAAAAGGTTTGGAGGGCTCGGGTGGATCAGCCGGTTTTGTTGGAGTTGATAGATGAGAAGCCTGTGGAGGTTGAAGAGAAAGAAAAGAATAGGCATGATGCGATTTGGCTTGGGGCTGATGAGGCTTTGGAACAGATGACACATAAGGATAATTGTGCTGGGCTGTTGGAATATTTGGGAAAGAGTGAGGCTTATGTTGGCGGGGGTAAGCTTTGTAATTCTGGTGAGTTTGATGGGGTTGATAATGTTGAGGCAAAGAAGAAGATTACTTCGTGGTTGAAGAAGAAAGGGGTTGGTCGGGATGTTGTTAATTTTAAGCTTCGGGATTGGGGAGTTAGTCGTCAGAGATATTGGGGGACGCCGATTCCTGTGATTTATTGTGAGAAGTGTGGGGTTGTTGGTGTGGCTGAAAAAGACTTGCCTATTGAATTACCGAAGGATGTTAAGTTTGGGGATGGGAATCCCTTGGAGACTAATGAGAAATGGTTGAATGTGAAATGCCCTAAGTGTGGGGGTAAAGGTCGGCGAGAATCTGATACTATGGATACTTTTGTTAATTCTTCTTGGTATTTTTTGAGGTATTGTGATCCTGGGAATGATAAGGCTATTTTTGATCCGAAGAAGGTGAAGTATTGGTGTCCGGTTGATACTTATGTTGGCGGGGCTGAGCATGCTTGTATGCATTTGATTTATTCGCGGTTTTATGTGAAGTTTTTGAGGGACCTTGGGTTGATTGATTTTGATGAGCCGGCGGTTCGGTTGTTTCATCAGGGAATGTTGCATGGTGAGGACGGGGAGAAGATGAGTAAGTCTAAGGGGAATGGGGTTTTGCCTGAGGAGGTTTCTTCTAAGTATGGGATTGATACGGCGCGGTTTTTCTTGTCGAGTTTGGCTAGTCCTGATAAGAATATTGATTGGAGTGAGAAGGGGATTAATGGGTCTAGTAGATTTGTGAAGAAAATTTTTGAATTTTCTGATAAGATAACTTTTGGAAAAGACTCAAAAGGATTGGAAATTAGAATAAATAATGTGGTAAAAATGGTCACGGGTTATTATGACAATTTTGAATATCGTAAGGCAACTATTCTCATTCGAGCTTTATTTGGTTTAATTGAAGCTGAAAAAATAGTTTCAAAAGAAACTTATGAAAAATTCTTGCAATTGCTTAGTCCGATTTGTCCGCATATTGCCGAGGAGCTTTGGGAGAAGATTGGGAATAAGGGTTTTATTTCCAAGTCGAGTTGGCCTAAGGTTGATGAGAAAAAGATTTTGAAAAAAGGTGAGGCTGGAGATTTTAATGGAAAGGTTATTGAGAATGTGAAGGGGATTTTGGATAAGACTGAGGGTGATGTTGAGAAAGTTTGTATTTATGTGATGCCGTTTGAGATTGGGAAGATTGATGAGAAGAAGATTTCGAAAGGTGTTGGGAAGGAAGTTGAGGTTTACGCGGTTAATGATGCTGGGAAACGTGATCCGGAGAATCGGGCTAAGAAAGCTAAGCCGGGGAAGCCATCTGTTTGGTTGGAGTGATTAGAGTAGAATTATTTTTGGTTGGGGTTCGTCTTGCAAAGTGTCAAGTCCCTTATTTGCCTTTAGTCTTGCCACATATTTATGTAGACCTTCTGGGATTTGTGTTATATTTATCGGTTCTAGCACTGTGTGAGAGAAATAATTCTCTGATATCTCTGGCACTTTTCTTGGGTCTTCGCATATGGCTGTTGCACTAAAATGTAAAACTACTAATCCATCTGAAGATTTATGTGATCCTTTAAAAATTCCCATTATATTTCCGAAAGCTATTGTTCCGTTAACGTGTTCCCCATAAGTTCTTTCTCCTACTGGAATAATTTCTTTAGGATCCTTGCAAAATCCAAATTTATATTGATGTGGTATTTCCATACTATTAATCCTAAAAAGAGAGTTATAAAGTTTGTTATTGCTGTAATTTTATAGTAATTACTTTGTTGGCGTTGATGACTAAATATATAAAGTCATTCTGGATTATTAGGCTATGAAAAAGGTGAAGGTTGGGAAGATAAATGGTATTTTTCAGAATTTGATTCATCCTCAGACTTTTGGGCAGAAGGCGGCTGATTTTATTTCGAAATGGGCTGGGAGTTGGACTTTTATTATAATATTTTTTGTTTTCTTGGGTATATGGATGGCGACTAATGGGCTGTTTTTGTTGAAATATCTTCAGGGGAGTTTGGTGGATCCTTATCCGTTTATTCTTTTGAATTTGTTTTTGTCGTGTTTGGCTGCGATTCAGGCGCCTGTAATTTTGATGAGTCAGAATAGGCAGAGTCAAAAGGATAGGTTGAAGGTTGAGTATGATTATCAGGTTAATCGAAAGTCGGAGAAGGGGATTGAGGAGATTTTGAGTAGGTTAGGGAAGTTGGAGAAGAAGATTAAGAAGTAGAATATATAGTTTCTAGGATAGATATTGTTTATAATGATGTTTACGCGATTTTTTGATGGGCAAAAAGAAGGGTCGGCATGATAAGACTGGTGACTTTGGAAATGATGCTGAGCATTATATGTCTAGATTGCTTATGATGTACCATCAGCCTGGGAGTAAGCGACCTGATTTTGTGACGATTAGGGGGCTTTACGATCCGCGTGTTACGATTGAATTGAAGGCTGGAAAAGATAAGGGGGTGATGGTTGATTATCAGCTTCAGTGTGGGGTTAGAAGTGTTGAAGAGCATGTTGCGCTTTTTGGGCATGAGCCGGATGGGGACGATTTGTTTTCTGGTATAATGGAGGAGGAGCGGAATTCTAGGTTGTATTATGGGGTTGTGTGCAAACCGAATGGTGTTAAGTCTGAGCATATCAAGAGTAGGTTCTCTACGATAAGACTTAGATATAATGATATGTTTTTTGTTCCTCATGATTATGCTTTTCATGCTTTTGCTATAAGTCGGCACATGAGAACGAGGGAGGATATTGGGGAGATTGAGAAGAGGTTGCTTAATATGATAGAAGACGATATTAATGATGGAACTCCGATGAATTATTATGATAGGAAGAGTACTGGGCATTCGCATCAGAATCTTTACGCTAGGGATATTTTGGCGATTCATCAGGGCGATATGACATTGACGACGAAGGATGGACAGGAGAGGGTTGAGTTGATGAGGCGAAGATTTGAGAAGGTTGATGATTTGAAGCGTGTTACGTTGGATGGGCCCAATGGGAATTCGATATATGCTTTGTGTGAGGATGATGTTCATGATGTGTTTAATAATCAGATGAGGAAAGTTGTTGGGGAGCGGAGAGAGATTGTTGAGGGAGTTGATGCGGAGAGGCAGGAGTGCGTTGGGATGTTGGACGGAATAGAGAAAACTGTTGGAATGAGCTTGCTTGGAGAAGAGAGTGTTGTCGTTGATACTAGTCATTTGTCGAGAGAGGAAATTGAAAGATTGGATCGATTGACGAAATGGTTAGCTAGGGGTGAAGAGGAATTTGGGCCGCACGATTTGTTGCCTTTGCAACCTGAAGATGATATTCCTTTCTAGAATATAAATTATTATAAAGGGTCTTTTGGTTGAGAATTTATGGGTTCGGCGATTATCCTTGGGAGACGGTATTGGAGAGTTCCCTCTTTTGAACATTATATTAGACCTGCATTTAATGCTTCTGATGTAACTGTCGATAATCTTCACGGATTTAATAATGGAAATGAGGATCAGATTCTTCTTGCGCTGAGGGGAGATGATATTGGAACAAAAATATATAAAGCAATTGAGGCTTCTCTTTCGGCTATGGTTGAGGATGAAAGGATTCATGGCAATGAATGGAGTAGTGGCGCACGCGATATTCCTGAATGGAGAGAATATTCTATTTTAGTCGACAAAACTCCAGAATTAATTGGGATATACAATTGGGATAATACTGCTTCGGAACTTTTTCCTTCTGTGGCTTTGGGATATATTGCGACAGCTTCTGGGGCTAAGATTGATAAACTTATAAAAGATTCGGGAGAAAGTTTAAGGTCTTTAGGCATATCTCTTTCAGGTATATAGTTATTCAAGTACTGCTTTGATTCTTCTAACGCCCGAAGAGCTTGATTGTTCTTTTTTGATTTTGAAGGTTCCTAATTCTGAAGTGTTTTCGGCGTGGGGGCCTGCGCAAATTTCTTTGCTAAAATCTCCAACAGAGTAGACCTTTACTTTGTCTCCGTATTTTGAGTCGAATACACCTTGGGCTCCTTGTTGCTTTGCTTCGTCTAACGTTAGTTCTTGTAATTCTACTGGTATGTTTTCTTGAATTTTTTTATTTACTAAATCTTCGATTGCCTGTTTTTCTTCGTCTGTTAATTTTCTATCGAAGTTAAAATCGAAACGTAATCTTTCTGGTGTGATATTGGAACCTTTCTGGAAAATCTCTTTGTTTTTTAGAACAACCCTGAGGGCTTCGTTAAGGAGGTGGCAAGCTGTGTGTAGTTTTTTTGTTGCGTCGGAATTATCTGCTAGACCGGATTTGAATTTTCCTGCTGAGGCTGTACGTGAAAGTTCTTGGTGTTTGTTGAATTCTTTGTTGAAACCTTTTTCGTCGACTTTGATTCCTTTTTCTTTTGCTAGCTCTTTTATCATTTCGATTGGGAAGCCGTATGATTGGTAAAGTAGGAATGATTCTTTTGCGTCGATTTTGTCGTCTGAGCTCATTTTTTCGAATTCTCTTAATCCTTTGTCGAGAGTTTTTTGAAATTTGTCTTCTTCGGCTTTTAGCTCTGATAATATTTTTTCTTTGTTGTTTTGTAATATTTCGTAATCGTCGTAGATGTCGATTATTATTTTTGCGATTTCAACTGTTGCATCCATTTCTAAAATTGGGATGTCTATTTTTCTTAGGTTTCTGATTGCTCTTCTAATTAGTCTTCTTAGGACATAGCCTTGTTCTGCATTGCCCGGGACTGCCCCATCGGCGATTATGAAAGTTGCTGCCTTGATGTGGTCTGCTATGATTCGCATTTCTTTTTTATTATCTTCATATTTTTTATTTGAGATTTTTTCTATTTCTTTTATTACTGGTTGCCACATGTCTGCTAGATAGTTATCTTCGAGGCCGTTAAGAATTGCGACTGTTCTTTCTACGCCGCCGCCGAAGTCAATATTTTTTTGGTTAAGAAGTTTGTAATTTCCTTTTTTGTCTTTTTCGTATTCCATAATGACATCGTTTCCGATTTCTACCCAGTTTTCGTCGGTGTAATCATATTCTTTTGGTGCTGGAACATCATTTAGCTTCCAATAAAATATTTCGGTATTTGGTCCGCATGGTCCTGTTTCTCCTGCGGGCCCCCAGAAATTTTCTTTTGCTTCTAAAAATGCAATTCTTTCCTGAGGGAACCCTGATGACCTCCAAGCCTCTGCGGATTCTTCATCTTTTGGGGCATTCTCGTTTCCTTTGAAAACTGATACTGCTAATCTTTCAATTGGTAATTTTAGAACTTTTGTTACAAATTCAAATGTCATTTGGATTGCTTCTTTTTTGAAATAATCGCCTAGAGACCAGTTTCCGAGCATTTCGAAAAGGGTATGGTGGCATGTGTCACCTACTTCTTCTATGTCTACGGTTCTAATGCATCGTTGGACGTTTGCTAATCTTTTCCCCTGAGGGTGGGATTCGCCTAATAGATTTGGCACTAATGGTTGCATTCCTGCGGTTGTGAATAAAACCGTTGGATCGTTTTCTGGGATTAGGCTTGAGTTTTTAATTTCGGCGTGGTCTTTCGACTTGAAGAATTCAATATATTTCTTGATTAGTTCTTTTCTGTTCATAGAATAATTTAGGAAGGTCGACTTTTAAATTTAGCCATTTAGTGTTTGAAGCTTTTCTTGGATTGATCTTAATTCTTCGTCTATGTTACTTTGTATAGATAAGTCTCTTTTTGTTTCTTTGACGATCTTTGGTTCTTCTGGTTTTTTTATTATCGTTTTTGGGACTTGGGGTGTTGGCATTTTGCTTTGAGCGGAGTCGATTTCTAACATTGTTGATGATAGTAATTTTTGGAGTCTGATTTTTAGGTCGTGTTTTTGTCTTGCGAGGACGCTTAAGTTGTGAAGTCTTTTTAGGGTTTGAAGAAGGTCGATTTGGCAACCTAGAATGCTTAGTTTGTTTGCCCTGTATTCTTTTGGACTGATTGAAATGTAGAGTTCTTCTTTTGATGCCATAAAATTAAATTTGGTCGAAGATGCCTGTGTCTATTTCTGATAGTCGTGCTTTGATTTTTTCGACGTCTTCGGTCCAGCCTTTTATTTCAGTCTCTTCTTGAGATTTTACATCTTTGATTTTTTTCAAAACTGATTCTATTTCTTTTACTTTGTCTCTGATTTGTTCGAAGTTCTTTTGAGCTGCTTGAAATTTATCTATTCTGACAAAGATTGGCTCTGATTGTTTTGTTGCTGGAGTATTGATTGATTTGTCTGATATTGAAGCATGTAGTTCTAGAGATTTCTTTTCTTGGGGTCTTGGTGGTTCTGGGAGAGACATTGGAGATTGCATTTTTGCTGGTTCTTTTGTTGATTGAATTGATTGAATTGAGGGAAGTCCTGGGGCAGGTGAAGGAAGTGGGGATAATGATGGGTCCTCTTTTATTTGAAGTCCTTCTGGAGTTTTCACCTCTTCTTCCCCAGAAGGTGCTTCCATGCTTAATTTTGAAGGAGCGTCGGTAACGGCTGATTTGACCATTTCTTGATTGATGTTTTCGTTGTTTTGAGTTGCTGGGAAAGAAGGAAGTTCTGGGAGTTCTTTTTTCTCTGAAAGTTCTTTATTTGGTAGTTCTGGCAAGGAGGGAAGCTTCGGTAGTTCTGGAACCTCTTCGTCTTTTTTAAATAACCCCATGATATTGTTTAGGTGATTTCTTTTTTATAGGTTTATGGTAATTTTGTAATAGTAACAGTTCTTTAGATTACTTTGTCTTTGGTAAAATGAGAAAGTATTTAAACGGAAATTATTATCATTGTACATGCAAGTTAAACTTCTACATGATCTCGTCGAGGAATTGGCAGGTGTTGGGACCGGCCGTATAGTTGAGATTCTTTTTGGAAAGAAAGATGTTAATGAGTTTTTGATAGCAAAGAAAATGGAGTTGACGATAAATCAGGTTCGAAATATTTTATATAAGCTTTCTGCCGACGGGCTTGTTTCTTTTATTAGGAAGAAAGATAAAAGGAAGGGCTGGTATATTTATTATTGGACGTTGAAGATTGAGAAATGCTTGGTTGTATTGGAGCAATCTTTGATTCGTAAGATTGGGGATTTTAATGCGACGCTGAATAGTCGGGAGACGAAGAGATTTTATATTTGTAAACCTTGTGGGATTGAGGTTAGCGAGGAGAAGGGTCTTGAACATGGGTTTACTTGTGAGGAATGCGCTGAGGTTTATGAGTTGTCTGATAATAGTGGAGCCATTCGAGATACTAAGGCTAAGATTACGAGAACTGAGAAGAATTTGGAATTGATTCAAGGTGAGCTTGTGAATATTAGAGATAAAGAATCTAAAAAGAGGGCTAGAGCCGATAAGAAACTTGCTAAGGAAGAGATTGAGAAGAAGGCTATACTCAAAGCAGCAAGGGCAGCAGCAAGGGCAAAACTTGCTCCAAAGAAAAAGGTTGTTAAGAAAATTGTCAAGAAGAAAGCTCCTGTGAAGAAGAAGGTTGTTAAGAAAATTTTGGCTAAGAAGAAAGTTGTTAAGAAAATTTTGGCTAAGAAGAAAGTTGTTAAGAAAATTGTTGCTAAGAAGAAAATTAGCGTCTTTAACAAAATAAAGAAAGCCGTTGGAAAGAAAAAATAATCATGAAAAATAAGAGTATCTTTTCTAGCTATACTGGGATTATTATTGGTGTGAATGTTATAGCTTTTGTTTTGTTTTTGATTTTAATGAATGTTATGGATGAGAGTCGAGCGATTTCTTTGATTGCTTTACAGCCTTCGATGATTTTGGCTGGTCATGCTCTTTGGACTTTTGTTACGAGCATGTTTATGCACGCGGGGATTGGGCACTTGTTTGTGAATATGATTTCGTTGATGTTCATTGGAAGTTTTGTTGAGAGACTTGTTGGGAAGAAGAGATTTTTGGCTATTTATTTTGGGGCTGGGCTTTTTGCTGGTTTGTTTTTTGTGGCGATTGCTGGTTTGACTGGGATTGATTTAAATGTTTATGCCGTTGGTGCTTCGGGTGCGATTTTTGGACTTGGTGGACTTTTGGCAGTTTTAACTCCACGGTTACCAGTTTTGGTTTTCTTTGTTATACCTATGCCGATGTGGGCTGCGATGGTATTTTTGATGGTTGCACTTTGGGCTCTTTCGATTGGGCTTGGTCTTCCTATTGGGAATATTGCTCATCTTGGTGGTTTGATTGTTGGAGTTGGCTATGGGTTTTATCTTAAGAAGAAGTATCCGAGGAAGACGCAGATGATTAGTAAATATTTTTCTAAGTAGTGCTCACTCTGATAACGATAAGTATTAAAGGGTTTTTTATGGAGTTTTTGTATGGGAGAAAATAAACTAGCTGATTATTTAGAGAAGAATATAGACATTGTTAGACTGAGGCTTATGGGTGTGGCTAGGAGTTTTGGATTTAATGATGAGGATGCTAGGGATGTTTGTCAAAATACTTATGTGAGAGCACTTAATAATACTACTTACGATACTACTCGACCTGCTATTACTTATTTGGCCACTATGTGTCGAAACTTGTGTCTTGATGAGATTAGAAGGAGACAGAGACAGGTTTCTGCTGTGGGTTCTTCTGGTAACTATCAATTTGGGGATGGAAGTGAGATTGATATTCTTTCACAGGTACCATCTAGAGATAGGAATCATACTGAGGTTGTTGGTGATAAGGATACTATTGATCTGGCTCTTGGGTTAATTGACGATCTTCCTGATAAACAGAGGAGAATTTTAATGAGTACGGTACAAGGGAAGGGGTATAGTAAAATTTCTGAATTGGAAAAATTTTCTCTTGGGACTGTGAAAAGTGGGCTAAATGCTGCCAGAAGAAAAATGAAGAGAATGGTTTATGGCGAGATGGTTGCTTGATAATAAGATATAAAAGACTTGAATGTTTTGATTAGGGATGAAGAAGAAGGGATTTTTTGCTAGGAATTATTCGGCGTGTTGGAAATTTTTTGTTCAGTCTCGTTGGCATATTGTTTTTTCGCTTGGGATTTTTGCTTTGATGTTTTTGGTAGGGTTTGCTTTTCCTGTGTTTTGGCGAGGTGAGATTTTTGGATTCATGAAGGAGATGGTTGCGATGCTTGAGGGGAAGAGTTCTTTTGAGATTGTAATTTTTATTTTCTTTAATAATTTGAGGGCGAGTTTTTTTGCGATGATTCTTGGGATTGGTGCTGGGATTTTTCCTTTGGTGACTGGGATTATTAATGGGTATTTGCTTGGGTTTGTTTCTAGAGAGGTTGTAAACGAAGGTGGGATGTTGGTTTTATGGCGACTTGCCCCTCATGGAATTTTTGAATTGCCGGCGATTCTTTTCTCGATTGGAATTGGTTTGAAGATTGGAACTGGGCTGTTTGGGAAAGATGTTAAGAAAAATTTGAGGTATAATTTTAGAGAGGGTTTGAGGTTTTTTGTTTTTGTTATTTTTCCTTTGTTGTTGGTTGCTGGGATTATTGAGGGTGTTTTAATTGGGTTGGCTGTTTAAGATGAATATATTGTATGGTGTTGCGGGTGTTGGATTTGGTCATTCTTCTAGAGCCTTGCTTATTGCGAAGTATCTTGAGAACAGGGGGCATCGGGTTAAGATTGTGACCTATGGTGACGGCTGGAATGTTTTGAGAGATAAGTTTGATTGTATGAAAGTTAATGGTTTGAATTTGGTTTTTGAAAAGGGGAGCTTGAAAAAGAAGAAGACGTTTAGGTATAATGTGAAAAGTTTTCCTAAGAATTTTTTGGGGTGGCGGAAATTTTATCGCATGATGAAGAATTTTCAGCCTGATTTGTGTATTTCTGATATGGAACCGTTGGTGCCTATTTTAAGTTGTTGGTATCGTTTGCCCTTGGTGAGTATTGATAATCAGCATTTGTTGACGAACTTTAAGGTTGATGTTCCGCGGAAATATCGGAAGGAATTTTTGTTGACTAAAGAAACTATAAAGACTTTTGTTCGGAAGGCTGATAAATTTATTGTGACGTCGTTTGCTAATTTGAAAGCTCGGAAAAAGAATAGCGTGATTGTGCCGCCGATTGTTAGGGGAGAGGTGCAGAAATTGAAGCCGAAGACTAGTGGTCCGATTTTGGTTTATCTTTCTAAGAGTGATAAGAGTAGCTTGAAAGTTTTGGGGAAGTTCGATGAGAAGTTTGTTGTTTATGGGTTTAATATAAAGAAGACCGTTGGGAATATTGAGTTTCGGACGAGGGAAACTTTTTTGAGGGATTTGGGAAATTGCAAATGTGTGATTGGGACAGCGGGGTTTAGTTTGATGAGTGAGGCTATTTATTTGAATAAACCTTATTTAGCGATTCCTTTGTTGGGGCAAATTGAACAAATCATGAACGCTGTATTTTTGGAGAAGGTTGGGTTTGGAGATTGGACTGAGGAGTTGAGTGAGAAGGATGTTGGAAAATTTTTGGGGAAGTTGAATTTTTATCTTGGGAAGTTGAAGAAGTATAATCCTAATTATGGGAAATTATTTTCTGAGATTGATAAGGCGCTGAAGAGTATCTAAATGTTTATATAGAAAATTGTCCTTGGTGTTTTATGGGAAAGCGACCTTTGACTCTTCTTGTGGCTACTGTAATTGTATTGGCTGGTGCGACGGGAGTTAAGAATGGAATTCGGAAATGGGGCGATGATAGGGCGAAATATGATGCGGCTTATTCTGAAATTGCAAAATTGGCTGATACTGATGATAGAGATGGAACATCTCCTTCTGAGATGAATACAATGTATAAAATAATAACTGGGAAATGTAAGCGGAATGAATCTCCAGAATTGACTTATGAGCAAGTGCATAGATATTTGATAAATAATGGTTATCGTTTGGAAAATGGGAGCTGGGGTTTAGGTGATTAGAAGAATTGTTTGAGGGATTTTTGTTTGCCGTAGTTGTTTAGAATCCATGATTCAGTTTTGATTTTTTCTGTCGAGGCTGAAATTCTGCCTTGTATGTTTTTGAGGGCATCTTCGATTGTGTCGAAGTTTTGTGGTTGGTTTTTGAAAGCTCGTCTTGTTGCTTCTCTGACTATTCCGACTCCGAGGGGCGCGTAGTATTCTGGTTTTATTTCTCTGAAGATTAGAGAAGTTGCTTGGCGTTTTATCTTGCTTAAGTATTCTGTTAAGGGGAGTCGCATTGCGTAGTAGCCGCCAGTGACGTTGAATGCGTATTTTGTTCGGCCTTTGAAAGTTTCGTAGTCTTGGGAAAATTGGACTGTGTCGCCTGTGTAGGTTGCTCCTGGAAGCCATGCTTCGATTGCTTCGAATGAAAAATGTCCTGGGAGAAGAAGTGCTTCGACGTAGTTGCCGACGAAGTTTCCTGAGAATAGAATTATTTGGTTTATTTCTGGATAGTATCTTATTTTTTCTAGTTGTTGTTTTGAGATTGTGTCGTCGGTTGCTGTGATGCTCCATCTTGTTGGGACCATTCGTCTTCGGATTTTTTTACCAAGGAGTCCTATTGATAAGAGTTTTTGGAGGTGGTCGACTTTTGTGTTTGATTGATAGAGTTCTTGTAATGCGTCGGTTGCTGTGACGTCGCAGTCGGAAGTTATGTAGTCGACTTTTTTTGAAACTGTTGGGTTTTCTTCGAGGAGGACTTTTTTTATGGGGGCGGGGTTTGTCATTGGTCGGAAGACTGAGTCTGGCGTAAAACTCATTGTGGGCTTTTTCTTTAGGAAGAATTCTGTTGAAACTGGTTTTGATGAGAGGGCTAGTTCTTGGGTTACTTGTTTTAGTTTTGATGAGGTTTTGATGTGGGATTGGCCTTTGCCGTAGATTAGTTGACCTCGGAGTCGAAGGACATTGGCTACTGAGAAATTATTTTTTGACCATTCTTCGGCTGTTGCGAAATTTGAGATATTGTCGTTTTCTGAGGGGGCTAGGATTCCGGAGTTGACGAATGGATAACCGATTCTGCCGACGAAAAGTTCTGGTGCTGATTTTCCTGAGAAGTGGAGTTTTGGCTTTGGAGCATTATCTATGAATTTGTTTAAGATTTCGCATGGTTTTCCGCAGAGACCTTTTCCTTTACACTTAATGCACAAGCTATCCATTTTAGAAGATCGACTTGTGAGTTTAAAGAAATTATTGTATTACTCTTTAAGACTGCTTAAGCTGACTAATAGAGAGACTGCGCCGATAAGGATTAACATCCACGCTAGGCCGCCTTTGAAGAAGATTAGCGCTGCGGTGCTGATGCCCCAAAAGTCTACGATCCATGCATAGATTGGTACTAAAAGAAGAACCAACCCGATTAAGATTCCGATGAATTTATTCATGATTGTTGGAAACTTACTTTGTTTATAAATATTATTGTGGTTAATCTCTTCAAGAGATTAAGTATAATTTTTCTTGTGAAAAATTATAAATCTATTTTTCCACGAGACGCGACTCCTGGAAAAATATTATACATTTAATTGTCAAGATAAAGGTAATATTTGCCTAAGTGCTGGGCGATGGTAAGATTTTTAAATAATTAAATCTTGTATATTTCATGAATAGAGGTATTGGTTATGTTTTTGCGGTTGGTGGACTTGTTTTAATGGTCTTGGGATTTGATGCTTTGGGTTTGAATATTGCTATGATGGAAGGTATAATGGGGACGTATGTTGCTGGAGCTGGAATTGTTGGTGTTGTGATTGGAGTTGTTTTGACTATGGCTGATGGAACTGGTCGAAGAAGGCAGGATAAAACGAAGGGAAGAACTGAAGTTCCGATTTATGAAGGCGTTGGAAAAAAGAGAATGATAGTTGGGTATCGGAAGGATTAATTTTGGGGTTTATTTTTTGGTGTTGACTTAAAGTGTGTAATGTTAATTCTGTCTATTTGATAGGTTTTGTTACTATCGCTTAGAGACGACATATAGAAAGATTTATATAGTATTTTTGCATAATATAATTATGAAAATGGGGTTAAATTTGAAGTTGTAAGATGGCATTGAGAGATATTGTAGCTGATGCTCGGTTGGGAACTAATGAAGGTTATAGTGCTGGATTTGATTATTATTCTGGATCTCAAGAAGATTCGCAAAGGATTGCTGTTGATTTTGGCTCTAAGGGGATTTTTGGGAAAATTGGATTTTTGGCTGCTTATGCGCTTGGGGCTATTGTTGGGATTGATGGAGTTGTAGATTTTTATAAGACTGAACATGATTTTAGGGTTGTGGCTAAGGATGATTTTAGAATTTTTCCTAAGGATGATTTTAACCATACTGTAGATGAAAGTGTTATGGATTATGAGGTGGCTGGAGAGACTGGAAAAGATAAGACGGAAGAAAAAGCTTATGAGAGTAGAGGAAAGGGTGTTGATGTGAAAAAGTCTAAGGGTCGAAGCAAGGGTTTAGAGGGCGAGGTTGAAA
This sequence comes from Candidatus Woesearchaeota archaeon, assembly GCA_964514585.1. Taxonomy (GTDB): domain Archaea; phylum Nanobdellota; class Nanobdellia; order Pacearchaeales; family GW2011-AR1; genus JAGVXH01. The sequence continues at coordinate 43,083 of CAZETU010000005.1, read as the reverse complement.
AAGGTGTCAGTGGAGGAGCTAGGAAGAAACGTGAGGGTAGGAGTGAGATGGCTGAAGCGTATAGAGCTCTTGTTTCTGGATTACCTGAATGTAAATCTCGAGAAGGATTAATGGCATATTTGACTGAAGCTTCTGAAAAAATTGGTCCTTTGAGACAGAAATATAGGGGCAGCCAAGATGATTTAGAAGAAGAAATTAGGGAGGTAAATGAGGTGATTGATGAAATTGAAACTAGTGGGGGGAGAGAAGATGGGGGCCAAGAGGTTGAAGATGAAGTTGTTTATAATGGGTATATGAAAGATATGCCAACAAAGATAATAATAAAAAAATACAATATACAGACAGACACATTAAAAGACTTTGTATTCGAGGCGAAAGATAAAGGTATGCCACGAAAAGAGATAGCGGTGTATGTAAGAAATTTTAGAGAAATGGATAAGAAGAAGGTCCCTGCCTATGTGGAGAAATTAGAGAAAAAGGATGGGAGAATGAGCAAGGAAGAGGCATATGGATGGGCTGATATATGGGCAAAAAGAAAAAAACATGGCAGATGGTATAAGGGTTATGCCGAGGAAGAGGTTTATAGAAAAATTGAAACACAAGAGAATGGTTTTAGAGAAAATATGGAGAGTGTGGCTGAAAATGGCCCGGCAAATGCATGGGGATATGTTAGGGATTCTTTTATTAGTACATATAATGTGCCCTATTTACCAAGTAAGAAAGTAACTATTAAACCGATGGAGAAAAGAGATACTACTATTGGAGAAAAGATGGAACTTATGAAAGAAATAAAGAAAACTTATGAGAAAAATAATAAAGTTGTCAACAGGCCGACAGGGAATACTACCACAAAGCCTGAAAAACAACCATTAGATATATCTGGGTTTTTTGCTGGGGAATTTACTAGATATTAAATATTAGTTATAAACTTCTTGTTTCAATCTTCTTGATAAGATAGGGGGATATAGAAAGAAGTGAGACTGATTTAGGTAAAGTTATACTGTGTTTTCTTTGATTACTTTTTCCCAATGTTTTTTTCTTTTTTCGTAGAATCTTTCTCTGCCGGCATAATGTCCCTTCTTATAATTTTCTTTGAGTTCGTTGTATTCATTTAATGCCTGGCTTCTCATTTTGTCTTTTATTACCTTTTTTTGTTCGTTATTGCCGTGTTGCTTGAATTGGGCGTCGATAAGTTTATCAAAGACAATGAAGATGAAGACTGCTATTATTCCTGCATAATAAACGTATTGGGCTTCGCCTAGGTTTTCTCCTCGGGATAAATAGAGTGAGACTAAAATTATTCCGTATACGAGCCAACCTGTTTTTCTGCCGAAGGGTCCGAAGCCGGACTGGTAGATGAAGAAGAAGAATATTAGGAGAGGTAGGAGGGTTGTTATGGCGACTGCGAATGTGCTGTATTGTAATAGGATTACTTCGACAAATTTTGTAGGGATATATTTTACTGATAGGATTGTTACTGCGGCAGCTATGATGATTGTTATGTTTTTGTTTGATCCGAAAATTTGGTTTCTTCTTAGGACTGTATATACTACGAAGAAGATGACTAGAGCAAGGAGGAGTCTTGCGAAGAGATATTCGTCGAAGGAATTTATGTCCCAGATTACGTCTCCGATGAATCTGATTAAAATATAAAGAACTTCTCTGAAGCCATCTGCTAATTGTTGGACGCCTTGAATTGGACCGGCGGTGACGAGACTAGTTAAAAAAATTGATAAGAATGCAAATACACCTGGAGTCTTTTTCATATAGGAGTTAAAGGTTTGAACTTTTTAAAGATTTGTTTGTATGTTGAAAATCTTTGATTTTCACTAAAGAGAAAGCTATTGCTTTCTCATGTCCATAATTCCGCGAGACGCGACTCTCGGAATTATATAATACATTTGACTTGTGTGATAAAGTATATTGACTTTTCCATGGTACCTATGTTGTTGTGGAGTTTAGAAATATTTATAAAGAATTATCGTGTGGGTTTGTTATGGTTGTAGACAAGAGGGGAATGAGTAAGGTTTTTGTTTTAGTTATTTTGGGATTATTTTTAGTTAGTTTGATGAGCGGGTTTGTTGTTGCTGCGGATGAGAGTACTGCCGAAAAGGAAGCTGCTGATTATGTTGCTGAGAGTGGAGGCGGAACAGTTGGTTCTAGAATTCTGGAAAAAATTAATATTGGTGGTTTTTCTAGTGTTTCTGATTCTGCGAAGGCCTCTTTTGCTAGAATATTATTTATTCTTCTTGTTATTTTAATGGTTTATGCTGTTGCATCTGAATTACCTTTTCTAAAAGGAGAGGGTAAAGATGTTGCTAGATGGGGTGTTTCTATTATAGTTGGAATACTTTCTTTTATCTTTATACCTAGTGCTGACGTGATGGCTATCTTAACTAGCTATGAGGCTTTGGGAGTTGCCTTAACCTCTGTTATTCCTTTAGTAATATTACTTGTTTTTAGTTGGGAACTGAAAAAATCTCATCCTGAAGTTTCTAAAATTATAGATAAACCTTTGATGATTTTGTTTTCAGTATATCTTTTGTATAGATGGCTGAATCTTCCTGAAGGTTCTAATCTTGGGTATATTTATATAATAACCGTGCTCATATCACTTGCTTGGGCACTTGGATTAGGGACTTGGTTGGCTGCCAAATACCTTCATGCTAAATACAAAGAAAGAAAACAGGCTGCAGTTAGTAAACTTAATAAGTCGATTGATTATTCAAATATGACGGCGGCGGCTTTTGATAAACTTTCTAAAGAAGATCAGGAAGATTATGTGGCTGGGTTTAAGAATTAAGATAATTAATTTTTAAATCTTTTATTTGCTTCTCATTATTGAGTTGACTACGATTGCTTTTTGCTTGATGCTTTACTTGCTATTTTCTCAACTCCTTCTGATAATATTTCTGCATCTTCAGAACCTTCTTTTAATTTTCTTCCTGTTTCTTCTGCTTTTCCAATTTTTATTTTATTTCTAAACTTACGTGAAAACCAACTGACTGCGGCGATTGTTAATCCCGCTAACAATATTGCTATTATTGTTTGTAGGGGTCCCCATGAAGCTGTCCACTCGAAGAAGCCGGCTACATCGAAGAAGAATGTTGCCATAATGTTTAGAGATCCTGTGATTGAGACTAGAGTTGTTATTATAATTGATACTAAAAATTTTACGAAATCCTCTTTGAAAAATGGGAAAAATCCGGTTATGCCTAAGATTAATATGAAGAAGCCTATCCAAACTCCTAGCGTTACAATTAATTCTTGCCAAGTTGCTCCTTCGTCAACTCCGAATATGAATTTGAGAAATGGTCTTATGACAGGGGGGACTGGGGCTTCTTTTGTTAAAATGTCTTCTGTTTGTTCGTCTAGTCCGCCTGCTAGTGCGCTTAGTTTTTCTTTTGTTTGATCTACTGTATCGTTAGCTGCTAAGACTATTGGACTGAATAATAGGAACAGTAGGGTTAGTGTTATGAGGCCTCTTTTCATGTTGTTTATAGTCGTGGGATGTTTAAATAGTTTCTCACAAGATTTAAAAGTTAGAGGTGCTTAAAGAAATTATGAAAAAGTTGTGGGTTTTGTTGATTGTTGTTTTTATGTTTGTAACTGTTGTTGCTATTAAGCCGCTTGACACTGGAGTTGATAGTGAAGATTATGACAAGTTGCAGGATATGAAGAAGAAGATTCCGATTGATCCAGAGAGTGGGAAGTTTGACCCTAGTAGGGTTTTTGGTAAGTCTGAGGCTGAGATTCGGATTGATGCGATTAATATGTGGCTTGAGGAGAACGCGGTTTGGTTGAAAGTGGTTTTTGGAATGGTGCCTTCGATTACTTGGTTGTTTGCTTTTGTGCTTTATTTTTGGCTGTTCTTTTTGGCTCAGGCTTTGAATGGGGTTGTGGGAGAGATGATTTATGATGTTGTTTTTGCATTTAAAGAAGTCAAGGGGAACCCTACTGACAACTTGGATTTAATACCTCTTTCGATTGCTCAAATTATTGGGTTGGTTTTATTTGCTTTTATTTTGGTTTTAAAGGTTCCTTTGAATTTGGGAAGGTTTTCCCATACTACTCTTAATTTTGTTTGGGATTATGGTTGGATTGGAATTTTGGGAATTGTGATTGCTGGTGTTATTTTAGCTATTTTCTTTCCTCAGGTTATGAAGAAGATTCTTTCTGGGATTCGGGAGAAAACTGATAAGAAGGCGAAATCTCAGGAATCGGTTGATAGACAAGTTTTGCATAAAACGGTTGAAGGGATAACTGGTGAATGATTGTCATTTGCAAATAGTAACAAATAGTAAGGTTTTTATAGTGAAAGTTGGTGTTTATTCTATTATTAAATTAGGCCTTTTGGCACCCACATTCGTAACTTACGTTACTATTTGTACCACTGATGACGCGCAGAATTTTGTGTTGATTCTCTAGAGATTTGTGGGATTTGATACAGGTTGGAAACAATTTGTTGAAATGAAAACGGAATACCCTGAAACAGCTAGGAAATAGCTTGTTTTAGCGAGGGCATTTCGGAGATTTTTATAGTAAGAACTTTACGAGAGAAAGGATTTTCGTGTGGAAATCCCTCGAAATATGCGGAATAGGTTACTTAGAAAGTAGGTGTACTGTGTTGATGCGAAGACGTATTGGTTTTTTCTCGATTGCCATTAGTGTGGCGGCAATTTCTAATGGGGCTTTGATTGTTGGTTTTTTCCTCCAGGTTTTTGGCTTAAGGAATTTGGGGGGGCAACTCTTCTTTGTTGTATTGGGAGGATTGGTTTTGTTGTGGGTTGAATGTGTACTGATAAGCCTCGCCGTTATTTTCTTTGTGGCTTGGCGAAAGGGAGGATTGGGAAATCTGAGACCTCCTAGTAGACATGGATTGATTCATGCGTTGGTTTGTGGGAATCTTACTGGACTGTGTATGGTATTGATTGTTGTGCCGAGTATCGGGGTGTCTAATGCACTAATCGGAGAGCCGGATATGGTTTTTATGGTTCTTGGATTCGGGCTATGTATGGGCATAGGGTTGGTTCTCGGGGTGTCTGCAGGATTGGGTGTTGAGTGTTGATTCTGGGAAACAGCGTGGACTCTTGGGTTCTTGTTATGGGGCCTGAGGTTTTGGGTTGTTGAGATGAAGGATTCTCGCGTGGGAATCCATCAAAATATTCAGTAACTGAAAAAGGATGTGTATTATGACGAAGGTAATTAAGAAGACGGCGAAGGCGAAAAGGGCTACGGCGAAGAAAGCTACGGCGAAGGCGAAAAGGGTTACGGCGAAGGCGAAAAGGGTTACGCCGAAGGCGAAAAGGGTTACGCCGAAGGCGAAAAGGGCTACGGCGAAGGCGAAAAGGGTTATTAAGAAGAGGAAGAAAACTCCCTTCATGGAGGATCTTTCTTTTGGCGGTTTCGCTTTTCTCGCGATAGGTTTTGCGGCGCTGGGTATTGTAGGCTGGATGATTGCCAGGGAGTTGCCTAAGCTTGCCAGGGAGTTGCCTAAGCAATTCGGTCGTGATGGCCTTATCGTGGCTGCTGACGTGAACAGTGTGGCGCCGACTACGACTGTCGTTGTGGATGATCCGAATGAGCCGGTGGCGCCGACTACGACTGTCGTTGTGGATGGGGTCGAAGAGATGATTGCCACCGAGCCTGAGGAACCAATTGTTGAAGAGCGGGTGGCGATTGACCCATATGAAGCGGTTGGGGTTGGGGTGACTTTGCCGAGCGGATTCGAGATAGTCAGAATCGAACGAGCTATCAGTGAGGGCGAAGAGGAACTGAAGGAGATGGTTGTCTCGAGAAAGGATATCGAGGACGAGATCGTCGAGATGAAAGGCGACAGGCTTCGGAAGGCGGTAGCCGTAGAGAAAGTGAAACTAGCCATGAAGACACGCTCTGTTTCAGAGAAACGTCGCGGCTGGGACATCGTCGAACGGCTTGGTCTAGAAATCGATGTCCTTTATCAGAGAATCGGGAAATGTAGGAATGATCTTGTGGTTCTCGATAATTACTCCGGTGAAAAGCAGGGGCGGATCGAGCGATTGAAGACTGATCTTGCGAAAGAGATGGCTATAGCTGTCGCCGTTGAACGGAGCCGATTGGACGACTAATTCGCCGAGGTTGTATTTTTGGCGAGCTTTACTTTGAAAGCTTTCTTCTGGCTGCTGCAAAGCCGTAGGAGTAGAGTTCGCTTTTGTTTCGCCGAGTAGCATATGGGCTCTGCCTCAAAGACTCTTTTCATGGAGGAGGAGATGTCTGAGGGGCAGAGCTCTGCTTTTTGTATTCTCCAATTTTTGGAGAGGGTTTTGGAGAGTGCTAAACGAACTGGATGATGACGGGACATATGGGAAGGTTGGTGTTTTATGAACAGTCGGAAGAACAGATATATCCTGATTGTGGGGATTGTAATTATTTTGAGCGTGACAATTCTTTCTCCTCCTTTCGAAGAAGAGGTGGGTAATGTCGATATTTCGGGAGAGATTGATGGGCTCCTTAGGAAAATTGGTGAGCTCGACAGGATAGTGGGTATTGTGGAGCTTGAGATATATGGACACGTGATGAACAAGGGCAAGGTTGTACAGAGTATGAAGAAGGGGTTCTACTCTGATGGGGCTGCCTTGAGGAGATTGGAGGGTATCATCCTGGTGAAAAGGATTTTGCTCGATGCGATTGGTGAAAAGAAGAAGAAGCATATCGCTGCAATTGTTGCTCTTGAAAAAAAGAGTGGGATTGTGAGTGATGATCCTCCTGTGACTCAGTGGGATGAGTTGAAAGTAGTCTTTTCTCTTAATGAGACCTATGAGCTGGGTCTTAGCGAGAAGAACCTTGAATTGGTCATGTACGGAGAGGGGATTGATTGGCCTAAGAACTTGGCCGAATTTATCGACCCCAATACGTGGCTGTATATTGTGAAGTAGAACTGAATGGCAACGGGGGAATATAGGGAAAGGAAAGGTGGGATATGGATACGAGACGACGCGGAGGTATGTCGATTCAGGTTTTGATTACGCTGGGGATTGTTGGGATTGCAAGTGCCATGGTCTTGGCATTGATGAATCGAAATCAGGGGGACAGAGAGGGGGGAAGTAGTCTTCGGGGGCAGTGGCATACTACCTTGATGATGGGAATCGATTTGCAGGTTGATATCGGTCAGCTTGAGACCGACAAGAAAATTCTCGAGTTGGAGATTGAAGCTTGGTTGGAGATGTTGAGATTTTTCCAGAGGGATGGCTGGGGAGAAGAGAGGATTATGGAAGTTCGGAAGAACCTCGCGCTGAGAAAAGTGGTTCTTGAAGCGATGAAGGTCAAGCTTGTCGAACTGTACGAAGAGATGAATTCGGTTTCGGTGGTCAGGAAGACTATTGCAGAGAGACTTAATGAGGCTCCGACATGGAAACCTCTTGAGTATCATGTTCTAGGGATGATTCGGCTCAACAGGAAACATAGGCTGCGTCTCATGGACAATGCAATCAGAAGAATTGCGGCGGATAATCCTGATCCGAATGAGCCATATATGTTGGGCGAACTTGTCTTGCTTGATGTGGATGCGAATGGCAACTGATGCTCGTGTGTATGACGCGGTGGATCTGCTCTGAAAGCTTCTGGGACTGCGTGCTTAGGAGCAGAGGCTGCCTTAGTGTTCTCTAATGATTGGGAGTGGGTGTTGGGGAGTGCAAAATGAACTAAATGATGACTAAGGATATAAGGGAGTGTAACAATGAAAATCGACAAAAGTGGGGTCAAAGCTGAAATTCGTCGGTATATTAGCAGGGCGTTCGCAGCTACTCGTTCCATTGATGAAAAGATGGGGTGGGTGATGCGAATGGGGGTGAGTTTGTCGTTGAGAAAATTGAGCCTATCGGATGGAAGGGGGCGATTTATTTTATTGTCTCTGACGCTGGGAATCAAGAGTCTGGGACGATGTGGGTATTTCTCTGCAACATTGAGGCGAAAGACTGGGAAAAGGCACAGAAACTCTCTTTGCTCAATTTCTCCGAAGAAGGGATTCGAAAAGACTTTGAGAGTGGTGAGGATGTCCAGCTTAATAGCGGAACCTATGGGGTGTTTGTGATGAAGAAGGGGGTCTTTTTGGATCCGAACGAGCACGAGTAGGTTTCAGGGCCTGCAACCGATGGCTCTTTTATTAGTGAGAGCCAGAGGTTATGGGTTGTGAGATAAGGTCTTTATGTGAAGGCCTCTCATAATATTTGCGTGACACTCTTGGAAAAGGACGGTGAGGTATGAATACGCGACGTGGTATTACAATTGCTGTTGTCGTTGCGACTTAAAGGTCGTATTTGGTTAGTTTTTGGATAAGTGTTGTGGAAGTGAACGATATCGGGACATGATTTCCGAGGAAGGAAAGGTTGAGATGTTGACATATAAGGGGAAGAGGATTCCGAGGTGGGTTATCGCGGTGACGTTGTTGTTACCGTTTATTTTGTTCCTGTTGCTAACCTGGATTGATTAGGGAAGTTGGCGTGAGGGGACGATGTGAATGAGCCCAATAAAAGGAGACAGGACGATGTCGAATGAAAAAGGTAGTATCCCCCTCCCGATAAAGAAAGCGATTATGGGGTGGGCTGTAGCGATGGTGCTGGGGGTGGTCGTGATGAAGAAGGGAGTCTTTCTTCGGATTGGCGAACATGAGTAGGTTTTAGGGCCTGCAACCGATGGCTCTTTTATTAGTGAGAGACAGCTTGAGGATTATCATATCAAATTCTTGTTAGCTAGTGATTTTGCTGACAAGTCATGGGAAACTGACCCTAATGATGTTCGGTGTGATCCGAATGGGGTGGGTGATCCGAATGAGACGTCTGGAGTGGACGCAAACGATACCATGGTGGACGTAGGGAAGGTAGGTGGATAATGGAGTGGCATAAGCGAACGTGGTTCTTTGGGATTACTCCTCTTGACCTCCTAATTACTGTAGCTGTTCTCTTGTTTTTGGCTGGGATTACTGCTCCAAAATTCATCGCGATTCGAGGGGGAGTGGGTAAGAATGTCGAAGTCGATGAGGCGGCGGCGGAATGGGGTGAGTTCCTGAAGAACCTTGAGAGCAAGTCGAGAGAAGAAAGAAAATTGTCACTGGATGCTCGGGCTGCTCGATTCGAGGAAAATCTGAGGCTCGTTGAAGAGGCTCGGGCTCTTCTTGACATTTATGATTCTAATGAGCCCAATGACGTGAACGTCGTGGAAGACAACAGTATCGGGATTGATTCCCAGAGAGAAGAGGTGAGTTATGACTCGTGAGAAAAAACGATTGTTGTTGTTGGTTGTGGTAATCGCCTTGATTTTTTGTCTGATGGGGTGGGTGGTGAACGTGGCCGGAAAACATGACGCGGAGTATAGGGAAAGTCCAAGGGGACAGTTTGCCGCGCTTTCTTCTGAGATGGAAAAGATTCATTCCCAGATGGGATTCTTGGGGGATTCAAGATGGTTCCTCAAAAAGAATCTCGCCGAGAGTTCTGGGATTCTCGAAATCATGAAGAGGGAAGGAGCAGAATGGGGGGATTCTGTAATTTGGGAGATGGAGAGGAAAGTCTCCTTAGAGAGAGTTATGCTCGAGGCGATGGACAGGGAGATTGAAAAGCGCGAGGCTGAAATTGTTCGGCTCGGGAAAAAGAGAACTGAGATGTTTGAGAGTCTCGACTCTTTCCCTCCATGGTCTTCGCCAGAAGAAGAAGCGAAGGAAATGAAGGGCTGGATAGGGGATTACGGTCTTGACATCACGGAGGCCGAGATAAATCGCTTGGTCGAGTTCGGTGTCGGTCCGAATGACAACGATATTGGGATATAGTCCCAGGAAGGAATTTGTTATGGACATAAAGGTGTTAACAGTAGATGAACTCAAGAATTTGAAGATGCATGAGTATGTTCGGATTACACCTTACACTTGGGTCCTTCGTGTTCCAGGTGGGGTATTGTACAAAACGAATGAAACTTATGCTTGCCACGTGGTGTATGTCCCGCTGTTTGGTGTGGTAACTGTTGATCAAGACCCGCTTTGGATCGATCGCGCCAAGGGATGAGTTCGCGGATAGGTGAGTGTCGACGATATAGTCCTCTAACAGGGAAGGGTAGAGGTCTGTGGTTAGCTTCGCGTCAACGGATGACGCACTGCCTTGATGAACTTCATGGCGCGGAGCTTTTTGGTTTCAATGGTGAAGACGGCTATATCGAAAAGGATTGGCTTATGGCTAAAAAGGTATTGTACAGAAATTGGAAGGGTATATGCGAGGTGGAGAATTATGGTCTTCGCATGGAACTATCCTTTGTTGACCTGGGATCTGACAGGGCAAAACAACTTGCCCGTAGTCATAGGGACTGTTTTCAGAATGTTGAGGATGGCCCAGTTGAACTCTCGTCGATTGCACAGGAAGAAATGACTATCTGTCTGGGAGTTGAAGGATTTCAGCCTGGGTATCTCATGGTTACGAATGGAGCTCACAAGAAATTCAACATCCCTATATTCACGTGGGCGACTAGCAAGGATGCGGCCAAAAAATGCGGCGTTGTACATCTTCACGTGATGTGCCTTGGAAAAATTGGGGAGGTTGTCAAAATTCAGGGTAAACAATTCGTGATTCTCGAGTTTGACACGGAAAACAGCCTTGTGGAGTGTGCACCTAAAGAGCGCATTCTGGTAGACTGCTAAGTGGTCGGGTAGTCCGCTAAGGGGGTGGCTGGGCTATGGCGAAGAGCCCCGTACCGATACAGTTTCTTCGAAGTTTGGAGAGCTTGATGGTGCGGGGTTTTTTGTTTCAACAAGAGTAATAATTGGGGCTTCATAGGAAGGATTGATTTTATGACGGAAAAGAAGGCAAGCAAGAGAGTGTTTTCGAACGTTCCCAAGATCATTGAGGCGAGCGAAGGGAACCAATGGGTCATGAAGGCTTTGATGACCCCAAACGATTATCCCGCGTCTATTGAGATGCTCAACCAAAAATTCATGGGCTGTTTTTCGGACGAGCCAGTTTTGCCCGTGAGATTCGAAGACCTCGCAACCGTCGATCGGGTGATGTTTGGTGGTTGCGAATGTGGCGAGTCCAGGATTGTCTCGCATGGGATTTCAGGTCTGCTTGGCATTATAGGCGAAAAGTATTTGGTTGGGGTTTCATTATCTATGGGTGTCTTCAGCCTATTGGACCTGATGGACCTGATGGCCCTATCGACCATTCCCCCTCTGCCCGAAGAGGTCAATCTCTCTGGCGTTAAAAATGGAGACAAAGTTGTGATAAATGGAAGGGAAATGGTTTTGCTTGAGATAAAGACTCGGGATTCCTTCCCATCTGTCGCATACTTTGCTCTCACTGAACACGTCACGCCAGCCGGCAGCAAGTAACGTCCAACCCGTCCCGAAGGTCGCTCTCTTAGTGCATTAAGAGAGCGACTGGATGGATGGTGTTTTTATTTATCTATTATAGTATACTATATGATGTATTATGATTGGAAAATCTTGTCAACTACCCCGGACTGAAGTCCGGAGCGTGACCAGCTAATTTCCAAACCTAATCCCAATGCTTCCCTTGCGAATCTTCGATATAATACCGAACTCGCTCCGTCGTGACACATCCAATACTCCTAGCAAAATAACCTTCGCTCCAAAACTTTTTGCCCCAAAGAAAATTCCTGAAGAGTTCCAAGTGATTCTTTCACATCATTCTCGACGAGAAACCTTTCAAAAATTGCACAATCTGACAAGGCGCATAATTTTTACAGTTCGTCACAAAAAGGTGAACATGCTCTGGACCAAATTCTAAGCAAACGAGTTCGACATTAATTTCTTTCAATTTCTCGACGAGATAAGCTCTTGTCAATCTCAAAACTTTCTCGTTTGAGAAAATCTCTCGTCGGTAAGCAACTGTCAATTGGATGTGGTAGTTGAATTCCCCGACGGCATGTGCGTAGCTACGTGTTTCAAATTTCATTTTAATCTCCGATAAGTTTATTTAGTTTCAGAAAGTTACAACTACGTTTACATTCGAGAAAGTAGGATTAACTTCCTATTTTCTTTAATACTTTCTAGAATAAATAATTTTCCAAGACAAAAGTTTGCCAACTAGAAGCACAATTCATCTCCCCACTAAACTAGGGAGATTTCTTGATGCGGCAAACTTTTAAAGTCTATTGTCTACAATATCGTATGCCAACCATAAATCAAAAAATAATCTCTCATTTGAGAAAGAGTGGGGAACCTTTGACTCAGAAGGAATTGTCTAGGATGTTGCCTAATATGAATCGAGCAGTTCTTCTTGGTTATCTTAGGTGTCTTGTAGACCTTGGGAAAATTAGGTCTAAGGATAGTGGAAAGGCTAAGATATATTATTTGTAATTATCGGCTTGGGTTTTTGAGGACTAGAGACAAGAAGAATGCTGCAACTAGTGAGATAATTAATGTGATGACTGCGTAGGATATGGCTCCTGTGGTGCCTATGACGGCTCCTGTAACGATATTTTCTTGGAGGGCTCCGGTTAAGCCTGTTATGATTATTCCGGCTGAAGCTAGTGCGACTGCAATACTTAGCCCTAGAAGTAGTCCTATTATCATGTATGTAGTAATGATTAAACTTTTATATAAGTTTATGTTTGGTGTAGGATGGTGGTGACGTATTTTCTTTTTGCGCTTGGGATTTATTGCTTGATTAAGGGAGCTGACTTGATAATTGATAGTTCGTCGTCTTTGGCTAAGAAGTTTGGGATTTCTACGATGGTTGTTGGGCTTACGGTTGTTGCTTTTGGGACTAGCTTGCCTGAGTTGATTGTTAATATTTTTGCGTCGTTGGAAGGTGCTGAACAGGTTGCTTTTGGTAGTATTGTTGGGAGTAATATTTCTAATATTTTGCTTGCTCTTGGAGTTACTGCAATTGTTAGGAATATTAAGCTGAAGTCTGCGACGATTTGGAGGGAAATTCCCTTTGCTCTTTTGGCGGCTTTTGTTTTGTTTGTGTTTTCTAACAAGGTGCTTTTTGGTGTTAGTAATTTTAACCTTTATTTGACTCGGTTTGACGGTATGATTTTTCTTTGTTTGTTTGGAGTTTTTATGTATCATATAGTTAGGATGGCTAGGAAGGATCGGACTAAGGTTGTGAATTTTGGGGACAGGGAGACTATTGAGGGTGGTTGGAAAATATTGATTAAGCTTGTTGTTGGGTTGGTTGGGATTTATTTTGGTGGTAGGTGGGTAGTGGACGGGGCTGTTTTTATGGCGACTCAATTTGGGATTAGTGAATTTTTGGTTTCTGCTACGATTATTGCACTTGGGACTTCATTGCCTGAGTTAGTTGTTTGTGTTTCTGCGGCTTTGAAGAATAAGGTTGACTTGGCTGTTGGGAACATTATTGGTAGTAATATTTTCAATATTTTGTGGGTCTTAGGAATTGTTCCTTTTATTAGACCGATATTAATTCCAACATTTGTTTCGTTTGATATTGCTGTGATGTTTTTCGCGACTCTCTTATTGTTTATTTTTATGTTTACGGGGAAGAGGCATGGACTTAGAAGGAAAGATGGAATTGTGTTTGTCTTGTTTTATATTTTGTATATTGTGTTTTTGATTTGGCGGGGTTAGAAGAAGTCGCCTAGGCCTTTTTGTTTTTTTGACTCTGTTAATTTTTTTAATTTTTGGAGTCCTGATTCTATTCGATTTTCTGAGAAGTCGTGGGAGAGTAGGATTTTTTTTACTTTTGATTCGTTGACTTCTTGGAAATTTATTGGTTCGTCGTATGAGGACTCGTATTCGTGGAATTGTTTGAAAACTTCTTGCCATTCGAAGACGAAGTTGTATTTGTCGTGTTCTTGGACGTGCTTGAATATTTCTACTGGGTATTTGTATTTTTGCACGATTTCTAATGCTCTTTTTTGACCTAGGCCCCTGACTCCTCCTGGATTGTAGTCTGTTCCGACGAGGATTGCTAGGCATATTAGTTGGTCTTTATCTATTTGGAGTTGGTTTAGGACTTGTTGGAATTCTATTAGTTCTGTTTTTGTGTCGACGAAAATTCCTGAGGGTAATTTTTTTCTTCGGGCTAGAGTTAGGTTTCTGATTAACATTGGGGTTCCGTAAAGTAAGGCGTCGTAATCCTGAGAGGCTGCTGCCCAAACTTTGTTAGCTCTGCAAAGTGTGGCTGCCTCAGCTTCACCTTCGCTTGGGGCTTGAATGACGGGTATACCCATAGCTTGTAGTAAGTCTTTGCTTTCTTGAATAATTTCATCAGTTATTTTTACGAACCTTCCAGAATACTTTTTCATTTCTTGAATGTCTTCTGAAAGTTTTGCTTTTTCGTATTTTTGTTCTGCAATTATTTTTGCTTCTTTTCGTTTTTTTATTTCTTCTTGTTTTAATTCGGGAGGTATTCCGTCAAAAACGTATACTGGTTTGATTCCTTCTTGGAGCAGGTTTATGTTTCGGTAGAAAAGCCCTGAGAGGTGTGAAGTTATTCTGCCTTCTTTGTCCATAAGAGCCGTGCCGTCTGGTTGGCGGATTGTTGTTAAGAATTGGTAGAGTGTGTTGTACGCGTCTATTGCTAGCACTTTTCCTTTTAGGTCTGAGATTGTGATTTCTTTTCTTGGAATTATTTCTGATATCTGGACTCCCATGTTTTGAGAATGTGAAAGAAATTAATAAGATTATTGGTTTGATGTTACAGGAGCTAATTCTGGAACTAACTCTAGGGCTATTTCTAATTCATTAACTTTTGTTCTCATGCCTGTTTTTTGAATTGCTTTGGCTACATCGGCTACAAAACTTTCTGTTTCTTCTTCTAAGTTGAATGGTTTAACATCTCTATCGTGGCTTCTCGGGGTGCTATCGTGATATATAGCAAAAACGTTTTCACTGGATTTTATTCCTATGATCATTTCTGATTTTGCATCTATGTGCATACCGTACAAGACCCTCGGTCCTTCTGAATAATTTATTCCGGATGAAACTTCTACACTAAATGATTGGGAGTGTTTGCAAAGACGTGTTGCAAAATCTGAGTATGATTGAACTTTTTTTGCAAATTCGTCTAAGTTGCCGTATATTGGAGTTTCCATTATGCTAAAGAATTGACGAGACCATCACCTTGTCTTGAAGGATCTGCATATTTAGTTGGGGTAATTTGTCTAAAATAAGGTGGCTCTGGAGGTCTATTATTGCCTGTTTCATAGACGCGACTAACTGGCTGAACTTTATAGCAAGAATAATCATCTATTTTCATAATTGAAAGAAATTTTTTGTGTTTATAAGTTTTTTGTTTGTTGTATCTTAATGGTAGTTACAACAGTATATCTCAAAAAGAATATAAAGTTGATTGGGTTTTGTTATAAATGAGATTTGAGTTTGTTCCCGTCGATTATGACTATTTTGATTTTGAGGGTCGGAACTATGTTAAGTTGATTGGTCGGAATGGTAAGGGTAAGAAGATTTGTGTAGTGGACTCTTATGAGCCTAATTTTTGGGTTGTTTTGAAGAATGGGTTTGAGGATAAGGCGAGTGAAGTTGCTGATAAGATTTCAAAGTTGGAGACTGAGAAGGCTGGGCGGAAGACTACGGTTTTGAAGACTGAGATTTTGGGGAAGAAATTTTTGGGGAAGAAGGTTAAGGCTATTCGGGTTTTTGTTACGAATCATAAGGATGCGCATGATATTGCTTCGGAGATTGGGGATATGGAGGAGATTAAGTCTCGGCGTGAGTATGATATTCCCTTGATTACTAAGTATATTAAAGAGAAAGGTGTGAATCCTTTGAGTTGGCATTTTGTTGAGGGCGAGGTTTTGGATGTTGGCGATTATGGTGGTTTGGCTGGAGCTTTGAATATTGATGTTTGCGTTGGTGCGACTAAGATTGAACCGATGAAAAATAAGGAGGGGTTTGAGCCTAAGATTTTGGCGTATGATATTGAGACTGATAGCACAGAAATTGGGAAGGGTGATATTTTGATGATTTCGCTTTATGGGGAGGGACTGAAGAAAGTTTTGACGTGGAAGAAATGTAAGGAGAAGCCGGAGTATGTTGAGTTTTGGGGGGACGAGGGTTCGATGATTGAGCGGTTTGTTGAGTTGGTTAATGAGTACGATCCGGATGTTTTGACTGGGTATTTTAGTGATGGTTTTGATTTGCCTTATTTGAAAGCGGCGTCTCATACTAATGGAGTGAAGCTTGGTTTGGGAGTTGACGGAAAGGGTCCTGTATTCGCGAGGGGTAGAATTCCAAGTGGGAAAATTTCTGGGATTGTTCATGTTGATTTGTATCGTTTTATCGATGCTGTTTTTTCTCAGTATTTGCAGAGTGAGACTTTGTCTTTGAATGAGGTGGCTGGTGAGTTGGTTGGGGAGAGGAAAGAGGATTTTGATTTTAAGAGGTTGGCGAATATGAAGGATAATGATTGGAAGGATTTTTTCTCTTATAATTTGCAGGATTCTGTTGTGACGTATAAACTTGCGCGTAAGATTTGGCCTGACGTTGTTGAGTTTTCGAAGATTGTTCGGGAGCCTTTGTTTGATGTGACGCGTGACAGAATGTCGGCTCATGTTGAGAATTATCTTATTCATAATTTGGATAATTATAATGAGATTGTTGAGAAGCGGCCGATGTATGGGGAGAGCGAGGAGAGGAAGGCTAGAGGTAAGTATGAGGGTGCTTATGTTTTTGAACCGACGCCTGGGCTTTACGAGAATTTGGTTATGTTTGATTTTACTAGTATGTATGCGTCGGTGATTGTGACTTATAATTTATCGAAGACGACGCTGGAAGAAAATGGGAACTTCTCCAAGGATGTTGGATTTTTTCCTACGATGCTTCTTGATATTATTGAGAAGAGAAAGAAACATAAGAAAGAGTTTGCCAAGAATCCGTCTGGGATGCTTCGGGCTCGGAGCAATGCTTACAAGTTGCTTGCGAATGCGGCTTATGGTTATCAGGGATTTTTTGGAGCTAGGTATTATTGTCGAGAAGCTGCTGCAGCGACGGCACGGTTTGCTAAAGAGAATATTTTGAATGCGATTGGGATAATTAAGGATGCTGATTATAAAATTATTTATGGGGATACGGATTCGATTGCGTTTTTACAGGGTGATAAAAGTAAGGATGAGATTTTAAAATTTTTGAAAAAGATTAATGATGATTTGCCTGGTATTATGGAATTAGATCTTGAGGATTTTTATGTTCGGGGACTGTTTGTTTCGAAGAGAGGGAGTGAGACTGGAGCTAAGAAGAAGTATGCGTTGCTTGATGAGAAAAACAAGATAAAGATTCGTGGGTTTGAGACGGTGAGACGGGATTGGTGTAAGTTGACTCGGAATTTGCAAAGCGAGGTTTTGAAAAAGATTTTGGAGGATGGGAATGAAGAGAATGCTTTGAAACTTTTGAAAGAGGTTGTGAGGAAGTTGAATAATCGGGAAGTTGGTTTGCATGATTTGATGATTCGGACTCAGTTGCGTCGGCCGTTGGGTGAGTACGTGGCTGAGGGACCTCATGTTCTTGCTGCGAAAAAAATGGTGGCTCAAGGTGTGCCTGTTAATCCTGGGATGCTAATTGAATACTATATTGGAGAGGGTTCTAGTAAGAGGATTGGGGATAGGGTCTATTTGCCAGAGGAAAAGTCAAAGTACGATATTAAATATTATATGAATAATCAGATTTTGCCGGCGGTTGAGAATATTTTTGATGTGTTTGGGGTTGATGTTAAATCTGTTGCCGACGGAAAAAGGCAGACTAGTTTGGGGGATTTTTTATGAAGTTTACTATAATCTGTTTTGTTACTTTTTAATAATAGTTACAATAAAAAGTTTTATATAGTTGAAATTTTTAAAAATAGTTATATGACAAAAAAATTAATTGATAGAATTAAAGAAAAGCCAATTAGGGTTATACTTCAAGGTGCTGTTGGGTTAGTATTTATAGATGAGGCTATAGAAACTGCACTTTCTGCTGCAGAAAGAGTTAATAGATTTCAACCCCAAATAGAAGAAATTTTTGGGCAGGTGGGATATGTGGCAGGACAAATTGTGACACCTTTGGCATTTGGAGCTTCTACTGTAGTGTTAGGGTATGCTGCTATAGTAGGTGCTGGGATGTTTTTAGATGAATATTATTATAAAGATTCTAAGATGAGAAAACTTAAATAATTTTTATTTAAATTTCCTTTTCAAAAACAATAAAAACTCTTTTATTCTTGATTTTTAATGAAGACAAAATTTGATACCATAATTAAAGAATTAAAGCATCACTTACCATTTACTTTAGTTGCGAGTTTGGTTGCTTCGGTTTTGGTTGCTATTATTTTTTTGGTTAAAGGTGGTCTTGGGGATTTTGATATGGCAGCTTTTGAGATATTGCATCCTGCTCATGTTTTGGTTTCTGCTGCCGCTACTGCTACAATTTTTCATAGGTATAAAAAATCTTTTTTAGAATCTGTTTTGATTGGAACTATTGGTGCGATTTTGATTGGAACTTTAAGTGATGTTATTTTTCCTTGGATTTCTGGGAACTTACTTATGCTTGATACACATTTTCATTTGCCATTGATTGAAGAACCTTTCTTAATAATTGGAGTTGCAATAATTGGTTCTTTGGTTGGTATTTTTTTGGGATTATCTAAGTTGTCGCATTTACTTCATGTTTTTTTATCTGTGTTTGCGAGCTTGTTTTATCTTTTGGCTTTTAGTAGTGGAATTAATATTTGGATTATCTTGATTATTTCGTTGGTCGTTTTCGTCGCTGTGCTTGTGCCGTGTTGTATTAGCGATATTGTTTTTCCGCTTTTGTTTATCAAGAGGCCTTGTAAGAAATGTGGATATTATCATGATCATGAATGATATATCAAAAAAAATTAGTTAAATTTTCTTTTAAATAACTTCTTTAACTTTTTTACCTGATTCTTGTTTAAAGCTTATTTCTTTTTCGTTTAAAGCAGATTCCATATTTCCGCCAATTTTCCCTGCAATTGTTAAGTTGACTTTTTTATCAGCCAACATATATGCTACGGAAAATCCTGCTCCTCCGCCTCCACTTGCAAAAGGATTTTTTATGGCTTCTATGAGCTCTTTGTTTTCAAAAATAAGATAGTAGGGTGCTCTTCCGCCTTTTTCGCTTATGTCGGAATCAATTGTTTTTCCTTCTGATGCTATAGCAATTTTCATTATTTAACCTCCATGATTTTATTTATTAGTATTCCTTGTATTATGGATATGGCAACCATGACTAAAGTTAGGATAATAATGTATTGCCAGCTAAAATATATAATTGCTAGTGGGAGTAGTGGGATTTTTATTGCACGATTGTACAAGAAGCAGGCTATTAATCCGTAGTTTAATCCTTTGTTTTTTAGGTCTGCTAAAAGAGGATACCACATATAAATTGGTCCGCTTGAAATTATTCCACCTAGAATAACATAGAACCATTTTTTTATTCCTTTTTCTTTTAGGTGTTTTATTACAAATTCTGGGGTTATAAAATAATTTGATAAGCTCATTAAAACGAATACCATTATGAAAATAGGAATTATTTTATAGATGATTTGTCCAAAAAAGTTTAGACTATTGAGATAAATTTCTTTACTGAATATTGAGAGTAGAAGATAAATAAAAATTATTGCTCCTAGAAAATACCAAGAGCCTGGAAGTTTTTTTAATTTGTTTTTAAATTTCATGCTATTACTCCTAAAATTAATACTGTTACTATCGCGACGATGATTGATAAAATGAAAGCTGTGATGTTTCTTAATATTGCGAATTTTTTACCTAAGATTGTTGATTCTGCTGGAAGTTGTATTATTCCTACCGTGACCCATGCGACTAAAAAAGCTGTGACGGCCAGAAGACCGATTCCCTGATTTAACATTTCTCCTCCGAAGATGTAACTTGTTATTGGGTTTCCTGCGGAGATACTGCCGACTGAACTTCCGATGATAGAATCTATAAGTATGTTTTTACTAAAGAGTGTTGTGTAGAATGATTTCGGGACTATTGCAGATATTAAACTTATAAGTAGAATTGTTCCTAGAATCATGGGAAAGGCATTCCATAATCCTTTTGCGGCTTTAGTCATTGATTGCTTCATTTTAATGGTTGCAGTTTGAATTTAATTCTTTAAGATTTTCTATATTTTCTATGACCTCTTTAACAGTCTTGTATTCTCCTGTTTTGATTTTTATACCTTTTTCATTGAATAGATTTATCGCTCTTTGTCCTACCCCTAATGTAAAAACAATGTCTGGGTTAAATTTCATTATTTGATCTACTGGAGTTAGTTCTTGATTTGAGTGGTCAATTTTATTTTCAAGGATTGCTAGGTTATTAATTTCTTTTTCGTATATTGCAAAATGGGAACAATGTCCAAAGTGTTCGCTTAGAACTGAGTCTTCTCCTTTATTTTCGTTTATTGCTATTAATATTTTCATTTTATTCTCTCTCCATTTGAATTTTACATTTTGGGCATTTAATTTTTGAACAAGGTATTCCTTTTTTATGTTTTAGTTTATATTTGCATTTGGGGCAAACACAGTTCCCTTCTGGACCCTTTCCTTCTGCTCCCTCTACTTTGTTTTTGAATCTTTCTTTTCGTTGCCATTTAAAACCCTTTCCAAAACTAATTTTTGAATCAATATTTTTTGGCTCAAAAGATACATTTGTTATATTGTGTGTACTGATTTGAATAACAACATATTCTAGGGATTCAATTGAATTTACCAAATTTCTTTTTAATTTTTCAGAAATTTGTGTCGCTTTTTCTACAATAATATCTTTGTCTAATTTTATTTCTATATTTGCAGTAATCATAGAGCCCTTTTTTTGAGTTTTTAATTTACCAATTTCTATTTTATTTTTTTCAACAATTAATTTTATTTTATTTTCAACCTCTTTTCCAGCTGATACATCTAATAAGGAATCTGTTGCCTCTTTCCCTAATTCAAAGGATTCTTTGAGAATATATAACCCAATCAAGAAGGCTAAAATAGAGTCTACATAAATCCAATATGGCATTAAAAATATTCCAATTAAAACTGCAATTGAAGTATAAACGTCTATTCTGTCATGAACGCCGTCTGAGAGAAGACTCAAGGAATTTTCCTTTTTTCCGTAGTATATTTTCAATCTTGACATAATCTCATTTAAGATTACTGACAATAACATTATTCCTAATGCTAGATAACTAATCGACATTATTTTGGGATCTATAAGCCCCTTATATGCTTCATAAATCATCCAAATTCCTGCAAGAAATAAAATAAATGTAATAATTAGACCTGAAAAAACTTCAAATTTATAATGGCCATAGGGATGTTTTTCATCAACAGGTTTTTTTGATATTTTTATTCCTATTAAGCTTATTGCTGAAGATAAAACATCCATTCCTGAATGAATTCCTTCGGCTAAAACTGAAGCAGAATTGGAAAAAAATCCTACAATAGTTTTTCCAAATGCAAGAATAAGATTAACAAATATAGAAATTATTGCAATTTTTTCCTTCATTCTTTCCCTCCTGGGTTAATAAAATTATAAACACTTTTTTTATCTTTATTAAAATAACAACCTATACCAACCATGCCTATAACTTTTCTAATCAATAAATTTTTTATTAGAATTTTCATTTTATTTTTTGTAATGCATTCTGTGCAGCATTTATTATTGGATAAGTTGTAGGCGCAGCAGTCAGTTTAGGATGAGTTGCTATTTGCAAACTCTCTAATTCCTTAATCGTAAATTTTTTCTGAATAGCAGCACTAATTATATTAATCATTTCGCCAACAGAATCTCCACCCATGACTTGTCCTCCCAGAAGAATTTTATCTTTTTTTGAAAATATTAATTTAATATTTATCAAAGATGTATTTGGAAGTTTTCCTGGATGCTTATCAGCAGTTTGAGCTACTCCTGAAATTACTTCCATATTCCTTTTCTCAGCTGTTTTTTCACTGACGCCTGTAGAGCCTAATACCAATTTCCCAATTTTTGTAGAATAAGAAGCGAGAGTTCCTTTATTTTCTTGTAAATTTTTACTAAACAAATTATATCCTGCAATTCTTGCTTCTGTTGTTGCAGTAGATGCAAGCATTGCATTTATTTTATTTTTACTAAAGAAATCTTTTTTCGTAGCACAATCCCCAATAGCAAATATATTTTTATCAGAAGTTTGAAGATATTTGTCAACCAAAATACTATTTTTAATTATTTTTAATTTTGATTCACTTGCTAAATTCACATTAGAATTTGATCCAATTCCAAGAACTATTAAATCGGCTGAAATTGATTTTCCATTAGAAAGCAAAACCGATTCTACTTTCTTATTCCCTCTGATTTCTTTTACACTTAAATTATTATAAATTTTAACACCCTTTCCTAAGAGTTCTTTACCTACTTTTTCCGAAAATTCCTTATCAAAAGAATTACCCAATATCTCAGGTAATAATTCAACTAAACTAATATTCGCATTTTTGAGATTAGATAATTCATCTGCAAATTCTACTCCAATAAAACCTCCACCGATAATCACAATATTTTTAGATTTTTTTACTCTATTCTTAAAATCTTTAAGATAATTCATTTCTTTATATATTGGATAAACTCCTTTCTTTTCTATTCCTTTTATCCGTGGAATTATTGGATTGGACCCTATCGCCAGAACAAGCTTATCGTACTTAATACAAGAATTATTCTCAGTAAATATCTGCTTTTCTTTTTTATTTATTTTAACAACCTTATCTATTTTCAAATCAATTTTATTTTTATCCAAAGGCATATTTCCCATAGCATTATCTTCCGGACTTTTCAGGGTAGTAAACATATAGGGGATTCCACACGGTATAACCCCCTGAGAAATATCTTTAATCAACAAAATATTTTTATCTGGATTATACATTCTTGAAGTAACTGCAGAGATAACTCCGCCTGGACCTCCTCCAATAATTATTATATCATATTTATTTTTCATTTTTTTATTTTAATTGCCTTCCCGTTAATTATCGCATCTGCTATCTTTCTTCTACCAGAAGATAATATTCTAGATAATGTAGATTGAGATACTTGCATTCTTTCTCCTGCTTTTGCTTGAGAAATTCTTTCAAAATCAATTAATCTTATTGCTTCAAACTCTGGCAGAGATATTTCAGACTCTTCTAAGTCAAACATTCTTATCCCTGCAGGTTTAAAGTAAGAAGAGTTAGGTCTACCTCGAACTATTCTTCTTTTATGTGGTCTAGGCATTTTAGTTTTGTCTTGCTCTT
The DNA here is from genome assembly GCA_964514585.1 of Candidatus Woesearchaeota archaeon. Classification (GTDB taxonomy): domain Archaea; phylum Nanobdellota; class Nanobdellia; order Pacearchaeales; family GW2011-AR1; genus JAGVXH01. The sequence goes on along the minus strand of CAZETU010000005.1, from coordinate 19,879 downwards.
CGTCCACGGCCAGCGCCTCTTCCAGCGCCTCTACCTAAGCCTCTTCCGAGTCCTACACCTGGTCCGAATTCTTCGCCAGTAGGTTCTGCACCTTCGCAGTCGCCCATCTGTCGTCCAGTCTTAGGTCCTTTTCCCTCTGGACCTGTTTTGTCTCTATTTGGCATTGTATTTTTCCTCCATGTTTAGTTATGAATATATATGCATTAAACTATTTAAATGTTTAGTTTTGGGCATGTATTCATAATTAATGGAACAACAGAAATATATACCTTCATTTCTAAATTTTATTATGGATAAGAGAAAGGATTATTCTGAATATTTGAAAGAGAAATTTCCGCCGAAGGAAGGGTTTGTTCAGAGGATGGAAGTTTTGTTGGGCAAAGATGGTGCTAAAGAATTTTTTGAGATTTCTTATACGCCGACGCCTATTTCAATTAGATGCAATACTTTGAAAATTTCTGTTGATGAATTGAAGTCTAGACTTGAGGGCTATGGGTGGAAGTTGCGGCAGCCGTTTGAGGAATTTCCTGAGGTGATGGTTATTGAGTCGAAGTTGAATCCTGGTGAGTTGGGGAAGACGAAGGAGCATTTGCTTGGGTATTATTATGTTCAGGAAATTAGTTCGATGTTGCCGATGTTGGTTTTGAAGCCGAAAGCTGAGGAGATGGTTTTGGATTTATGTGCGAGTCCGGGGAGTAAGACGACGCAGGCTGCTGCTATGATGGAGAATGGTGGGACGATTATTGCGAATGAGATGAACATGGGGAGGATTGGTATACTGAATTCTAATTTGGAGAGGTGTGGGGTTATGAATACGATTGTGACGCGGAAGGAAGGGGTCGCGCTTTGTGAGAGGTTGTTGAAAAAATCTCAGGTGAAGTTTGATAAAATTTTGGTTGATGCGCCGTGTTCTGGAGAGGGGACGTTGAGGAAAAGCCCTAGGACTTTTCAGATGTGGAATGTGAATATGGTTAAGAAAATTGCATCGACTCAGAGGAAGTTGGTCGAGGCTGCTATGAAACTTTTGAAGGTTGGTGGTGAGATGATTTATTCAACTTGTACTTTGGCGCCAGAAGAGGACGAGATGGTGGTTGATCACTTGATTAAGAATTTTGATGTTGAGGTTGAGCAGATTAAGTTGCCTTTGAAATTTCGTGAGGGTGTGGTTAAGTGGGAAGATAAGGAATTTAGTGGGGAGTGTAAAAAATGCTTGAGGCTGTATCCTCAGGACAATAATACTGATGGATTTTTTGTTGCAAAGATTAGGAAGGTTAGCGAGGAAGAAAGGGAGGTGGATGAATGGAAGAAGAAAGGAAAGAAATAATTGTTGTTGCGTCGGGATATTTTGACCCGTTGCATGTTGGACATATTGAGTGTTTGGAGTTAGCTAAGGAACTTGGGGATAAGTTGATTGTTATTGTGAATAATGATAAACAGGCCATTTTGAAAAAAGGGGTTGAGTTTATGCCGTTTAAGGAGAGAGTTAAGATTGTTGAATCTTTGGGTGTCGTCGACGAGGTTTTTGAATGTATTGATGAAGATGCTACTGTTTGTAAATCTTTGGCTGTTATTAAGCCTCATATTTTTGCGAAGGGTGGAGATAGGAATGTTGGTAATATTCCTGAAGATGTAGTTTGTGAATTGCATGGTATTAAAATTATAGATGGACTTGGTGATAAGATTCAGGCGTCTTCGAAACTAATTAGGGATGCTAAGGAGAGTAAGCTGATATGAAGATAAATATTTTAGATAGGGCGAAGAAGAAAAAGTTTATTGAGGGACTTAGTGATTTGGGGATGCGGAAGATTCCTGAGTTGTTAATTAAGACTGGGACCGAAAGGGTTCGGGCGTATTCTGGACATTTGTCGACGGAGGAGATTTGGGATATTTGGAGAATTTTGCCGATTGAGGGTGTTGGGCTTTATGTTGGGAAGGATATGGTGAATCGGAATGGGGTTCGTGAGGTTCGGTTGAGTTTGGATGGGATGCATGTTTGGAAAGATCAGTTGACGGAGAATGTTTTGGAATTGACGGAGGAACAAGAGGTTGCTTGGTTTGCTGGAAAGAATGTTGAGTTGAATGAGAAACAGAGTGAGGAGTTTGTTAGGATGGATAAGAAATTTGTTAATGTGAAGTCTGGGAAAGATTTTGTTGGGACTGGGAAGATTGGGGATTCTGGAAAAACGTTGTTTGGGTTTTTGCCTAAGGAAAGACGGCGGAAAGAGCGGATTATATAGTGTAATACAATAATTTTTATAAATGGAGATATGGTTGATTTTTTATGACATTGAGAAGTAGTAGACCTGAAAATTCTAATTTAGTTATAGAGACATATTCAGTAAAGGGGGTTAAGGCTGATTTTCGCTCTTATGAAGGAAATCCATTTCCAAGAAGAATTGGAAGAGCTATTGGGAATGAATGTAAATTTAATGTAGTCTCTGAAAGCGAGGAGGGAAGTGTCCTTAGTGATTTTCATATTACCCATGATGCTTCAATGTATTCTTGTGATATCAATAAAATTTTCGCCTCAGAAGTTTTAATAAAAATGTGTGGGGTTAGATATCATGTTGGATTGAATTCGTTTGAGTGGAATGCTGAGTTGTCTCTTTTTTATGATTCCAGGGGTATAGAAGAAAAGGATTTGGAGTTACTTAGGGCGGCAATTCGTGAAACTGGGTTTAGTGAAAGAGAATAATGAGATGTATGATTGAGATTGATAAAACTTAAATATGGTATTTTTGGTTTAAAGGTATGGATACACGCGAGGTGTTGATTTTGGCTGATCCTAATGGGGCGGCTTGGGATTTTACGAAGAGTGTTTATGAGAAATTGAATGCTGATCCGAATCGTCGAGTGAAATATCTTTTGGGACATGTTGATGTTAGGAAATTTAATGATGGTGAGATTTTTGTGAAGATTGATTGTAATGTTCGGAATAAAAATTGTTTTTTTGTGCATGATTCGTCGATGGGGGCGCAGGATTGGGCGATGTCGCTTGTCGAGGTGAATGATGCGTTGGTTCGGAGTTCTGCGAGGGAGGTACATAATGTTTTGCCTTATATGAAGTATTCGAGGCAGGACCGGATGACTGAGCCTAGGACACCGATTAGTTCTGGGATTATTGCGCGGATGATTGGGATGGAATGTAATGGAGTGATTACGACTGATTTGCATAATCCTGCGATTACGGGTTCTTATGATATTCCTTTTGATAATTTGAGAGCTTATTTGTCGATTATTGGATATCTTCAGGATAAGTATAGTAATTTTTTGAACAATGTTGTCATTGTTGCACCGGATGTTGGGAGTGCGGAGATGGCGAAGAGTTATGCGAAGCGGCTAGGATGTGGTGTTGCGATTGTTGATAAGTCGAGGGAGAGGGCTGGGGTTGTTGGGTCTATGAAGGTGATTGGGGACGTTGCTGGAAAAAATGTGATTTTGGTTGATGATATGATTGATACGGCTGGGACGCTTTGTAAGGCTGGAGAGGTTTTGAAGGAGGAAGGGGCTTTGCGGATTTGGGCTTGTGCGACGCATGGGCTTTTTAGTGGGGAAGCTGTTAATAGAATTAGTTCTTCTTGTTTTGAGAGAGTGATTGTTACTGATTCGATTCCGCAAATAGGTACTGGGAAAATTGAGGTTATTTCTTTGGTGGGTTTGTTTGCTGATGCGATTGGGCGGATTTCTCATGGGCGGAGTGTTAGTGAGTTGTTTCGTTAGTGTGAGATTGCTTTAGAGACTTATAGGAATGTATAAATAATTTGTTTTTGTGGAAATTTTATGGGTATTGGGAAAAGGATTAGGAGCTATGTAATAGAATTTTTAGCGGAGCGTGAGTTGGATGAGATGGATGCGAGATTCCATAATGAGAAAATAATTAATGCAGATATAGGTGGGCCATTAAGAAGGTCGACTGAGGAAAGGTTACGAGAGCTTAGAACGGGGTATGGGGATCTTTTTCGTACTTTAATTAAAACGGCGGCTGCGAAGATGGAACAGGATGTTTTGGCGACTTATATTCCTAACGATGTTATTCTTGAGCTTGGGCTTCCTATTATGGCGAGGGCAGATAAGCAACTTGAGAGAGCTCCTATAGCTGTTGTATCTAGGGGTAGGGAAGTTTATCGTACAGTAAATTTTTCTAGGAGGTGTTCCTTAGATGATGTGGGGTTGTGTCATTTAGTTAGATCTGTTACTATGGGAGATGGTTTTGATACAAGTGAAGAGTATGAGGTCTCTAGAGAAAGGTGTGATTTGTTTGTTAGTGCTTTGCCCTCTTCTTATGCGTCTTCGATTGATTCCGGGTCTTATTTGGTTCGAATGGTTCCTCTTGGTGCTGGTAGAACTATGTTTGGCAATGCTGGAGAAGCTGCGGCTAGGCGTGTTAGAAGAGCGGTGGAAGATATTATTACTTTGAATGGTGTAAATATAGGAGGAGAACATGCAACAGAATGAAGTTAATTCGTATATTAAGGCTGGGAAAATTGCTAGAGATATCAAGGATTTTGTTCGGGGTATTGTTAATCCTGGGGTTAAGTTGATTGATGTGGCTGAGGCAGTTGACGCGAAGATTTTGGAGCTTGGAGGTGAACCGGCGTTTCCTGTGAACTTGAGTTTGAATGAAATTGCTGCGCATTATACTCCTGTGCCTGGGGATGAAACTGTGGCCGAGGGTATACTTAAGGTTGATGTTGGGGTTGCTGTTGATGGGTTTATTGCTGATACGGCTTTTTCGATTGACTTGACTGGAGATGGGAAATTTAAGGAAATGATTGGATTGAATAAGGAGATGTTGGCTAGGGCTACTGGTGTGATTAAACCTGGGTTTGAAATTTGTGAGATTGGCGATGCTGTTCAGGATGTTTTGGAGAAATGGAATTCTAAGAATGGTTCTTCTTTTGCTGTGATTAAGAGTTTGTCGGGACATACTTTGGGACAGGATCAGATTCATGCTGGGTTGACGATTTCTAATTATAGGAATGATAATAAGACAAAATTGGATGATATGGCTTTTGCGATTGAGCCGTTTGTGACGACGGGGGATGGGGATATTTATGAGGGAAAGGAAGGTGGGATTTATGTTTTGCAGAGTGATGATAATGTTCGTGATAGGGACGCTCGCGCAGTTTTGAAATTTATTAAGGATAAGTATAAGACGCGGCCGTTTTGTTTGAGGTGGTTGGTGAAAGAGGGATTTAGTAAATTGAAATTTGTTTTGGCTATATTGGTTAAGCAGGGTATACTTCATCATTATCCGATGTTGATTGAGAAGAGTAAGGCGCCGGTTAGTCAGGAAGAGAATACTTTTGTTGTTTCTGGTGGAGAGGTTGTTAATACTACTGGGGGATAACTAGAAATTAATTTTTTGTTATTATCGGTTGGATACTGTCCATTCTGCCCACCCTTCAAAATCACACACGCTTAATAACGACGGTTGGAATATTCCATTTATGTATAATCTTAAATATCTTAAATCCTAAATATTTGAATGGTGATTTTTTCAAAATTAAACAGAAAAGAGATAGTAGATATTCTCTCTAATTATAAAATAGGGAGGTATAAATCTCATTCATATATGAAGGGAGTTTATGATAATCATATGTATATTCTAAATACATCAACAGGTAAATATATAATAAAAATTAATAAAAAAATTAATAAAAATTCATATTTGAACCAATTAGAATATATTGACTTCTTATACTCTAAGAAAATCCCCGTAGCAAAAAATATCAAAAATAAGAAGGGAAATGAATTAATACCTTACCGTAAGAAATATTATATCATTCAAAGATACATTGAAGGAAAAAGTGCACAAGATATGGGGATCCCTCTCTCAATTGAAATGGGAAAACAAATAGGGAAGTTACATTCAACTCTGGTAAAATCTAAATATTCTAAAGGAAATAAATCTCATTCTTATAAAAAAAGAAGTTTTAAGAGCATAAAGGATGGAGAAAAAATTCAAGGAATATATAATGAACTTTTGAAAAATTTAAATGGGCTAAACTTTAGTAAATTAAGAAGTTCATATATTCATTCAGACCTTAGTGAAGGTAACATGTTGGTAAAAAATAAGAAACTAATATCCATAATAGATTTTGATGATAGTGATTATGATTATATTGCCTATGATACAGCAATCTTTATTGCACATTTTTACTTATCTAGAAAAAGAATTCAAAGAATGAAGGCTAAAATATTCCTAAAAGAATATTCAAAATACTTCGCGTTAAATAATGAAGAGAGAAAAGCAATTTATTACCTAGCGAAATACAGACTTTTTGGAATATTGTCTTGGTATATAGAACACTTAAAGAGTCATCCAAAAGAAACTCCTAGTATGAAAAAAGGTATAAAAAGAAACTCTGAAGTTGTAATGAGACTTGATAAATTTACTCTTGAAGACTTTATGAAGTTTATCCCTAAATAATCCGCCCACCAAAGACACACATCTCCAGTCGTTGTGGTTGGGGCGTCTACTCTTTAACCTGCGTAACTTGCGCTGCTGCTTTTTTAGAAATTATTTTTAGGTATCAATAAGCAGAATGGGGTACTTACTGCGATTATGAATAATGACGAGCCTACGATCCAAAAATCATTTGCGATTATGTTTCCGTAGATGAATAGGGGTAGTCCTACGAAGAATGCTATTAGGACGCCGTACAAAACTCCTTTTGCGCTTAATCTGTTCCAGTATAGACTTAGTATTGTAGGAATGACGACGCAGGCAGCTATTGTATTGAATATCCACCATAAATGGAAGAGCCCGAATTGCGGAATGTAAACAACCGCTAGTGCTACTAATAGTCCTAGAATAGAAACTCCGAACATTGCTTTTCTTGCTGAGCTGATTGCTTCTTTGTCTGTTTTTGGTTTGGTGACGTCTGTTACCCATAATGAGCTTGTGGCTGATAATCCTGAATCTAAAGTTGAGCTCAATCCTGCTAGTAACATTATTACGAATAAGAATACTGCCCAAGTGGGTAGTAATGTAGCAACTGTTTGGACTCCAATCATTGAGGCGTCAACTCCTTCTGGGAGGGTGATCCCTAGAGCGGGGTTTGCTCCTAAAAATCCTAAAGTGGATAATGCGATTGGGACTATTTCGAATAGGATTGCTCCGAATATGAATGCTTTTGATAAATGTCCTTTTTTTATTGAAAATGCTCTTTGCCAATATTGCTGGTCTGAAATAGCTCCAGAGATTAAACCTATTGAGGTTACTATTCCTAGTGAGAATGCAATTCCTGGGTCGAATACATTTTTGATTCCTGATAGCCCACCTAAGCCTGCGGTTATTGCTGAGAAGCCTCCTGCTGCAGACCATGTTAGTGGAAGAATTATTAATCCTATTATGAAGATTAGTGTCATTTGTACAAAGTCTGTTATGATTGATGCTTCGAGCCCGGAGATATATGTATATGCTAGGGCTATGACTAAAAGTATTGGCATGACTATAATTAAGGGTATACCAGTTAGTAAATAAATTAAGCTTCCTCCTGCAAAGATTTGGACGGTGACTGCCATGAGTTGGTAGAAGAGGTAGGGGAAGAGGTAGACTTTGTGGGCTTTCTCGCTGTTGAGTTTATATTTGATGTATTGTGGTAAGGTATATCCCTCTGGCATTTTTTTCCTGATTGTTGGAGCTAGGAATGCGAATATGGCTAAGGCGAATATATTAGGAACTGTAAACCAGAAAATTCCCGCCAAGCCTTTTTGATAAGCTAGTTGAACTGAGACGAAAAGAGCTGGTGCCCAAATCCAAGAAGCTGCTATGCTTGAACCTCCGAGAAACCATCCGACTTTTCTCCCTGCGACTAAGAATCCTTCTTTTGTGGAAGACTTTTTCCTTCTACTAAAAAAATATGTGACTAATATCATTACTAGTCCAAATATTAGTAAAAACCAATAGCCTGCTGATTGTGATATAAATGCCATTTATTCTTTGGCTCCTATCTTTAGATATTCTTGAACAAGTTTGCCCAATACTTCCCAGGCGTTCTTTTTTCCTTTTCTTTTTATGACTGAAAGAAATTTATTCCAGACTTCTCTTTCTCCCCTAAAGGAGATTGAATCTAATCTACTCCATTCTTTCCTATTGGATTTTTTGTTTTCCATATATTATTACATTATTACTTTCTTATAAGGGATGGCGGTGGTTATTGCCACCACAATAGAAATATTTTTAAGTGGGGCTTTGTTTGTAATTTTATGTATGAAGAAACATTGAAAGAGGCGGGCTTAAGTAGCAATGAGGCAAAAGTATACGAAACCTTATTGAAAGTTGGGGAAGTATCTGTTCAGTCGATATCAAATAGGTCGGGGGTTCATAGGAGAAATGTTTATGATTCCTTGAGTAAGTTGATAGAGAAAGGTCTTGCTTCGGAGATATTTATTAAAGGAGAAAAAAGGTTTAAAGCGGTAAATCCTCGACGACTATTGGAGTTGATAAAAGAAAAAGAAGAAAAGATAAATGAAAAAATTCCTGAAATGGAGAGTAAGTTTTCGATAACGCAGGCAAAAGAAGAGGCTTATTTTTATAGAGGGATTGAGGGGTTTAAGAATTACCTTAAAGATATTATTGATACTGGGGAAACGGTTTATTTTATTGGAGCTAAGGCTTTTTGGTTGGATGAAAGATTGAAGCATTTTTTGCCAATGTTTGAAAGAGATAGGAAGGCGAAGGGAATTAAGTTTAAGCATTTATTTGATCATGAAATAAAGGAGGAAAAGCCGGAGATATTAAAATTGGCGGGGAAGCCTTACAAATTTATGCCTAAGAAATATTCTAGCTCTACTGCTGTTGATATATTTGGTCCTTATGTGGTTACTTTTGTTGGGGTTAAGCCTGGAGAACTTTATGATGAGCCGTTGATGTTTGTTATGAAATCCAAGGCATTAGCCGATGGTTATAGAAAATTCTTTCAATTTATGTGGGATAGTTGTCCTGATGATTAGGTTGTAACTTGTAATGTATGATGATTTGATTATTTTCTTTTAGAAATTATTTTTATTTGCTTTAATATTTCTTTTATATCTTCTTTATTGAGTGGCTTTAATTTTTTGTAATATTTTGAACCTTCTGTGGGGAAATATAATGCTTCGCCTCTTTTTTGATATTTAGAATTTTTGCACGTCCGTAAAGATGTAGGTGTAACGGCAACGTCTTGTTTTGTTTGAATGGCCAATTACCATTTTCTTGAAAATTTATTCTTTCTACAGGAATTCCTCGTTTGTTTAATGCCTTTTTCATAGCCTCTCCAATAAGCATAGAGAGTTTCATTAATTCTGTTGCTTCTCTTGGTTTTAGTTGCCACCGATTTTCAACAGGTTTCTTTGGGGTAATTTTAATATGCCCTCCGTCAGTTCTGGTAATATGGGGATTGTCGTGGGCTTCAACTATGAAGTTTTTTGTTTCGTAGAATATCACCATGTTTTATTGAGATAAAAGATCTATATAAAATTAACCTGCGTAACTTGTGTTAATTGGGAAAAGAATGCTTTTGTTGATGGGCGATATTATGCAATTATTTTTAAATTATGAATACTTGATGTTTTTATGAATTATATTAATAGATTTGATTCTATTTCGAAGAATGATGTTGATATAGCTGGAGGGAAAGGTGCTTCGTTGGGGGAAATGACTCAGGCGGGGATTCCCGTTCCTGGTGGGTTTGTTGTTCTTTCTGGAGCTTTTGATAGGTTTATTGAGGAGACTGGTTTGAATGTTGAGGTTGATGCGGTTCTGGATAATGTTGATATTGAAAAAGTTCATACAGTCGAGGATGCTTCTGAGAAAATTCAGGCGATGATTTTGAGTAAGGAGCTGCCTGAAGACATTGGGGAGGGTGTTTTGGAAGGTTATAATGATCTTGATTGTGAATTTGTTGCGGTAAGATCTAGTGCAACTAGTGAAGATTCGGCTGCTGCGGCTTGGGCTGGGCAACTGGATAGTTATCTTAATACGAATAAGAAAAAAATTTTGGAGAATGTGAAGAGGTGTTGGGCTAGTCTTTTTACGCCTCGGGCGATTTTTTACAGGTTTGAGAAGGGACTTTGTGGGACTGATATTTCTGTTGCGGTTGTTGTCCAGAAGATGGTTGAGAGTGAGGAGTCTGGAATTGCGTTTTCTGTTCATCCTGTGACGGAGGATCCTAATCATATTATTATTGAGGCTGGATTTGGGCTTGGCGAGGCGATAGTTTCTGGGCAGATTACGCCGGATAGCTATGTTGTTGATAAGTAGGATTGGCATGTGATTGATTTGAGTGTTAATGAGCAGAGTAGGGGATTGTTTAGGGCTGAAGGCGGTGGAAATGATTGGAGAGATTTGGAAGAAATTGGGAAGGGTCAGGTCTTGAGTAATGATGAGATTGTTGAATTGGCTAAGTTGGTTAAAAGAATTGAGGATCACTATGGGTTTCCTTGCGATATTGAATGGGCCAAGGAGGGTGATAAATTTTATATTGTGCAATCGAGGCCGATTACTACTTTGAGCAAAAAAAATGATTCTGAGAAAAAGAAAGTAGTATCTAAGTTTTATTCAAGAGAACATTCATTATTTTATTATCAAATTGAAAGTGACGATAATCGAAATGGACATCCTGATTTTCCAGAATGGCCTCCAATAAAAACTGTTGTGGTCATCAAAAAACCCAAAACGTTTAAAACAGCAATATGGCACAATAATAAAGAAGTTGATTTTGCAAGTGATTCTTTTGAAAAAGCTCTTCTTTTAGATAATTCATTGTTTGAAAGAGTTGTTTATGTCTTTAAAGATAGTTTTGATAAACTAAGACCTTTCGTAGAAAAAACTAGAAAAATTGAGAATATTTCTGACCTTAAAGAATATTATTCTGCGCTTATGGGATTTTGGTCTCCTATGTCATTTGCTATGTTTGTTCCAGACATGGAAAGTCCCCCAAAAGAAATGCTCAAAAAGGTACTTAAGTTGAGAGAAGAAACTCAAGACTATGCTGATATATTTGACGAATTATTCTTAGAGTACTTTGAATCAAACTTTCCACAGTATAGTGAGCTATCACGATATATTCTTCCTAATGAATTGTTTGTACTAGAAAATAGAGCTTACACCAAAGAAGAATTAAAACTATTCAACGACCGAAAAGACTCTGGCTATGTAATGATTAATGATAAATTTGGAAAATATAGTGAATTAGATAACTTATTAGAAGAAGAAAATTTGATGCTTGAAAGAATTAAGCCCTTAAGTAGCAAGAAACTCAAGGGATCAATAGCCTGTAAGGGGATTGTAAAAGGAACTATTAAAGTTATTCTAGATAAAAAAGATTTAGATATCATCAAAGAGGGAGATATTATTGTAACTGAAATGACAAGTCCAGATTTTGTACCAGCATTAAAGAAATGTTCTGCGATTATTACTGATGAAGGAGGAATCGCATGTCATGCAGCGATTATTTCAAGGGAGCTTAACAAGCCCTGTGTAATCGGAACAAAGATTGCTACAGAATTTCTTAAAGACGGCGACGAAGTAGAAGTAGATGCGGACGAAGGGGTTGTTAGAATATTGGAGAAAAATCAAAAAATTATTCTTTCAAAAACTAATACTCGGGAAAGAAGTTTGTTTTATGTGTATGCATGGAATAAATCTGATATAGAAAATTCTAAAAAAATATGGCCAGATAGTGTAAAAAATTTGGTCTTAATATCGGATTCGCTAAGTAGATTTACTAGTTGGTACCATCAAGATGAATTAAATATTGTATATTCAAAACTTGAAAAAAAATTAAAATATAAGAGATATTACAAGTTGCTTAAAAAAAGATATCTTGATGGGATAAAGGAATTTTCGCCTTATCTTGAGAACAAAAAAAGAATCAAAAGTTTAAATGAATTAGAAAATATTTATATGGATTGGTTGGATTGGTGGCATTTAGTGGATTTTTCTATGAGTGTTCCTGAGATGGAAGGTGTTGCGGAGGAAATAAAAAACGAAATGATGGGAATTAGAGAGAAAACTCAGCATTTTCCTCAGCTTTTTAATAAGATTTTTATAGACTTTTTTTCTGAAAAATATCCTCAATATAAAAAATATGTTAATGTGATTTTGCCTGATGAGGTTTTTTCACTAAGAAAGAAGCCATTCTTGAAAGATAATTTGGAGATGTTTAATAAAAGATTAAATGGATGTGCTCTGGTTAATAGTAAATTGATTCTGCTTGAGGATTTGGAAAATGAACTTAATAAAAATAACTTAGAGCTAGAAAAACCTGATACCATAAGTGATTTTCAAAAAATTAAGGGAAATTCGGCTTACTTTGGTAAAATTCGAGGAATTGTAAAGTTAATTGTTAAATCTGAGGATCATTTAGATATTAAAAATGGGGAAATTCTTGTGACTGAAATGACTTCGCCAGAATTTATGTCTTCAATAAAAAAGGCTTCTGCTATTGTTACAGATGAGGGAGGAATTACTTGTCATGCAGCGATAATTGCTAGAGAGTTGAAAAAACCTTGTGTAATTGGAACTAAAAACGCGACAAAGATTTTGAAGGATGGGGATTTAGTTGAGGTTGATGCTAATGAGGGGGTTGTGAGGATATTGGAGAAAAATCAAAAACCGATATATTCTGATATTGAAAAACTGGGGGAATATGGCTCTTTAGAGATGTCAGTGGTTTATCCTCCTCAGTCAGTATTGTTATTGGAGTATATGAGCTCGTGTTTATATAAAGATAATCCGCTCTATAAAATAATTGGCTATGAACCTCAGCAAGTGGGGGTGATACTTCAAGATGATGAATATGAGGCGTGGACGGTTCCTGGCAAGAGACCTATAGTTGAAGATTGCGATAAGATAAAAATTATTAATGAGGCAAGTAGGGAATTTTATAAGAGGGCGAAGAAAAAGTTTGGAGCAATATTGAAATTAAATGATGAAGATTTAGAGAAACCTGAAAATTATATTGTTGCATTGAGGGGGGCGAATAAACTTAATCAAGAAATGTATTGGCATTTTAATTTTTATATTGAGGAGTCTTTTGTTACAAAGGATGAGGCACTTATATTTCAATTGCAAAAGACGAGGTTGTTGTTGGATGATCTTGCGTTGAATTATCTGTGGAAAGTTTATGAAAAGTTGATAGATGCTTTGGTGAATAAATATGGGGTTCCCGAAAAAATTGCGAAGGGGGCCACTACGGAGGAAATAATTAAAATTGTTAATAGCTCGGAGAATGTTTCGGAGTTTGATTATATTGTTGGGCGGCCCATTGCTTGGATTCATATGGATGGGAAATGTAAAACTGTTACCGGTGAAGAAGTGAGAGAGATAAGATCTTATTTGACGAATCAAAATCCAGATAAAAAGAAAGTCGAGGAAAGTATTTCTAGGGGTGAAATTATTGGAGACATTGGGAATGGAGGGAAAGTTAAAGGGGAGGTTGTTAAGTTATTGGCTAGCGATTATGAAAATAAGGGGAGATTGGAGGAAATATCGAGAAAAAATAAATTTATTCTTGTGACTCCTATGACAAGTCCTGAGTCTGTTGTTTATTTTAGGAATGCCGTTGGTTTTGTTACAGACGAAGGAGGAATTACTTGTCATGCTGCGATTATTGCACGGGAGGAGAAACTTCCATGTATTGTTAATACAAAGGTTGCTACGAAAGTTTTGGAAGATGGGGACTTGGTTGAGGTTGATGCTAATGAGGGGGTTGTGAGGATATTGGAGGAAGAACAAAGAATGATCAATCTTCAATCTAGAGAGCATTCATTAATCTATTGTTATGTTTGGCACAAATCCAATCAGAAATGTTTAGGATATTTTTTTAACAATATAGAAGAACTTATTTTCATAAATAAAGGCTTTGGGAAAACATCCGTATGGTTTGAAAGTAGGGAGCTAAATGAAATGTATGATAGAGTTGGGAGGAGAGCCACTGAGGATAAAAAATATTTTTCCCACAACAAAAAAGAATTTTATAAATATTTTAATAGATTAATGAATTATTTCGATGGAAAATTAAATATAGCTAGCATAAAGGATTTGAAAGATTATTATCAAACCTATATAAAATGGTGGTCGCCAATGGCAATAATGTATGTTTTGCCTGAATCTAAGACAGCTTCTGAAGAAATAAAAAAAGAGGCTCTTAAAATAAGATCTGAAACGGAAAAATATTCTGATAAAAATGATTTATTCTTTATTGAAAATTTCAATAAACTTTATCCAGAATATGAAAGATTCTCTAATTTATTAACTCCCGAAGAAATTTTTTCACTTGAAGATAAAAAATTAGCGAAAAAACAAATTAGCGAAATTAAAAAGAGGGAGAATGGATATATATTATATAACGGGAAATTATATTCTTTGTCAGAATTGGATAGTATTCTTGGGGAAAATAAACTTGTTTTGGATGAAGTGAAAAACAAAGGTGATAATATTGTAAGTGGGCAGGTGGCATTTAAAGGGAATGTAAGGGGAAGAGTTAGAATAATACATTCAAAGAAACAACTTTCAAATTTTAAGAAAGGGGAAGTTATTGTCACAGAAATGACTTCCCCTGATTACGTTCCTTATATGAAAAACGCCTCAGCGATTATTACTGACGAGGGAGGCATTGTATGTCACGCGGCTATTGTAGCTAGAGAGTTGGAGATTCCATGTATTATTGGCACTAGGGTTGGAACAAACGCTTTGAAGGATGGGGATTTAGTTGAGGTTGATGCTAATGAGGGGGTTGTGAGGATATTGGAGAAAAATCAAAAACCGATATATTCTGATATTATGAATCATGAATTTCCTGCGATGATTGCCGAGTTGACAGACTATGGAGAGAGCTTGAAGGAAGTACCTTGGAGCGAAAAGGAATTTCCATATAGTCCTTATTGTGTGTTTGAAAAAAGAGGGAAAACCTTGTATTATTTTTATGATAAAGAGGGAATAGAATGGAATATTAATGAAGCTGGAAAGTTTGATAAGGAGATAATGAAAGATAATGCGATTTTATTTTTTGATGATATAAAAAAGATTGTAGACGAGAAACCGGCGTTATCAAGGAAAGATTTTTTAGAGTTTATTGATAAGCTGAAAGCGGGGTGGACTTGGTGGACTTGTATGTGGTGGATGATTGAATATTATGATAAAAATAATTTGCCGTTAGATGATATACTTGAAGTTAGAAAAAAGACTGAGAAAATGGCTGAGGGGTTTCCGGAAGTTATTAGGAAATCATTGAAGAAAATATTTCCTGAACATGAGAAATATGTTGATGCGATATTAATTGAGGACGTTGAGAGGGGGTGTTTGCCGAGTAATGAAGTATTGGAAAAAAGACTTAAGAGTTTTGTTTATACTAATGGTGAGATGTATGATTCGATTGAGGAGGTTGAAAATAAATTTAATATTGTGATTAAGGAGCATGAGTATGATGGGGGAACGGAATTATATGGTCAGACGGCATATCCGGGAATTGTTAAGGGTAAGGTTAGAAGGGTGGAGAATGATGAAGACGTTAAGGATTTTGAAGAGGGAGAAATAATTGTTTCTTCTACTACTACTCCGAATTTTATTTCTGCGATGAAAAAATCTTCTGCAATAATCTCAGAACATGGTGGTGTGATTTGTCATGCATCCATTACAAGTAGGGAATTAAGAATACCTTGCGTGGTTGGGGTAAGGGCGGTTACTAAGGCATTGAAGACGGGAGATTTGGTTGAGGTTGATGCGGATAAGGGGGTTGTGAGAATTTTAGATGATGGGGATAAATAAAGATTTAACCTGCGTAACTTGCGCTGCTGTCTGCTAATGCTGCCCTTGCACTCTTGAGATATCTTTTCTCTACTTGTTTATATCTTTCTTGATCGTTTTTCGAAACGGAAGGTAATACTTTTTCCATTGCTTTGTCGAAATGCTTCTTTGTGATTTTTTCTGAGTTTATGTCTGCTCTGAGGGCTAGCATTGCGGCTTCTCTTACTAGGGATTCGATATCTGCTCCGGTATACCCTTCTGTTTCTTCTGCTAATTTGCTTAAATCTACTGATTTGTCTAGGACTCCGTTTTCTTTCATTTTCTTTGTGTGGATTTCAAGTATTTTTTCTCGGCCTTCTTTTTCTGGGACTGGGACGTATACTATTCTGTCGAATCTACCTGGTCGCATTAATGCTGGGTCTAGGATGTCTGGTCGGTTTGTTGCGCCGATTACGATTACGTTTGTTAAGTCTTCGATTCCGTCCATTTCTGCTAGTAGTTGGTTTAGAACGTTTTCTGTTACCTTTGCTCCGCTACCCATTCCTCCTCCTCGCTTGCCTGCTAGAGAATCTATTTCGTCGAAGAAGATTACACAGGGTGAGACTTGTCTAGCTCTTTCGAAAATTTTTCTTACTCCTTCTTCGGATTTCCCGACCCACATACTTAGTAAGCTTGGTCCTTTGATTTGGATGAAGTTTGCTTCGGATTCGTTTGCTACGGCTTTTGCTAGCAAGGTTTTACCTGTTCCTGGGGGGCCGTAGAGTAGGACTCCTTTTGGTGGATTGATGCCCATTCTTGTAAATGAGTCTGGGAATTTTAGTGGCCATTCGACCGCTTCTTTTAAGTCTCTTTTGACATCTTCTACGCCGCCGATGTCATCCCATTTTGTGTTTGGAGTTTCAACCAAGACTTCTCTCATTGCTGAAGGTCTTACAACTTTTAGGGCTTCGTCGAAATCTTTTTGTGAAACTCTTAGTTGTTCTAATACGTCTTGTGGAATTTCTTTTTCTTCTTCAAGTTTAAATTTATGTAAATTTTTTCTAAGGACAATCATTGCGGCTTCTTTGCCCAGAGAGTTTATGTCTGCTCCGACGAAACCGTGTGTTTTTCTTGCTATCTCTTCTAGGTTTACAGATTTTGTTAATGGCATTCCTCTTGTGTGAATTTTTAGAATTGATAATCTGCCTGCTTTGTCTGGGACTGAAATTTCAACTTCTCTGTCGAATCTACCTGGTCGTCTTAATGCTGGGTCGATTGAGTTTGGTCGGTTTGTTGCGCCGATGACTACGACTTTACCTCGAGCCTGAAGACCGTCCATCATTGTTAGTAATTGTGAGACTACTCTTCTTTCTACTTCCCCACCGGCGTCTTCTCTTTTTGGAGCTAGGGAATCTATTTCGTCGATGAAGATAATTGATGGTGCATTTTTTTCAGCGTCGTCGAATATTTCTCTTATTTTCTTTTCTGATTCTCCATAGAACTTTGACATAATTTCTGGGCCGTTTAATAAAATGAAGTGTGCTTCGGATTCGTTTGCTACGGCTTTTGCTAGCAAGGTTTTACCTGTTCCTGGGGGGCCATAAAGTAGGACTCCTTTTGGTGGCTCGATTCCTAATCGTGCGAATATTTCTGGTCTCTTTAATGGAAGCTCTACCATTTCTCTGACTTTTTTTACTTCGTCAGTTAAGCCACCGATATCTTCGTAGGTTATTTGGGGGATTGATTCTTCTGAAATGTCAACTGCTTTTGAGCTTAGGGTTATGTCCGTGTTTTCTGTAATTATGCACGGCTGGTTTGGAGCAGTTGAAACAATTGCGAATCTGATTTGAGTTAACCCGCCTGGCATCCCACCGAATCCCATTTGATTGAAAATTTCTCCCATTTCTCCACCGAATAAATCTCCGAATCCGTCTGACATTATGTCTTTTCTTCGCTGTGAACCCCCTATGACTACAATGTCTCCTTTTGTAACCGGCTTCCCCAGAAGTCCTCTCTTGAAATTATCAGGATCTCCTTGGACAACGATTCCTTGCTGGGCTGGTGCGATTGTAATTTTTTTTGCTTCCTTAATTATTCCTTTTTTGATTTCTACCTGTTCCCCAATTCCTGTCTTAGAATTCTTTCTTGTGATCCCATCCATTCGAATAATTTCTTCGCCCATGTCTGCGGGGTATGCTCTGTCGACTACAGAGTATGTTTCTCTGTCTCCTTTTATTGAAATAATATCTCCTCTTTCTAGGTCTAATTTTCTCATTATACCTTCGTCTATTCTCGCTACGCCTTTGTATGCGTCATCTTGAAGAGCCTCTACAACTCTTAATTTTACTATTTTGCTTGATTCTTCTTTTTTCTTTGCCATTAGTAATCTTCCTCTTTTTTTGCTTTATATATTTTAGTCTTATTTTTTTCAGGGTTTGCTGAATCTGAAACCTTCCTTACGTGATAAACTGACTTACCATTTTTTACTACTTTAACTTCTTCGGAACTTACAACTCTTGAATTGCTTGAATCAAAATCTAGTCTTATCTTTCCTGCTTCTTCGAAACAAAGTTTTACCATGTTATTCATCATGCTTTCTTGTTCCTGCATAAAGTCTACGATTTCTCGAGGGATAGAGACTGCATATGAATTTCCAACCATTCTCATTTTGACATTGTATTCTTTTTGTTTTAATCTTACAAATTCTTCGTATTCTTTTTTATCTTCTGGATGAATAATTGATTTTCCACAGTTTTCACACTTCACTATTCGAAGATTGAAGCCGTTTCTACTTAGGAGACTTGGCTTCATTTTTTTATTGCATTTATTGCATAAAATTATATTATCAAATATATCTTCCATGTGTATACATAATGATGTATACTTTATAAATATTTTGGTAATTGTATTGGCTGCTTCTAAAGTCTTATAAAGTGTATTTGTTTTTGGATGATATGAAAGAAGTTGTGGATGGATGGAAGAAATTTTGGGCTTTTTTGCACGAAGATAGTTGGTCATCTTTTGTTGCTACTTTGATTATCGCTTTTATTTTGATAAAATTTGTTTTCTTTCCTGGGTTGTCGCTTTTGACTGGGACGAGTTTGCCGTTGGTGATTGTTGAGAGTTGTAGTATGTATCATCATGAGGATGGATTTGAAAAAACTTTTGAAAGTGATGTCTATGAGAATTATGGAATTTCTTTAGGTGAAACTGGTAACTGGATTTTTCAGAATGGGTTTAGTAAGGGTGATGTGATTTTTGTTGTTGGAGCTAAGAATATTGAGGTTGGTGATGTGATAATTTTTAATGGCGGGGCGACGCATCCTTTAATTCATAGAGTTGTCGAAGTAGATGAAACTTATGCTACGAAGGGAGATAATTATAGGACTAATTATAATCAGCTTAGTTCTGAAAAAAAGATTTCTGAGGATCAGCTTATTGGAAAGGCTTTGTTTAAGATTCCGTATATTGGGTGGGCTAAGTTGATTTTTTTTGAGGCTGGTCGGACATCTAGTCAAAGAGGGCTTTGTTGAGACTTAGGGAAGGTTTTTAAATTCGAGCTTGTTAAATTTAAAATGGAATTTTGTCCAAAATGTGGTGCTATTTTAATGATGAAGAAAACTAAGGCTGGTTGCCCTAAATGTAATTATGTTGCGAAGGGAAAGGTTGATATGGAAATTGTTGAAGCAATTGATGCGAAGGTTACGGTTGCGGTTATTAATGAGAAAGAAGGTGAAGTTAACCCGATGACTGATTATGACTGTAAGAAATGTGGGCATAAGAGATCGTATTTTTGGATTCAGCAAATGAGATCTGGTGACGAGGCTGAATCGAAATTTTATAAGTGTGTTAAGTGCAAGAATACTGTTCGGGTTGATAATTAGGATATCAAAAATTTCTCTGGTGCGAAATTCTTTGTGAAAATTTTGCAGAATTTTTAGGGATAATTTCATGAGGCGTGACTCTTGTACGTTATCTTGATATTTTTTACGCTAAAGAATATATGGCCTCGGGGGGATTTGAACCTTATTTACAATTTGCACCTTACAAAAAATAATTAAAATTATTTGTTCGGAGCGAATTGCTCACCAACACCGGTGCGTGTGTTCAAAAAATATGGCCTCGGGGGGATTTGAACCCCCGACACCTAGATTAAGAGTCTAG
>CAZETU010000004.1:86825-89180 GCA_964514585.1 Candidatus Woesearchaeota archaeon | reverse complement strand
GGGAATGTTCTTTCTAATATTTCTGCGAATTCGACTTCTCTTTGGGAGACTGAGAGTGCGGCTAGCAGTTATTATCAGATTAAGGCGAATAACAATACTGGGGAAGAGGGTGCGTTTAGTTGGTTGAAGTCGATTGTTGATTGGCTTAATATGCCTATTACTGGTAATACTATAATACTTAGTGAATTAAATTATGAAGATGCGACGGATACTGCTGAGCTAGATGTTCGGTTGGAAGTTCCTGCGAATGAGGATCCTGGTACAAAGTATGCAACAATTGTTTTCACTTCGGAGTTGGCGGAATAAAATGGATAATGTGTATAAGTTTGATATGATGTTGGTTGGGATCACTTTGTTGGCTTTGCTTTTCTTGGTTGGATATGTGAGTCCGTTGGTGATTTCGCCGTTGAACGATTATGAGACATCGGATAGCGAGATATTGTTTTCGATTGAGAAGGCAGATACTTTGTTGATTGACGATAATTATGATTTTACGACGCCGCGTGAGTATAATATTAGGGAAGGCTTGGAGATTAGTTTGGAGCCTGGGGAATATTATTGGAAGGCTGTTGGGATTTTGGGAAGTGAGATTAGAATGTTGACGATTAAGTCGAATGTTGATTTGAGGATTCGGAAGTTGGGAGAGGATTCGTTTGGAGTTGTTAATGGTGGGAATGTTCGGTTGAATGTTGATGTTTACAATGGGACTGAGTTGGTTGATAAGATTAAGGTTGACGTCGGTGAAGAGAATAGTGCTAATGGCGATAAATTTGTTGGGGGAATGGATGATGAATAAATTGTTGATTTTGTTGATTGGAATTTTTATGATTAGTTCGGTCTATGCTTTGGGAGTTACTCCAGCTAGGACGACTATGGATTTTGAACCGGGGCTTAGTAGACAGGTTGGTTTTGAGGTTATTAATTCTGGGGAGCAGGATATGAAGATTGTTCTTTCGGCACAGGGTGAGTTGGCTGAGTATATTCCTAGTACGACTAGGGAGGCTGAGATTTTATCGACGGAGAAATCTAAATCGTTTACTTATGATATTAATTTACCTGCAGATATGGAGCCTGGGCTTCACACTGCGGATGTTCATATTATGCAGTTGCCGTCGGATTATTCGGGGGAGTCTCAAATTTTGGCGACGGTAGCGGTTGTTACTCAGATTTATGTTTATGTGCCTTATCCTGGGAAGTATGCGAATGCTAAGTTGTTTGCTTATAATGCTAATCAGGGTGAAGACGTGAAACTTGTGTTTTCGGTTATTAGTGCTGGAGAGTTTGATTTGACTTCGGTGAGGGCGAATGTTGATATTTATAATAAGTTGAATGAAAAGATAGATAGTTTCAACACGAAGGAGATTGCTGTTGCTAGTGGGACGAAAGGAGAGATTGTTTATAATTGGAAGGCTGATGTTTCGATTGGAGAATATAGGGCTGCGGCGGTTTTGATTTATGATGAAGGGACGATTAATTTGGAGGAGATATTTACTGTTGGGAGTAAGGAGTTGGAGTTGCAAGAGATTAGTGTGAATGGTTTTAGTTTGGGTGAGATTGCGAAGTTGGAGATGCTGGTTGAGAATAAATGGAGCGAGCCGATTAGTGATGCACATATTGAGACGAAGATTACGAATGATGAGGGGGATTCTGTGTCGAGTTTTGAGTCTGCGAATTATGATATTGGAGCCTTGGAGAAACAGGTATTTGTTTCATATTGGGATACGGCGGGTGTTAGGGCTGGAACTTACGACGCTGAAGTTTCTATTAATTATGCAGACAAGGCTTCGAAGAAGAATTTACAGTTCCAGGTTGAGAAGAATAGTTTGACTGTTGTTGGTCTTGGTTATGTTATTTCTAATGCTGATGATGAGGGCGAGGGAAATGGCTTGGTGGTTGTTTTGATTATTGCGATTGTGTTTTTAGTTTTGATTAACTTGTTGTGGTTTTTGCTTTTAAGGAAGCGTTTGAAGAAGTAGAATCTTTGAGCATAAAGTATATAAATTATGTTGATTGTTTTATTGTAAGGATGGTGACTATTAATCTTGATAAAAGGGGTTCTGTGATTGCTGTTGTGGGAATAGTATTCTTGATTGGTATGGTTTATGCGTTGGCTACTGCTCCTAATCCTGGGCATTCTTCAGTTGAGGTTGGGGTTAGTATTCCTGGGCAAGGGGATATGAATCTTCAAGATGCTATTGATGGAGGATATCTTAGTGGCGGCGGAAGCGGAGGTACATCTCTTCCATCTTGTTCTAGTGGCCAGGTTGTTAAGTGGAGTGGGTCGGCGTGGGCTTGTTCAAATGATATAGATACAAATACGGATACGAAATGCAGTACTCCTGGTTCTTGTTCTCA
>CAZETU010000004.1:0-86725 GCA_964514585.1 Candidatus Woesearchaeota archaeon | reverse complement strand
ATGATATAGATACAAATACGGATACGAAATGCAGTACTCCTGGTTCTTGTTCTCAGATTTGTGTTGGTAGTGATTGTAAGAGTAGTTGGGTTGGTGTAAGTTCTTATGATGTTAATTGTGATTGTGATAGTTCTGGGTATGGGTGTACTTGTTATATAGAATGTGCTAGTGGTTTTGGTTTGACTGTTACCTATACGGGTCCTGGTACTGATTCAAGTTACGTTAGTGGTGCTCGGGTTAAGTGTACTAGTTCATCTGTTGGCGTTTCTTGTAATGGTCTTTGTATTAAGCCGTGATTTTAGATAGTAATAAAAAGTATTTTTGTGTGAGTATTTTATGAAGAGGATTTTGATTTTTGGGATTTTGATTTTTTTATGTAGTGGGGTTCTTGGAATTTCTGGAGTTAATCCTGTGAGTTACGATGTTGATTTTGAGCCGGGGTTGGAAAGGGATTTTGTTTTCGATTTTGTTTTCGATGGGAACGCTGATGTTGATTTGCATATTGAGGGAGAATTGGCGGAATATCTAACTCTTGATAAAAATCGCATTAAAGGAAGAGAGGATGTGATTGCTAGTTTGACTTTGCCTTTTAATTTGGATGTTTATGGTATTAGTAGTGTTATGGTTGTTGCTACGGATGGTATTTCTGAAACTAAGGGAATATTAAAGGTGAGAATTCCTTATCCTGAAGAATATATTGAGCCTGAATTGTCTATTTCTAATGTTAATTTTGGGGAGGTGGTTGATTTTACCTTTACTTTGTTTAATCGGGGTGTTATAGATACCGAGGCTGTTTCGGTTGTGCAAATTTTTAAGGATGGTGAGGAGATTGAGACTTTTGATTTTGCTTTGGAGAAAATAGATGCTCGTTCGTCGATTTCTCATGGTGTTTCTTTTGACACTTCGGGATATTCTCCTGGCGATTATGTTGTGATTGTTTTTAGTGATTATGGCGAGGGTAAGTTTGCTTTGAGTGAGAGTTCTTTTAGAGTTGGTGAATTTTATGTTGGCGTTTTAGATTATAGTAATGAGTTGAAGCAAGGGGGTATTGAAAGATTTCAGGTTGATGTGGAGAGTTTTTGGAATAAAAGGATAAACGATTTTTATATGGGGGTTAGTATTTTGAATAGCGATGCTTCGTTTGTTACTCCTACTGAAGTTTTGGGTCCTTGGGAAACTATATCTATTGGGGGGTTTTTGGATACTTCCAGTATTACTGGAGAAAATGTTGAAGCGGAAATAGTTTTACATTATGGCGATGAAGTTACTTCTAGAGTTGTTCTTTTGAGGGGTGTGCCCGGTTTTAATTATTTTAATTTGATTTATGTTCTGCTCGGCGTTGTTCTGCTCGGCGTTTTGGTTTGGAGAATTTTTATTTTTACTAGGAAGCCAAAGAAGAAAAAGTAATTTGGGAACTTTTTTATATTGCGAATTACTCTAGTATTTTATGAAAAGGGATGTATTCTTGGCGTTAGGTTTGTTCTTGGTGATGATTGTTTTTTTAGGATTTTCTATGTTTTATTTTTTCAATATTTCTCTTTCTCCAGTTTTGCTCACGGGGTATGCAGTGGCTAACGATACTGGGATTGTTTCAATTGATGTTCAGGATTCGCGTAGTGTTACAATTTATTCCCCTTTGAATCAGACCTATTATTTTAACGTTAGTGATCCTTATATTTTGTCGTTGAATGTTTCTGCTAATTTTGCTGCTAGTAGTTGGAAGTATTCTCTTTATAGACTGGATAATAACAGTTGGGTTTATGTTGACATTCCTTTTTCTCCAAATAGTTCGATTACTGCGGTTATAGGTGGCAATTTATTGACGGTGTCGGCTTTTGAGGCTGGTGTTGGCTGGGTTAATAAGACGGTTATTTTTACTGTTTCTCTTCCTAATAATGAGCCGCAGTTGGGTTATATCCCTGATGATATTTATGTTTGTGAGGGAGAGTCCTTGTATCATCCTTTTAACGCGACTGATATTGATAATGAGGTTTTGTCTCATGATATTTCTCCAAAGAATCCGTTTTTTACTCGTTATCTTACTAGAGTAGGAATTGTTAATTATTTTTCTATAATTTCTGGGATATTAGATAAGGCTGATGCCGGTGAGGTTGTTAATGGTTTTTGGGTTTATGAGGAGGTTGTTTCGGTTGTGGATGGGGAGTTGGATAGCGACAGTGCTCTGACGAACATAACAGTGATTGGGGTAAATAATCCTCCTAATATGGTTGGACTTGGGGCTCAAACTGTTTGGCTTGCTGGGGAGAATTCTAGTTTTGATCATCAGATGGATGTTAGTGATGTTGAGGACGGGGTTTCTTCTGGTGGTGACTTTGTTTTTAATTTGACTTTTGGAGGGGCTGCAAATTTATTTACGATTGATAATTATGGGGTTATGAACTATACTCCTATTGCTGCTGAGCTTGGGATTTATTCCATAGAGGTTTGTGTTCAGGATAATCCATTGCCAATTTATCATGAAAATATTAGTCTTTGTAGCTCTGGGGATAATGAATCTATTTCTGTTTGTGATAATTTTACTTTGACTGTTACTAATGTTAATCGACCCCCCGAAATTGTTGATTATTTTCCTAACGGTAGTTTATTTACTAGTGGGGCTTCTGCTGTTTTCTTGAATGTTACTGTTAGTGATCCTGATGGCACTATTCCTGATATTGATTGGTATGTTGACGATGTTTTGATTGAGCATAATGAAAATATTTCTTTTGATAATTTTACTCATGTTTTTGGGTGTGGAGTTTCTGGGCTTCATTATATGAAAATTATTACTACTGATGGAGTGTTAAGTGATTTCTATACTTGGAACGTGAGTGTTTCTTATGTTGCTTGCCCTGAGCCTCCTTCTGGCGGAGGTGGCGGAGGTGGCGCTGAATATTGTTTTGAGGATTGGGTTTGTGATGATTGGGATGTTTGCCATAGTGTTCTTAGCGCATTTGCTGTTAAGTCTATAACACAAGAAGATCATCTTTATTGGATAGAGATTTGTAATCAGAATGGATATCATGGTGTGCTTTGTGGTTTTCAAATGAAACAGTGTTATGACATTAATTATTGTAATAATAGTGTTCCTATAATTCCAGTGCCTGTTGAATCTCAGGTGTGTCATTATACGTCGAATCCTAGTTGTTCTGATGGAATTAAGAATTGTCATGATGGGGCTTGTGAGTTGCTTGTTGATTGTGGAGGTCCTTGTGAAATTTGTCCGACTTGTGATGATGGGGTTCAGAATCAGGGAGAGTTTGGTGTTGATTGTGGAGGCCCATGTCCTTATCAGTGTCCAGTAGAAACACCTATGGGAATCTATGGATTTATTTTTGTTATCTTGATAATTCTTCTCTTGATAATCTTGTTGATTGTTTTGTATAGGGTGATTAAGATTATGAGAAATAGAGAAGTTGTAATGAAGAGGCGTTTACAGACGATACCTGTGAATTCTGGATATAGACTTTCTAGGTCCAGCTAGGGGCGTTAAGTTTATATACTTTTTAAGGTACTTTTTTGGTATATACATGGTATATAAAAGGGGTTAAAATGACAGAGATAATTTTCAAAGACAATAGTATTCAGACGGGTCATCGGATTAAGATACCTAAGGCAATTATTGATACTTTGGATTTGAAGATTAAGCAGAAGATTAAGATTCGTTTTGATGCTGATAAGAAGAGTATGTTGGTGGAGGTTGATGAAGATGAGAAGAAATAGTTTTGTTTTTTTGTTGGTTGTGATTGTCTTGATGGTTTTTGTTCTTGCAGCGGCGCCTGACTGGATTAATGGAGCATCTGATGTGAATTATACGACGGTTGAAGAAACGCCATATTATCATAATTTTAGTTTGAATATTACGGGGTTTGCTAATGATGTTAATTTTAGTATAGATACTGCTACTGATATTGTTTGGACTGGTTCTTTAGGTGTTCAAAGCGTGACACCGAGTGAAGTTTCTGATTGGATTTATCTTTCTGGTGGACTTTCTGAGTATTTGACGATTGATGTTCTTTATGATAATCAGACGGGGTTTTTTGAGATTCCTATTCAGGCCACTAATCTTAGTACTGGTGCCACGGTTGAGGATTTTGAGTTTCAGATTAATGCGACGAATGATGTTCCCGATGTAATTAATTTGATATCGGAGTATAATTTTACTCAAGATATTTTTTCTTCTGAGACCGTTAACGCTGTTGATGAAGAGTCACACTACCCACTTCGTTTTGATTTGGCTTGGATTAATAACTGTACTCATGCGACTTGGTCTGGAAGGAGTGTCGGTGAGAATTGTAGTATTTTTAATTTGACTTCTGTGACGAATGCTTCTGCGGAGATGAATATGACAGCTACTCATAATGATGTAGGGGTTTATTGGGCGAATATTACTATTATGGATGCTGGTGAGAATTATAACTGCCCACATGTTTATTGTGAAAATGCGACTTATGAAGTTAATAAGTCTACTTCTGTTTATGTTGTGAAATTTAATGTTTTCTCTTCGCTGACCGTTAATGTTTCAAATTGCACTGGGCAGGTTTTGACGGAGGGGCAGCCTTTTTCTTGTCACATTAATATTACAACTAGGGGAGAGGACGATGTATTGAATGCTTCAAGTTATGCCGATTTTAAGACTTGGGGGGGGGCTTATTATGAGAGTAATCGGGATTGGTTTTATGCTGAGAATTTGTCTAATGCCTCTAACTTTGCTCAGACTGCTTACATTAATTTCACGCCCACCAAGAGAGAGGTTGGTAATTGGACGATTAATTTTAGTGTTATTGATTATACTATTCCAGATTCTTCTTTTCCTGAGATAGATATTTTTGTTAATTGGACTGAGGATGGGGTTGTCATGAATTCGATTAGTGATATTTCAATTTATTTCAATGATACATTTGCTGTGGATGCTTTCGATGAGGATTTGTTGATTGCAGATGGAAGCGTGAAGGCGGAAGTTGTGAGTTTTGATTCTAATACTAGTTGGGTGACTATAGAGAGTGAAGTTAATGGATTTGGTAATAATTATACTAGAGCGACGGTAAAAGTTAATTATGATTATATTTATTCGGTTAATTCGACGGATGCCAATTATAGTATTTTAATTAATGCGACTGATGCTGTGGGGAATTCTGATTCTGAGGTTTTTACTGTTGAGATTTTGACTGATAATGCTGCCGATTGGAATCTAAGCAAGCAATATAATTTTTCTATCAATGAAGATAATTCGACTTGGGGGGGGATCAATTTGAGCGATTATGTTAATGATACTGACGGGGATGTTGTGTTTTTTCACTATTCTAATAATACGCCGTTTGACAATTTTAATTTGAGTAATGCGAGTGGGAATTGGATAATTAATTTTACTCCTAGCGATGTTGATGTTGGAAATCATTTAGTGACTCTTTATGCTGACGATGGAAAGTTGAATAGTTCTGAGGTTTTTAATTTTACAATTAACAATATTGTTGATAGTCCGTTTTTGGGTGCGATTGCTAGTCCTCAGGCGGCTACTGAAGATACTCTTAATCAGATAAGTTTGGACATTACGGATCAAGATTTTCTTATTCCTGCGATTCAGAATGCAACTTATAATGAGACTCTGACTTTTAATTTGACTTTTACAAATTTGACTGTTGTTACGACGCCAATTTCTTTTACTTTTACTTTGAGTGTTGCTCCGGATTCTGGCGGAACGGCTACTTATTTGGCGGAGTTTACTCCGGATGGAATTCACGTCGGTGATTATAATGTTACCGTGAATGTAACTGACGCTGGCGGTTCTTATAATTCGACTTATTTTATTTTGAATATTACGGAGTCTAATGATGATCCTAATTTGACTGCTGTTAGTAACTATGTTTTAACTTCTCAGGATATTTTTTATGTTGACATTAATGCTAGCGATCAGGAAGATGGGAACGATACGGCAGGTGTTTTGAATTTTACTTTGGTTAATATTACAGGTAATGATATTTTGAATATTGGGTTGACGACTGGAGTGATAAATCAGACTTTGAACGAGAGTGTTGCTGGTTATTATGAATATAATTTATCAGTTAATGATTCTGCTGGAGCCGTTGATTGGCAGATTTTTACTTTGACGATTTATGGGACACCCAATATTACTTCTCCTGGTTCTAGTTATGAGTTTCTTTGGAAAGAGGCGAATGCGACTGGAGATTTGGACTTTGAAGTTGATTATGCTGTCAATGATACGAATTTGACTTATAAAATATATATGGATAAAATTGTCTATTCTAATTTGACTATGTATAATTATACGACTTTAATTTCTGCTGGTAGTCTTAGAAATGCGACAAATTTTACTTGGGTTGCTGATGCGAATTTTACTTGGAATTTTACTTCTGGTTATGACGATGAGGGTTATGGGAAATGGAAAAATTTGACTTTGTTGGTTTATAATCCGAGTTATCCTGAATTGAATCAGAGTATTAATTGGAAGGTTAATATTACTCATACTAATCAAAATTTGACTATTAAGGATTCGGCTTATCTTTCTGATAAGGGGCCTATCCCATATGGTACTGATATTGATATTGATTTGTATGAGTATTTTGAGGATGCTGATTATTGGGATAAGACGATAAATCAGACTATTAATTTTACTCTTGAAACAATTAACGGTTCGGGTCTTATCGAGGCTAGTTCTGAAACGGCGGGGGTTTTGGTTGATAATTCTTGGGTTATTACTTTGAAATCTTTTGGGGCTACTACTGATAGGTTGACTATAACTGCTTATGAGTATGATTCGAGCAATGTTTTAATTGGTAATGTGACGAGTAATGAATTTGAAGTTGAATTTATTGTACCACCTGTTGTTCCGACGCCTACGCCTAGACCAAGTTCTGGTGGCTCTGGCTCTAGTACTACTAAGTTGGAGCGTTTTTCAATTAAGCTTATTTTTCCTAGGGACATAGTCGTTTCTGAGGATAATTATATTGATGTTCCTTTTGCTGTTTGGAATACTGGGAGTGTTGATCTTGCTAGTATTAATTTGAGGAGTATTGTGAAATTTAATAATGAATTTTCTGATAATGTTAAGATTTCTCTTGGGACGGATTATATTGATACTTTGACTATTAATGAGTCTAAGGATTTTGCTATGAGAATTAGTGCGGATACACATTCTGAGGGCAAGTATACTGCGACGGTTTTTGCCAATGTTGGTTCTCCTAAATTTGAAGATTGGGGGGATTTTACGATTGATGTTAGAAAAATTAATGAGAGTGAGGCGGAGCATATTTTGATTTTTACGGAGCAGTTTATTGCTGATAATCCGGAGTGTTTGGAGTTGACTGAGTTGGTTAGGACGGCTAGGGTTGCGTTTGAGGATGGTGATTATACTAATTCTATCAGAATAGCTGAGGAAGCTACTGCCGCCTGTGAGATTTCGATTTCTGCCAACGAGCAAATTCAGTATGGGGTTGAGGGGTTTGTTAGGGATAATTTTTATTATATTTCTTTTCTGACTTTGATAGTTTTTGTTGTCGGGTTTGTTTTTTATGTTTATAAAAGAGTAAAGTTTAATAAATACAGGGAGGATGAGTATATAGAGGGGACTCATAGGTGATGGCAAAAAGAAAGGTGAAGAAAAGTAAGAAGTCTGAAAAACCTGTTAAATCAAACGATAAGGTTGTTGATGTTAGCAAAATGAAAGATGTTGATTTGCAGAAGATTCTTGAGGATATGAATCGGGAATTGGCTAAAACTGTTGTAGGACAGAAGGAGATTGTTCATGGGATAATGAGGGCGATACTTTGTAATGGTCATGTTTTGGTTGAGGGTGTTCCTGGTGTGGCGAAGACAGTTATTGTGAAATCTATTGCTACTATTTTAGATTGTGATATGAAGAGGGTTCAGTTTACTGTTGATTTGTTGCCTACAGATATTACGGGTATTATGAGTTATACTCCGGAGAAAGGTTTTGAAATTGTGAAGGGCCCGGTTTTTACTAATTTTCTTTTGGCTGACGAAATTAATCGAAGTCCGCCTAAGACTCAGTCGGCTTTGTTAGAGGCGATGCAAGAGAAGGAGGTTACTATCGCTAGAGAGACCCATAAGTTGCCGGTTCCGTTCTTTGTTATGGCTACTGAGAACCCCTTGGAGGTTAGTGGTGTTTATACTCTTCCTGAAGCTCAGGTTGATAGGTTTTTGTTTAAGTTGTTAATTGGCTATCCTAAGAGTGATGAGGAGAGACTTATTTTGAGTAGGAATACTACGATAAAAACGTTTGAAGAATATGGTTTGAAACCGGTTATTTCGATTGAGCAGATTTTGAAATTGCAAGATCAGGTTAAGAAGGTTTTTACTTCTGAGGCTATTGAGGAATATATTGTTAAGATTGTTACTGAGACGAGAAGTAAGACGATGGAATTTTCGAATTATATTTCTTATGGGGCTAGTCCTAGGGCTTCGATTGCAATGTATATTGCGTCTAAAGCTGAGGCGTTGATGTGTGGTCGAGATTATGTTACTCCCAAGGATGTTCAGATTGTTTCTTATCCTGTTTTGAGACATAGGATTATTTTGAATTATGAGGCTGAGGCCGAAAAAGTTACTACGGACAAGATTATTAAGCATATTATTTCTAAAGTGAGTGTTCCTTAAAATGGCGGATGAAAAGTCTGCTTCGAAGAAGGGCAAGTTTATGGTTAATTTTCCGAAAGTGATTGCTGAGTTTGAGGCGGCGATGAATAAACTTCCGGTGAAGAAAATTTTGTATAAAGTTATTTTTAGGGGAAAAGGTCTAGAATTTGATTCTTATAGGAAATTTGAGTCTGATGATGATGCGACTTTAATTGATTGGAAGGCGAGTCTAAGGGCTAATCAGATTATGGCTAAGAAGTATATCGAGGAGAGGGACTTGCATGTTTATTTTTTGGTTGATGTAAGTAGCAGTATGCTTTTTGGTTCTAAGAATAGATTAAAAGCGGAGTATGCCGCGGAGTTTGTAGTGGCCATGAGTCATTTGATTGTTGGTTCTGGGGATAGGATTGGTTTGGTTATGTTTAGCGATAAGGTTCAGAAAATTTTGTATCCCTCGAATAGCAAAAATCAGTTTGCGCTTTTTACGAAGTTTCTTTCTGATCCAACTTTTTATGGTGGGGGTTTTGATCTAAATAAGGCGCTTGATCATGTTCTTAGAACGATTAAAACACCGTATACGATTTTTATTTTGGTTTCTGATTTTATTAAGACGTCTAAGGCGAATGCGAGAAATCTTAAGTTAATGGGTTCAAGATTTGAGACGATGGGGGTTATGATTAGAGATCCTTTGGATGATAAGTTGCCGAGGACGAATTATCAACTAGCTATTCAAGATCCTTACTCCGGGAATCAGATGATTTTGGATCCAACTATTGCGTCAGAGAAATATCGTGTGAACGTTCTTCGTCATAAAGCTATGCTCTCGGATCTTTTCTATAAGGCTGGTATAGATTCTTTAGAGTTGAGAACAGATAAGGATTTTGCTGGATATTTTGCGTCTTTCTTGAAACGAAGAGCTGCTGGTGGAGGTAGAAGTTAATGGATCTTACGTTTCTTTATCCAAAGTTTTTGTTGTTGTTTTTGTTGGTTCCGTTTTTTGTTTTTGTTTACTTTTTTAGTATTATCTATAATAAAAAAAAGGCGATGGTTTTTGCCAATTTTGAGGCGATGGAGCGATTTTATGATGTTGAATTTTTTTCTAAGAATTTTTTGGCGTTGTATTTGAATTTGTTTATTGTAATTTTGTTGATTTTTACTTTGGCGGGGACGTCGGTCTCTTTTAATGTTGATACGAGTGCTTTTTCATATGTGGTTGCGATTGATACTTCGGAGAGCATGAAGACTGCCGATGTTGCTCCTAGCCGTTTTGTTGCAGCTAAAGATGCGGCCAAGTATTTTATTGATTCTTTGCCTTTTGGTGTTGAGATAGGTGTGATAGGTTTTTCTGGAGATGCTACTATTTTGCAGCCGCTTGATACTTCAAAGGTAAAGGCTAAAATGGCTTTGGATACTGTTGAATTTGGAGAGGTTCAGGGGACAAATATTTACAATGCCTTGATTGCTGCTGATGAGCTTTTTGAGAATAGGCAGATGAAGTCTGTTATTTTGATTAGCGATGGACAGTTGAATGTTGGGGATGCCCCGCAGATTATTCGTTTTATTAATCGTAATAATATAATTGTTAATACCGTCGCTGTTGGGACAGAGGAAGGGGGAATGTCTGGGTTTAATACTGTTTCTAAGGTTGATGAGGATTTTTTGAAGTCTTTGTCTTATAATAGTGGGGGAGAGTTTTTTAGGGCTGAGGATTCTAGTGGGATGAAAAGTTTACTTTCTTCTTTGATTGATGAAACTAATAAAATGGTTACAATAGATTTGAGTTTTTATTTATTGTTAATAGCTATAGCTTTGTTTACAATTTTGTGGATTCTTTATAATTTGAGATTTAAGGTAGTACCGTAAAAAGCTTTGCTTTTCCGTTTGTGGCTTATGGTGGTGATGTAAATTGTAGTGTCCTTAATTCTCGGATACATAGATTTCGCGATTTTAGAGTTGGGATTCGTAGAATTTTTGTCTTAAGAATTCTCGGTTGACCTTTTCTTTTTGAACAATGTTTTTTGCCGGGATTAATTTCTGGAACCATCTTTCTTCTTCTGGTATTCCGCATATTGCTGAGGAGAATTTTTGAATTTCTTTTGATACTATGTTGTTTGGATCGAGAATTGTTATTGGAGTTTTTGCATGCAGTGCGTGTACCATTTTTTTATGATCTCTTATTTTTGCCATTACGGGAATATCGGATATTATTTCTATTTCATTTATGTTGTATTCGTGTTTTGGGCTTCGGATTTTATTGACGATGATTCCTTCGATTGGCGTGTTTTGTTCTTTGGCTAGGTTTGCAGCTTTTAGAGAAGTTGTTAGTGTTACGTTATCGGGGGAGGTTACGATGAATATTTTGTCTGCTGCGGCCATTACTGGTTTTAGTTCTTCATAGTTTGGCGATGAGTCGAGTATTATGAAGTCGTATCGGGTTTTGAATTTTTCAAGAATTTTTTTTAGTTTGAATGTGTCAACTTCTTCGTGATAGTACATTGATGCTGGTATTATGTCTACTCCGTGTGCTTCGTAGATTGCATTGTGGAGTAGTGTGCCGTTTAGTGCGTCGTGAAGTGTTGTTTCGTTTGCTAGGTCGAGATATAATCCGATATTTGGGGCTGAGAAATTTGCATCGACAAGAAGTACCCTTTTGTTGAATTTGTTTGCTAATGCCGAGGCTGTTTCTAGAGCTAGAGTTGTTTTTCCTACTCCTCCTTTAATTGAAACAAATGCTAGAACGTTTGTCATTTTTATCACCTAATATTGATGACGTTTGAGAAGTATATAAAATTATTGTAGAGTGTAATCGTTAAGGTCTGGGTCTCCGCCGCCACTTCTTGGTATGTTTGGGTATCCTGGCTGGACTGACATTTCTGTTCCTGGTTTTACTCTAGCTATAATATGGGGTTGTATAAATTCATCCAATTGTCCTTCGTCTCCTTCTCCTAGTGTGTCAAGTGTCATATTTTTTTAATGAATTGAGGTTTTTAAGAATTATTGTGGTGAAGTGAATTCTATTTCGCCTGAGATTAATTTTCTTAGAGTGTTTTTGATATTTTCTATTGAAACCCTCTTTTGTTCACCTGTGTTTCTGTTTCTGATTGTTGCGTCGTTGTTTATGATTGAGTCACTGTCGGTGGTTATGCAAAATGGAGTTCCGATTTCGTCGTTTCTTGCATATCTTCTTCCGACTGATCCTGATTCATCATATACAACATTCCATTCTTCTTTCAACTCTTTGTAAATATTTTTTGCCAGTTCTACTAGTTTTTTATCTTTTCTTACTAATGGGAAAATTGCTGCTTTTATGGGTGAGAGTTTTGGGTTTAATTTTAAGATGGTATTATCTTTTTCTCCTGTTGTGTAGGCGTCGAACATGAATACTAGGAATGCTCGTTCTAATCCAAGGGAAGGTTCTGCGACGACCATTGGTAGGATTTTTTTGCTTGATTCGTCGTCCATTATTTCCATTGATTTTTTTGATTTTTCTTGGTGGGCATTTAGGTCGTAAGTTCCTCGATCTGCGATTCCTTGTAGTTCTTTCCAGCCGAATGGGAATTTGTATTCTATGTCCCAGGTGTCTGTTGAGTAGTGCGATTTTTCGTCTTTGAGGTGTTGTCTGACTCTGAAATTTTCTGGATTTGCTCCGAGATTGTAAAACCAACTTAGTTCAGTTGAAAGCCAGTATGCGTGCCAAGGCAGTGCAATAATTTTTTTCTTTAGGGCTTCTTTGATTGTCATTTTTTTCGGCTCTTGGTTTTTTTCTTGCATTTCTGCTGAATATATGTTTAATTCGAATTCTCCGATGCAAGTATTGCCTGGACATTCTGTTTTTTTGTCTGGGTTGATGAAATATTCAATTTCCATTTGTTCGAATTCTCGTGATCTGAAGATGAAGTTTCGTGGGGCGATTTCGTTTCTGAATGATTTTCCGATTTGGGCGATTCCGAATGGGAGTTTTAGTCTTGCGTTTTCTTGGACTAGTTTGAAGTTTGTGAAAATTAGTTGGGCTGTTTCGGGTCTTAAGTATGTTGTTATCGAGTCGTCTTCGATTGGGCCGACTTGTGTTGTGAACATTGGGTTGAACTTTCCTTTTGATTCTATTTCTCCGCCGCATTTATCGCAGACTGCTTTTTCAAGTTCTGATTCGTCGACTTTAAATTTGTTTTTGCATTTTTTGCAAACTACTGCTACATCGCAGAAATTTTCAACGTGGCCTGAGGCTTCCCATACTTTTGGGTTTGTGATTATTGCACCGTCGATTCCAACCATGTCTTCTCTTGTGTGAACGTGGTATTTCCACCATGAGTCTTTGATGTTCTTTTTTAATTCGCTTCCTAATGGTCCGAAGTCCCAGAATCCTGCTAGTCCGCCGTAGATTTCTGCGGATGGGTAGATGAATCCTTTTCTTTTACAGAAATTTGCCATTTCGTCTATTGTTAGTGTCATGGCTATAGAGAGGCGTGAAGGTTTATAAAAATTGGGATTGGATAACTTTATATAAGATTTTTAGGTTTTAATTTCAGGCGCCCGTAGCTCAGCCTGGATAGAGCACTTGCCTTCTAAGTAAGGGGTCGCAGGTTCAAATCCTGTCGGGCGCGTAGATAAGTTTAAAAGAATTATTTATTTCAGTTTTCTGTGCAGGGGTAGCCAAGTAGTAAGGCAAGCTAAAAAATTTTGCATCTCGCAAAATATTATTTTGAGTTTTTTGCTCGAAGCGAAATTTTTTCTACAACCGCACTAATCCTGGGTGCGAATCCCAGTACCGAATGATTTTAAAACTAGTTTGTTTCTATTTATTTGTGCAGGTATAGCCAAGCAGTAAGGCAAGCGGCTGCAACCCGCTGATCCTGGGTGCGAATCCCAGTACCTGCTTTTGATAGATTTTAGTGATTTGGCTATAGATATATAAGTGTAATTTGTTTAATAATAGTTATGGTTATAGAACCTCCATTTTTGTCAATTGCAATTATATTTGCTGTTTTATCGTTGATTCCAATTTATCATATTTATTTTAAGATAATAAGGAAAAGTTATGTGACACTTGGTTTATGGGGATTTCATGGTGTATATAAGCATGAAAATCCTAAAGTATTTTATCATGGTGTAATGTCCTGGATTATACGTTTAATATTATTTTTGGTTGGCTTTGGTTTTTTTTTCTATAAGTATCTTGTTGCGTGATAATGGATTTATAGATTTGTATTTTTTAATTTGTTTCATAAGTGTTATAAGGGAAGAAGTTATATAATTTTATGGTAGAGAAAATTAGTTTGACTTTCCTTGGAACTGGGAGTGCTATTCCTACGGCGCGGCGGAATCACTTAGCTATGCTTCTGCAGTTTAAGGCGGAGAATATTTTGATTGATTGTGGGGAGGGGACGCAGCGGCAGTTTCGGAAGGCTAAGTTGAATCCTTGTAAAATTACTAAGATTTTGATTACTCATTGGCATGGGGATCATGTTTTGGGTTTGCCTGGGCTTTGGATGACAATGATGATGAATGGTTATAATAAGAAGTTGGAAATTTATGGGCCGAAGGGAACTAGTGAGAAGGTTAGGCAATATTTTGATTTGGTTCCTTTGAGTGGACAGAAGCTTGATGTCGTTGTTAAGGAGGTGGGGGCAGGAGTTGTTTTTGAGAATGATGAGTTTTTTATCGAGGCTGTTGAGGCTGATCATGATTGTTCTGCTTTGAATTATTCTTTTACTGTTAAGGAAAAGACTCGGTTGGATAAGGATAAGTTGAAGAAGTTGAAGATTCCGAATTCTCCATTGGTAGCTGAGCTGGTTAAGGGAAAAACTGTTACAATTGACGGGAAGAAAGTTGAC
Source organism: Candidatus Woesearchaeota archaeon (assembly GCA_964514585.1). GTDB lineage: Archaea > Nanobdellota > Nanobdellia > Pacearchaeales > GW2011-AR1 > JAGVXH01. The sequence goes on along the minus strand of CAZETU010000004.1, from coordinate 72,281 downwards.
GGGAAGAAACTGCTGTACAAGGAAGATTCTAGAAAGGTTGCTTTTGTAACGGATACTCGGAAGAATGATAGGGTTATTAGTTTGGCTAAAGGGGCAGATGTCTTGGTCAGTGAAGCGAATCATTCTGTTGAAGAGCAGGAGATTGCGACGGAGCATGGACATTTGACTTCTGTTGATGCGGCGAAAATTGCTAAGAAAGCTAAAGTTAAGAGTTTGGTTTTGGTTCATTTGAGTCAGAGGTATGATGAGATTCCTAAGGTGATTTTGAACGAGGCTAAAGAAGTTTTTGAGAATGTGCGAGTTGTTGAGGATTTGGATGAGATTTCGTTTTAGAAGAATTTAAATAATTGTTTGAGTATTGTTTGTTATGGCTAAAGGAAAGAGGGAGTCTATTGAAGATCAATTGGCTGATATGGATATTGAGGCTAGAACGGCTTTTGATGAAGGAAAAAAAGAGAAGGCTGCTAATGTTAGAGATAGAATGGCAGTTGTTGCGAAAAGGAATGAGATGCCCAAGGAGGTAGTGCTTAATAAATTGAGTGCAGAAAGTATTAGGGCTGGATATGATACTTCGAAGGCGTATCTAGAATCTCAAGGATGGCAGCGTTCAATCGGTGATTATGTCGCGGCAGAGATTAAGGGGCAAGAGAGTTCTTTAAGGAGATATTTTCCTACGGCGGTTTTTCTTATTTTTGTAGGACTTGGTGTTTCTATTTTTGGAGTGAATATTACTGGGAATGTTGTCGGAGAGTCTTCTTTCTCGGGCAGTTCTCTTATTGGTATTATGTTTTTGTTGATTGGGATATTAGGTTTGTTTTTGAAACTTAGAAATTGAGGTTATTTTTTGAGAATGTGCGAGTTGTTGAGGATTTGTATGAGATTCGTTTTAGGAAAATTTAAATAATTGTTTGGGTGTTGTTTGCTATGGTTGGGGGATCGGAATCTAATAGTGAGAATGTTTCGATTGATAGTTATGTTGCAGCGGAGGCTAAGAGACAAGAGGCTCCTGTAAAAAAATATTTTTCTATGACAATTCTTCTCGTTTTTTTTGGGGTTGGGGTCTTTATTGTTGGTTCAAATATTACTGGGAATGTCGTTAGAGAATCTTCTCTTTCTGGGAACTCTCTTATTGGTATTATATTTTTGTTGATTGGTGCATTGGGGTTATTTTTGAGATTTAGAAAGTGATTTTAAATAAATTATGTTTGTTTGGACTTTTAGGAGAATTTAAATAATTGTTTAGGTATTGTTTGTTATGGCTAAGAATGGATTTTTGGTTGCGTATTTTACTTTGATAATTTTTCTTTTTTTTATTGGAGCGGGGATTGTTATTGTTGGTATAAATATTACTGGTAATGTTATTGGTGGGTCTTCTTTTTCTGGAAGTTCTCTTCTTGGTGTGATGTTTTTGTTGATTGGTATATTGGGTTTGTTTTTGAAGCTTAGAAAGTAGCTTAAAGTTGTGACTATGTTTAGTTTAGATTATTCTTTTAGAGTTAAGACTAGTTGTAAAGTTTTGAGAATTCTTATCCTGCGAAATTAATCGGATAAAACGCTCATTTAAGCTTTAGCCGCTGATGACGGTGAGATGAAGATAATTGTATCTCCTCTTAGAAACGTCAAGCCGTAGCTCGTTGTTTGTTCTCCGTTTTCAACTTCTTTCGCGTTGTCGAGAACCACGTTGATGTGGATGTCGAATGCGAGCAAAGTTCCGACAAATTGTTTGCCAGTTTTCAGCTGCACTAAAATCTCTTTACCTTTTGCCGAATTCAGCAAATCCAAAGGTCTTTCGATTCCGTTTACCATGTCTTTATTCGATGACCATAGTTTTTAAAGATTTAGTTTTTTATGTTCGGGATTAAGTAACCTTTTTATATACAAATGTTGTATAGTTTTTATGGGGTGGTATTCATTGATTCCGTTGATGTTTGACAGTCGTCTGAAGTTTTTACTGGGCTTTTTGTTAGTCGCGATTTTTGTGGCAGCGATCCTTACTTTTGTTGAAATTATGTTGAAAAGAAAGAAGGCTGTTCTTGTTCAAAAATTGTCTGAAGAATCTCCCGTCGAGAAAATGAGAAAGAAGGTTTTGTCTAATAAATCTGCGAGGGAGAAATTGGAAATTATTAATGGGGCTGCTAAGAAATACTTTAAGCAAACTTTTGGAACACCGTTGAATTCTACCTATTCTGCTTTAATTGAAAATTTTGAAAAAAATAAAGAGGAGAAAGATCTTGAGTTTTGTAAAGCGATGTTTGATACTTATTATTCTAAGGGTGAATTGACCGATCAAAGAATTAGGTTGCTTGCGAATTTGCTTATTATTGCAGCTCAGCAAAAAGAACAGACTGATCAGGTTGTTCCTGTTTCTTTTTTTGGCAAGGTTGATAAATTGTTTGGCAGTGGTAAGGGTTCTAAAAAACTTGTTTCTAAGTCTAAGCCTGTTGAGAAGAAGGTTGAGAAGAGGAAAGAGGTTGAGGAGGAGCATGAGTCTTTGTTTTCTGTTTTCAAGAAAGGTGGTTGGATTAGGAAGCATCATGAGGATAAGAAAGTGAAAGTTGCTACTGGGCATGAGGATATTTCTAAGGAGAGAGAAAGGTTGGAGAAAGAGTTAGTAGAGAAGATGAAGAAGTTGGAGTTGGAGAATGAGAAGTTGCGTAAGACTCGTGAGACTCGTGAGAAGATTTTGAGTGTTGGTAACAAGAGGAAGATTGATGTTGTTGTTGATAAGAAAATTGCTAAGGATTATTCTCGTGAGATTAAAGAGAAAGAACGGGCTGCTCGTGCTGAGGCCAAGAGAAGAAGGAATTTGAGGGCTAGGGCTGCTAAGGAAAAGTCTCGAGAAGCCAGGATTGCGTTTGAAAGAGAGAAAGCGATGGAAATAAATAATCCAGAAATGTTTAATAGAAGGGAAATGGATGAAGAAAGGCGTGCTAGGCTTATGGCCGTTAGAGTTAAAAGGAGGAAAGGCCTTCTGGGAAGGTTGGGGTTTAGATGAGAAGGAAATTTTTTGGCTTGTTAAATATGCTTATCTTATTGGTAATTGTAGCTATTTTTTCTGTTTTTCTTTTTGATTTGTTTTTTGGCGAGCCGGCATCGCCAGAAGAGAAGTGTGTTGATGTGAATAATGATCCTAGTTTTGTTTACGATGCTTGTTACGATGCTTATTCTAAGAATATTTTTTTGAAGCTTAAGAGAGCACAGGATCCTTACGAAATAAATCAGTTGAAGGTTTCGTTTTTTGACGAGGCGGGGCAATCATATAAGTTGGACGATGTTCCTGACCGAAGTGATGTTGGAGCTTATAAAATTCCTGCCTTGAAAAATCCTCAGAACATTGATGTTGTTTTGACGGTTAAAAAAGATTTTTCTAAGCCTGTTTGTGAGAATTCTAGAAGGTTATTTGTTACATATTGTCCGACTGGTATCCATGGTGATGATTTTGATGTTACTATAAGTCCGTTGCCTGGAGTGGGAGTTGAGGATTTTATTGATATTGTTCGTCTTATAGATCAGACTTCTGATATTTTTTCTTTGGATATTGTTGATAGGGAAAGAATATGGAAATCACAGTGTGCCTCTAATTGGGATTGTAGCAATTGGGAGGAATGTGTTGATGGGGTTCAAAGGAGATCTTGCGAGGATAAAAAAGATTGTTTTATTCCTACGGATGTTCCGGACAGTGTCCGTTATTGCGATGGTGCTTGTGTTGAAGATTGGCAGTGTGAGTGGTCTGAGTGTAATGGTGGTTATGTTACACCTACTTGTGTTGATTTGAATAAATGTGGGACGAGTTTTAAGATTCCTAAGAAATTGGAGTGTGATGTTAGCAAGGATTGCGTTCCAGATGTTCAGTGTGGGGATTGGACTATTTGTAATGTTGATTATACTTTTGATGATTTGGATTCTTTGGATCAGATTCAAGAGCTTACTGGTGTTAAATCCAGGATTTGTGTTGATGAAAATTCTTGTGTTCCTGGAAAAGAGGAGAGTAAGACTTGTTCTGTTAGTATTGATATTTATACTGATAGGTTTGTGAAGTGTGGTGTTGGTTTTATTGGGGTTTATAATAAATTGGACGGTAAGCTGATTGCTCGTATCAATGAGGGTTCTGAGGACAATCCGTCTTTAAACATTCGTTTGGACGATGAGGATAATAGTCTTTACTGCGATGAGTGCTTTGATGGGCTAATGAACGGTGCCGAGGAGGGCGTTGATTGTGGAGGTAGTTGTATTTCTTGTGAGGAAAAATATAAGGATACTGAATTTGTTGGGAAGTCATGGTGGACTAGATTTAATGATTGGTTGAATGGATTTTTTCTTAGCGGAAGTCTTTTAAATTAAAATTCTTAGTTCTTTGTATGGCTCTATAGCTCAGCGGTAGAGCGCCGCTCTCATGAGGCGGAGGCCGGGAGGTCAGCACTCCCTAGAGCCATTTAATGATAACGTTTTAATAGTGAGGTTTCTTTTTGCAGTTATGGCTATAAGTGAGGGGATGATTAATTTTACTGATGCATTTGTGGATTTACCTCCTCAAATTGTTGAAAGTTTTTCTGGGCTGGCTACGATATTGAAGGCTGTTGGAATTGCGTTTATTGTTTATGTTTGTTATGCTGTTGTCATGGCTTTTTTGAATTGGAGAAGGCATAGGAGAGTTGTCCGTATCGAGAAGAAAGTTGATGTTATTGATAAAAAATTAGATACTCTTTTGAAAAGTAGTAAAAAATCTAGAAAGAAAAAGAAGTAATTATCTTGTTAGAACGATTTCAAGAGTGGAAACGTTAACCATTTTACCTTCTTTGTTTTCGAATTCTTCGCTTCCGATTCTAACTTCTTTAACTTTTACGTTTAGCTCTGTTAAGAATTTTCTTCGTGCAACTTCTGCAACATCGACTGCCTTGGAAATAAATTTTCCTCTAGCTTTGATTGTTACTTCGTTGGCTTTGTTGTTGTTGAATTGCATAACTACTCCAGTAATGTAATTCATAAAGGGTTTCCCCCCGATAAAAATATAATTTTCGCTTGTTTTTATTGTTTCTTCTGTCATTTTATTATTCATTGTCGTCGATGATTGTCTTTGTGTTTCTTTTGATCCGTGCAATATAACCGGCTACTTTGTTTCTCATCTTCTTTGATGGAAGTATGCTTCCAAGTGCTTTTTTATTTTCTTCGAATGTTTTTCCGAATGATTCTGTCGAATTTACAATTAACTGTCTTGAAGTTCTTTTGATTAGTGTCGATTTTATTCTTCCCATGTTTAAGGGTATTATTTTGGGTTTAAAAGTATTATGGTTCTTCGTTTGACATTATTTCTAATTTTATTAGGTGATTTTCCTCAATTAGAGTTTGTATTGTTTTTGATGGTTCTTTTTTGAGAATGAGTAGACAGGGCATTTTGTTATATCTTGCCCTTTGAACTGATGCGTTAATTTCTTCTCTGGAGATTGTCTTTTTGTTTTTGGCAATCATAAGGAAGTGCATTTCTCCAAGGGTTGAATTAATACTTACTTTGGCGACTATTTCTTTTTTTTCTGATTGGATTTCCTCTAAGAACTCTATTTTTTTATTTTCTAAAAATTCTTTGACCTCATTTAAAAATTCTGGCTTTGGTTCTTCGTTTTTTTCTTCAAATATTGGTTCTAAAGATTTTTGTTCTGGCTCTTTTCCTGGTTTCTGATTTTCTTCTGGTTTTTGTTCTTCTTTTATTTTTGTTTCTGGCTCTTCTTCGACTGGTTCAGGTTTGGGGATTTTTTCAGTTTCTTGGACTGGTCTTGTTTCTGGCTCTTCTTCTTTTGGAGTTTCTTTTGGGATTTCTGGCTTAAATGCGTATTCCCACATTATTTCTTCGTTTAATTTGAAGGGTATTGCGAAATCTTTGATACTTCTTAGGGCTACTCTTGTTGCTGGTTCTTCGTTTTTGTCTGTTAATTTTTCTCCTTTCTTGAGTTTGTTATAAGCTTCTTTTTCGGCCGATTTTAGGTGTTCAGTGTATTTTTCTAATTGTTTCTCTTGTCCTGGGATTAGATAGAGGGGGGAGGCGCCGATTTTCATGTGGCTCATTTTGATTTTGTGCGCGCCTAAGAGTTCTGATAAAATTGCGGATGCGAAGATTGGGTCCATTTGGATTGTTTTTGCAATTCTGACTGGGAGAGAGGGTCCGTTTTGTTCTAAGAATGAAAGTATTCTTTGTTTTTTATCTTCGACATCTATCATGAAATTTAGAGATTGTTAGAAGTTATAAGGTTTTTTGTGTTCGAAGAGTTATGTTCTAGTCCATTTGATTTCGAAGTATGAGATGTCTCCTTCGTCGTCTACGATTGCTATTAGGAGGTTCTTTTTTGTTGAGTGTGCGACTCGGTTTTTAGCTACGAAATCTTGCCATGTTGATACTTCTCTCTGCGAGACTGGGAAGCATATCCATTTGGAATGGCTCTTGCCGACTTTTGTTCCTTTTTCGTAGACTCTGAATTCTGCTCCAAATTTTAGAGCGGTCTTTACGATGTACCCTTTTTTTCTTAAGTCTTTGAAGACGAGGTATTTTGTATGGAATTTTTTATCTATTTTTTCGAAGCGTTTTAAGATTTCTTTTTTGGTTAATTTTTTATCTCGGAAGTCGTGGATTTCCATTTTTTTGTCTTGAATTAGGAATAGTGTTTCGAAGATTGAATACAAGATTTTTTCTCCGTCTTTTTCTCCAAATCTTCTTGTTGAAAATAAATTTTGAGCTTCAGCTGTATTTGATGTGATTTTTTCCGATGTTAGGTTTGCTTTTATTGTCATAGTTTTGTAACGAGGAGTTGTATTATAAAACTTTTTAAATTAAGATTTTGTTGTTTGGATGTAGTCCCATAGTCTAGTGGTCAAGGATACGAGACTCTGACTCTCGTGACCCAGGTTCGAATCCTGGTGGGGCTATTGATTCCGGTAAGAAGTTATCTAAAACTTTATAAACCTAAATTTGGAGTTATTATTACAATGAAGAGAAGTTCAAGACGATGGAAGAAGAAAGGTCAAATGCGTTGGAAATGGCAGCGTAAGAGACTTAAGAAGGAAAAGCGAAAGAGAAAGCTGAAGAGAAATAAGTAGTTGTAATTCTCGAAAGATTTATAATGTTTTTAGTGTTGAGTGTTTTATGAAGAAGAAATGGTGGGTTGTTATTGCCGTTATTTTTTTAATTTTTGCTGGAGTTTATTTGTATAGTAAGATAAATTGGGTAATGAACGAGGAACGTATCCCTGATTATTATAATAATTTAAGAATACAGTTTTGTGAAGATCTTTCTGATAATTCTTTAGTTTCTCCTTCTGAAAAAAAGTGTTGTTTGAATAGTGTTGATGAAATGGAAAAATATGGATATCTTATGTCTGATGGGGACTGTTTGAGTGGTTTTTCTGGGCCGATTGTTATGAGATGTATTAATGGCGGTGGTATTCCTTTTTGTGTACCCGATAAAGAACCGATAGAGAGTATTGATGATTGTTTTAAACTGGGAAATGATGGGGATTTTTTTAATCCAGTTTCTTTTTCTAATGAGGAGAGGGTAGAGGCTGAAGGAGTTGATGAGGAGACGAGGGTTGTTGATTCTTGTATTTTTTATTTTGTTGACGAGCATGATGAAATTGTTGATGAGGGTGTTTGTGATAAAATAGGTTCTCCTTATTATTTTTATTTGTGTCATCAGCGGATTGCTTTTCATACTAATGATTCAGGTTTATGTAATTTGGAATATTTGGGAGTGCAAAGTAATGTTGATGGGTGTGATTTGCATTTTTATGAAGGTGTTAATCCAATAACTGTTAGATGTGCTGATATTGAAGTTTGTGATGATTATTTAGTGGAATCTTATGATCCTGAATTATCAAAGAAGCTTGATCCTTGTGGAGTGTGCTAGGCTTATCACAATAATCCTTATAAACAGGGGATTTCTTTTTAGATTATGACGGAGCATTATAGTTCGGAGGTGTGGACCGAGAAATATCGGCCGAAGGAGTTTGGTGATATGGTTGGGCAAGTTGAGATTCTTAAGAGAGTTAAGTCTTTGGTTGGTTCGATGAATATTCCGCATTTGCTTTTTGCTGGGCCGGCTGGAACTGGGAAGAGTACACTTGCTTTAATTATTGTTAAGACTTTGTTTGGGGAATCTTGGCGTGAGAATTATTTGGAGTTGAATGCGTCGGATGAGCGAGGTATTGATGTTGTGCGACAGAAGGTTAAAGATTTTGCGAGGACGAAGGCTATAGGGGACGTTCCGTTTAAGGTTATTTTTCTTGATGAGGCGGATGCTTTGACGAGGGAGGCGCAGCAGGCTTTGAGAAGGACTATGGAGAATTATACTTCGACTTGTAGGTTTGTTATGTCTTGTAATTATTCGTCGAAGATACTTGACCCTATACAGTCTAGGACGGTTGTGTTTAGGTTTCAGTTGTTGGAGAAGAAGGACGTTAAGAAGCGGATTGATTTGATTTCTGAGTATGAGGGCCTTAGTATTACTCCTGATGCGTTTGATGCCTTGTATGAGGCTAGCGAGGGAGATTGTAGGAGGATTATTAATTTGTTGCAGGCGACGGCGTCGATTAGTCCTAATATTACTCCGGATTTGGTGAACACGATTGTTAGTAAGGCAAAGCCTTCGGATATTAAGATTGTTCTTGATTATGCTTTGAGTGGGGATTTTCAGAGTTCGAGGGAGAAGTTGTTGGATATTATGTTGAAAGAGTCGATTTCGGGGCAGGATGTGATTAAGGCGATTCAGAAAGAGGTTTGGAATTTGCCGATTGATAATGCGTTGAAGGTTCGATTGACTGAGAAGACTGGCGAGGCTGAGTTTAGGTTGGTTGAGGGTGCTGATGAGTTTATTCAGTTGGAAGCTTTGATTGCTGCGTTTATTATGGCTGGCATTGGTGACGGTTGTGAGACGGGTAGGCTGAAGGGGGCGGAGTAAATATGAAAATTTTCATTGCTTCAAGTAAGCATTTTTATGATAGGATTATGCCAATTAAAGAGAATTTGGAATTAAGAGGACATGAGATTACGTTACCTAATTGTTTTGAGAATCCGTTTGAGGAAGAGGAGATGGAGAGTGGAAGCGAGGAGCATGTAAATTGGAAGGACGAGATGATGAGGAGAACTGATGCGTCTATTGCTCCGCAGGATGCAATTCTTGTTTTGAATTTTGAGAAAAATGGAATTCCGAATTATATTGGTGGCGCGACTTTTATGGAAGTGATTAAAGCATGGGAAATGAATAAGAAAATATTTTTTTATAATCCTTTGCCGAATTGTTCTTTTAGTGATGAATTGAGGGGGATGTCTCTGGTTGTGATAAATGGGGAGTTGGAGTTGGTACGATGATGAACATGGATAATGTGCCGTGGTGCGAGAAGTATCGGGCGAAATGTTTTGACGATGTGAAGGGGCAGGATTTGGCGATTGATAAGGCTAAGTTGTTTTTGAAGATGTTTCCGAAGAAGAAGGCGATGGTTTTGCATGGGCCGCCGGGAGTTGGGAAGACTAGTCTTGCTTATGCGATTGCGTTTGAAACTGATGCTGAGGTTTTGGAAATGAATGCGAGTGATTTTCGGAATAAAGATAAGATTTCAATGATTGTTGGGCCGGCTTCGAGACAGAAGAGTTTGTTTAGGAAGAATAAGATTATTTTGGTTGATGAGGTTGATGGGATTTCGGCGATGAAGGATAGGGGTGGTCTTGCTGAGTTATTGGGTCTTTTGGAGAAGTCGGTGTTTCCTGTGGTTGTGACGGCGAATGATATTTGGCAGAAGAAATTTAATTTGCTTCGGAATAAGTCTGAGTTGATTGCGTTGAAGGAGGTTGACTATAAGGTTGTGTTGAAGATTATGATGGATGTTTGCGAGAAGGAGAGCGTTGTTGTTAGTGGGGACGTTTTGAAGTCGATTGCGATTAAGGCTCGGGGGGATATTCGGGCGGCGTTGAATGATTTGCAGCTTTTGTCGAAAATGGATTCGCCGGATCTTTTACAGGAGGTTGGTGAGAGGGATAAGGAGCAGTCGATTTTTTCGGCTTTGCAGCATGTTTTTCAGAATGCTAATATTGATAAGAAGATGTTGAATATTTATGACGATGTGAACATGCCGATTGACGATGTGTTTTTGTGGGTCGAGGAGAATTTGCCGATTGCGTATCAGGGTGAGGAATTGTGTCGGGCGATTGAGGCTTTGAGTTTGGCTGATGTTTTTCGTGGGCGGATTCGGAGGCAGAGGCATTGGAGGTTTATGGTTTATGAATATTTTTTGCTTGGGGCAGGTGTTGCGTCTGTTAAGAAATATGATAGGAAGGGGTGGACTAGTTATAAGAAGCCGAGTCGGATTTTGAAGATTTGGTTGCAGAATCAAAGGGCGGCGAAGAAGAAGACGATTTGCCAGAAGTATGCTAAGCATTGTCATATTTCGACGAAGACTGCGATGAAGGATTTTATGTTGTTGAAGATTATTTTGCAGGGTTCTAAGATTCGAGAAGATTTGAGATTGTCTGATGACGAGATTGGATATTTAGATAAACCGATTGTTGCTTGAAAAAATTAAAAATATTTTTATTAACACTGAGCTGTTGTTGCGCTTCCTGCTGCTGTGTATCCGAATCCTGGGCTTGGAGCTGCTGTTGATAACTCTGTGTTACAAACTTCTGGAGCGTCGTTGAATGCTGAACAGATTCCAGCTAGGTATGAGGCTGAGTCTCGTCCTGCGCTTGATTTTGCTCCGTTGACTATTAATGTTGGACTTCCGCTTACTCCGTATTGTTGGCTTAGTGCAGAATCTGCTTCGTAGTATTTTGCTGCGTTTCCGTTAGCGATACATTCGTCGACTTTTGTTTTGTCTACGTTTGCTGTTGTGATACAAGCGTCTGTGTCTCCTGCTTCAAGGAAACATTCTAAGTATGGTAGGAATTTGCTTGGTTGTTCTTCTCTGATGCAGACTTGAATTGGTGTTTCTGTTTCTTCAGGGTCGTGCATAAAATAGTGAACGAATCTGATTTGTACATTAGCGACGTCCTGTAATGTTTTCATTGCTGAGATGAATCCTTTTTCTGCTTGAGTTCCGTAAGGGCAATGTGTCATGATAAATAATTCTGCTGAGGGTCTGTTAGAAGTAGGAACTTGTGTAGGCGCTGGTGCTGTAGGCGCTGGTGTTTCTTGTATTTCTAATGGGATCATTCCGTTTGGTAAGATTAGGTTTTCTCCATCTCGTGTTGCATATAGAGAAACTTCTTGCATATTTCCTTGTTGGTCTGGCATTGAAAGTGTTACTTCGATTAATTGTCCGTTATCAACCGCCGTTATCAATTCTGCCTTTGCTCCCTGTGCTTCTGCGAGTTCTACAACTTTTTGTGCTATTGCGTCTGTGTTGATTGTTGGAGTAGCTGTGTTTCCTATAATTAATACCATGATTAAAATTACTGCTAAAACAACTGTGGAAATCGTCCAGTAGTTTTGAGACAAGTCTTTTAGAATTTTTTTGGTATCTTTCTTGTCTGTCATTATTTGTCAAGATTGTTTTTCTTTATAAAGTTTTGGGAATCTGTGTTAACGTTATACTTAAAAGATGATTTTTTGTTATTATATTATGGATATAGAGAAGAAAGTCGCTGAAACCGTGGACAAGTATAAGTTGATTGGGAAAAAAGATAAGGTAGTCGTGGCTTTATCCGGTGGGAAGGATTCGACTTCGGTTTTGTATATTTTGAAAAATTTGGGCTATGATGTTCATGGGTTGTTGATTGATTTGCATTTGGGGGATTGGTCGAGGGTTCATAATGAGAATATGACGACGTTTTGTGGGGAGCTTGGTGTGCCGTTGACTATTGTTGATTTGAAGAAGGAGTTGGGGCAGGGGATTTGTTTTATTAAGGCTGTTTTAAAGAAGGAGAAGAATTTGACGGGGTGTACTGTTTGTGGGATTATTAAGAGATGGATTTTGAATAAGTGGGCGAAGAAGCTTGGGGGTGATGTTTTGGTGACGGGGCATAATTTGGATGATGAGGCTCAGAATGTTTTGATGAATTTTTTGAAGGGGAATGTTTTGTTGGGGGTTAATTCGGCGCCGTCGGCTGGGGAACGGAGGATTGAGGGATTTGCTCAGAGGGTTAAGCCTTTGTTTTTTGTTCCGGAGTCGGAGATTATGAAGTATGCTAAGTCGAAGAAGTTTGATATTTTGTATGATAAGTGTCCTTGTGCTTTTGGGACTTACCGGGTTGATACGAGGGAATGGATGTCTCATATTGGGGATGATGAGAAGTTAGCTATTGTTGAAAATTTTCAAAAACTGGTTCCTTCTTTGCGGACTGAGAATAAGCGGGAGTTGAAGGTTTGTGGGAAATGTGGGGAGCCGTCGACGGGAGAGGTTTGTAATTTTTGTAAGATTATTGGGTGTATGTGATTATTGTATTGTTTTTAGGAATTCATTAATTATTTGTTTTGCTTCGTCTAGATTTGTGTAGGATTTATTTGTTATATTTAGACTGCCTGCTATCATTGCCGAGAGACTTTTGTTTTCTTGTGGGTGATATAAGCATAGAATTTTTTTGTTTTTGGTTATTGCGTCTTTTATTTCGTATCCTACTCCGAGTGATGGTGTTGAAACTTCTGCAATCATTATATTGCATTCTGTTATCCATTTTAAATCTCTGTCGTGAATATATTGTGTTTTTGTTTTTTCTCCAAGGTGTGAGAGGTTTGTGTCTCCTACGTGTTCAGTGAGAACTTCTCCTAGAGTTTTTAGATATTCAATTATTTGATTGTAGAGTTCGGCGTCTTTTCTTCCTCCGCGAATTGATCCTGCGAAATATATTTTCATAATATATTTTGTGAATGTGTTTATATTAATTTATTGTTTTTTGTGAGGTATATTCTGTAGTGCATATTTTTTTATAAAGGGATGAACTTTGATTTTTGTATGAAAAGGGGGAAGTTGATTGTTATTGATGGAATTGATGGTAGTGGAAAGGGAACACAGACCGAGGTGTTGGTTAAGAGGTTGAAAGAAGAGGGGTACCCAGTTTTTGTTTTGGATTTTCCTCAATATGGAGAAAGAAGTGCAGCATTGGTTGAAGATTATTTGACTGGGAAATTTGGTAGTGCTGAGGAAGTTGGTCCTTATAGGGCATCTATTTTTTATGCCTGTGATCGTTTTGCTGTATCAAAGGATGCTAGGAAGCGTCTTGAAAATGGAGAAATAGGTATTAGTAATCGTTATGTTTCTGCGAATATGGGACATCAATCTGGTAAAATTAAAGATATTATTGAAAGAGATAAGTTTTTGGATTGGCTGCATGAATTAGAATATAGTATTTTTGAAATACCGAAGCCTGATTGTCAAATTTTACTTTATGCTGATCCTGCTGTTGCTCAGATTTTGGTTGATGAAAAGGGGCATCGAGATTATGTTGGTGGGAATAAAAGAGATATACATGAGGCGGATATAAATCATCTTAATGATGCTTCTGAGGCGTTTTTGTATTGTGCTGATAAATTTGGTTGGTCTGTTATTAAGTGTACTCCGGATGGGAAAATGAGAAGTGTTGAAGAAATACATGAGGATGTTTACAAGATTGTGAAGGTGGAGATTGAGGATACTGAGGAGAAAGAGATTGTTTTTAGTACGAAGGGCATGAATGAGAAGGAGAAGGAAGGAGTCGATTGAGAAGCTTGAGGGGGAATATATATATTGGAGTATATATTTTTTTATTAAGGATAGGAGATTGGGTTTTTTATGAGGAAGGGTAAGTTGATTGTTTTTGAAGGAAGTCATTGTTGTGGGAAATCTACGCAGATTGATTTGTTGATTGAGAAATTGAAATCGATGAATCGTGGAGTTGTGGCTTTGGATTTTCCGGATTATTCTACGCCGACTGGGAAGGTTGTGAGACGGTATCTTGATGGTTGGCTTGGACCTGCGAATGAGGTTCCGGCGAAGGTTGCTTCGATTTTTTATGCCGAGGATAGATTTGCGTCAAAGAGGTTTATTCAGGACGAGTTGAAGAAGGGTAATGTGACGATTTTGGATAGATATGTTGAGTCTAATATGGGGCACCAGGGAGGGAAGATTCGTGATGAGATAGAGAGGGAGAGTTTTTTTGAGTGGTTGCGTGAGTTGGAGTATGAGAATTTTAGTTTGCCGAGGCCTGATGTCGTTGTTTTTCTTTATATGCCGTATGGGGTTAGTCAGGAGTTAATGGGGAATCGGGGTTCTAGGTTTCGTTCCGAGAAGGGGGATATTGATGGGCATGAGAGTAATGAGGAGCATATGAGGAATGCGGAGGAGTCGTATTTGCATTTGGCGGAGTTGTATGGTTGGATTAAGATTAATTGTGCGCCTGATGGAACGATGGCCTCTTTGAAGACACCAGAAGAAATTCATAAGGAACTTTGGGAGAAGTTGGGTGATAGTTTGAGTTATAGTTCTGACGAAAGATTGGTTTTGGATTATTTTTTTACTAATGTTGATAGCTCGATTTTTGCTACTAAGAATTTTCATCCTGAGGTTTGGGCTTTGATGCAGGCGAGATATAGCCGGTCTCAGGGCGGGTTGAGGGATAGTTTTTTGGATTTACTGAAGGAGGATGAAAGTAATTTTAATTTGCTTGTTGCTGAGTTAAAGAAGACTGGTGCTGGGGAGGCGACTAAGCACGCGACGGAAAAGGCGATTCAATTTATGGAGAAATGGGTTCTTGGTTATGGTCATAGTTCTATTGCTGAGGGGGCTGTTGTTGGATTTGGTCTTGAGGGAGTGAGTATTTTGGCGACGAAGATTATTGAGGATAATAGATTGGCTTCTTTTTGCGAAAAGTCTACGAGGTATGTTTCGTTTAATAGGAGTTCGTTTTATCTTGATCCTGTTTTGAAGAATTCTGAATTTGTTGGTGAGATTGGTGAGATGTTGGATTATCTTTTTGAGACTTATACGAAGCTACATGTTCCAGTTTTGGATTATGTCAAGGGTTCGGCTCCTTTTGGGGCGGGGGGATCAAAGGCGGCTTGGGAAAGGGCTTGTGGTTCTCGGAGATTTGATGCTATTCGTTATTTGCTTCCGACCTGTACTAAGACGAGCCTTGGGTGGACTCTTAATGCTAGACAGTTGTCGCATGCTATTTCGAAGCTTTCGTCGCATCCGCTGAAAGAGATGAAGGAGATTGGCGAGATGTTGAAAGTTGAGGGGCGGAAGGTTTTGCCGTCTTTATTGGAATTTGCGGATAAGAAAAATTATATTTGTGATACACAGGATGCGATGCAGAGTTATGATTTTGGTGATAATAATTTTGATGGGGAGAAGGTGAAGTTGGTTGGGGTTCCTGAAAATCCTGAGGATAGAATTGTTTCTTCTATTTTGTATAGATTTAATAATAAGTCGTTTGATAAGATTAGTCGAGAGGTTGCTTTGATGAGTGTTTTTGATAAGGAAAGAGTTTTGGATGATTACCTTGGGAAGATGGGGGAATTTGATTATCCGATGAGGGAATTAGAGCATGAGAGTTTTAGTTTTGAGATTGTGATGGATTATGGGGCTTTTCGTGATTTGCAGAGGCATAGGATTTGTACTCAGACGAATCCTCTTTTTACTGCTGACCTTGGCTATGATATTCCGAAAGATATCGTGGCTGCTGGGGTTGAAAGTGAGTATCGACTTGCGATGGAAAAGGCGAAGGTTGTTTACGATAGGGTTCGTGAGAAGTATCCGTGGCAGGCGCAGTATCTTTTGCCGCTTGGATTTAGGAAGAGGTTTTTGATTACGATGAATTTAAGGGAGTTGTATCATTTGATTAAGTTGAGGACGATTCCGTTGGCGCATGATTCGTATAGGAGAATCGCTTATAGGGTTTATGAGATAATGAAAGAGAGGTATCCGATTTTGGCGAAGTATATTGTTTGCAATTATTCTGAGGAGGAGCTTGGTCGGTTGAAGGCTGAGGAACAAACTGAAGCCAAGAGTACTTTGTTATGACTTTTTGGATTTTGGATTCTGAGGTGAATGAGATCGTTGTTGACGAGTTGGAGCGACAGAAGACGACTTTGAATATGATTCCTTCGGAGAATTTTTGTTCTAAGGATGTTTTGGCGGCGTGTGGTTCGGTTTTTAATAATAAGTATGCAGAGGGTTATCCTGGGAAGAGGTATTATCAAGGGAATGAGTTTGTTGATAAGGTTGAGAATTTGGCGATTGAGCGGGCGAAGAAATTGTTTGGGGCTGAACATGTAAATGTGCAGCCGAATTCTGGGAGTCCTGCGAATATGGCGGTTTATGTTGCGGTTTTGGAGAAGGGGGATAAGATTCTTGGAATGGATTTGATGCATGGTGGACATTTGACTCATGGGTCGAAGGTGAATTTTTCTGGGAAAGACTATGATTTTGTTTCTTATGGTGTTGAGGAGGAAACTGGAATTGTTGACATGGAGAAGGTTAGAGAGATTGCTTTGCGCGAGAGGCCGAAGATGATTGTTTGTGGGGCGACGGCTTATCCTCGAGAGATTGATTTTAAGGCCTTCGCTTTAATTGCTAAGGAGATTGGAGCTTATTGTTTGGCGGATATTTCTCATGTTGCTGGTTTAGTTGCTAGTGGTGTTCATCCAACTCCGTTTCCGGATTTTGATTTTGTGACGACGACAACGCATAAGACTTTGAGAGGTCCTAGGAGTGCAATAATTATGTGTAAGGAAGAATTTGGTAAGGCAATTGATAAGGCCGTTTTCCCGGGGTTGCAGGGCGGTCCTCATGAGCATACGATTGCGGCTAAGGCAATTGCTTTTGGCGAGGCGTTAAAGCCAGAGTTTAAAAAATATTCTCAGCAGATTATTGATAATTGTTTTATTTTGGCGGAGACCTTGAAGAAGAGGAATATTAAGTTGGTTAGTGATGGGACCGATAATCATTTGATTTTGATTGATTTGATTAAGACTTCTGCTATTGGTGAGCCGGGCAGGGGTCGAGAGGTTGCTGTTGCTTTGGAGGAAGCGGGAATTGTGACTAACGCCAACACTGTTCCGTTTGATCCATCTACTCCGTTTAAACCATCTGGAATTAGGTTGGGTGTCCCGATTTTGACAACTATGGGTATGAAGGAGAATGAAATGATTATCGTTGGGAATTGGATTGCTGATGTTATTGAAAATTTGTCTGATGAATCTGTTTGTTCTAAGATTAAGTTAGAGGTTGGGGAGTTGTGTAAAAGGTTTTCTTTTTATTAATGAATTCTTTATGGGAGTTTTGATGTGAGAGGTTCTTAAAGATGCGTAATCATTTGAAAAAAGTAACTGTCAGTCTACAATGTTTACTATAGTTAACATAAATAGTAGCTGGAGGACAATAATCTTTAAATACTCTTTTGGTTAATATTCTCTTACGCCCACAATTTATTGTGGCAAAAAGGGGTGCGAGATACAATATCTTGTATTCATTATAAAATAACAAAAATGCAATGTCCATACTGTTGTGCTGCTGAAACGAAAGTTACTGATAAAAGAGATAGTGAATCTTTGACTCGGAGGCGGCGAGAGTGCTTGAAATGTGGTAAGCGGTTTACTACGTATGAGCGAGTGGAGTTGGATTTGAACGTTATTAAAAAGGACGGTCGGAGGCAGAAATTTTCGCGAGCTAAGCTTTTTGAGGGAATTGATAATAATCTTCAGAAGAGGCCATTCACGAGTGCTGAGATAGAAAGAATTGTGGATGAGGTTGAGGCGAATGTTTATCGGGTTGCTAAAGATAAGGACATTAAGAGTACGCGTATCGGGGAGATTGTTATGAATAAGCTGAAGAAAGTCGATAAGGTTGCGTATGTTCGATTTGCTGCGGTATACCGTGACTTTGCAGATATTGATGAGTTCAAAGATGAGCTTGCTAAATTAGGAAAATAAGATGGTTGCTCAAAGAGTAACATAAATACATAAGGAAAAATAGATGGTTAAAAAAATAAGAAAAAGAGATGGGTGTGTTGTATTCTTTCAGAAAGATAAAATTTCCGACGCTATTTGGAAGGCGGTTAAGGCTGTTGGCGGGAAAGATAAAGAGAAGTCGGTGCATCTTGCAGGCTTAGTTTGTGAAAAGTTAGATGAAACTTATGGGGATTTTGGTATACCTGACGTTGAAGAGGTTCAGGATCTTGTTGAGAAGGTTTTAATTGAGGAGGGGCATGCGAAGGTTTCTAAATCGTTTATTTTGTATAGACAGAGCCGACAGGAGCTACGGGATGTTAAGGGGTTGTTTGATACGATTGAGGCAGTTGATGATTATATTGGTTTGAATGATTGGATGGTTAAGGAGAATTCTAATATGGGGTTTTCGTTGCAGGGGTTGAATAATTATATTGCGACGAAGATTATTACGAATTATTGGATGAGGCGGATTTATCCTGAGGCGATTCGGAAAGTTCACGAGGCTGGTGATTTGCATATTCATGACTTGGGGACTCTTGGTGCTTATTGTGTTGGTTGGGATTTGAAGGATTTGTTGACGGTTGGGTTTAAGGGCGTTAAGGGGAAAGTTGAGAGTAAGCCTGCTAAGCATTTGAGGACTGCTTTGGGGCAGATGGTGAACTTCTTTTATACTTTACAAGGTGAGACTGCCGGGGCTCAGGCGTTTTCTAATTTTGATACTTTACTTGCTCCATTTGTTCGTTATGATAAGTTGGACTATAAGCAGGTGAAGCAGGCGATGCAGGAGTTTATTTTTAATATGGCTGTGCCGACGAGGGTTGGGTTTCAGACGCCGTTTACAAATATTACTATGGACTTGGAGATTCCGTCTTATATGAAGGATGAACATGTTGTTATTGGTGGGCAACCGCAGAGCGAGACTTATGGGGATTTTGAGGTTGAGATGGAAATGATTAATCGGGCGTTTGCTGAATGCATGCTTGAGGGCGATGCGACGGGGCAGGTTTTTACTTTTCCTATTCCGACATATAATATTACGAAAAATTTTGATTGGGACAATCCTTCCCACGATTTACTTTGGGAAATGACGGCGAAGTATGGTATACCTTATTTTTCCAATTTTGTTAATTCAGATATGAATCCTGAGGACGCTAGAAGTATGTGTTGTCGTCTTCGTATTGATAATACTCAACTAAAGAAGAGGGGTGGTGGTTTATTTGGTTCTAATCCCTTGACTGGTTCGATTGGGGTTGTGACGATTAATATGCCTAGACTTGGTTATGTGTCGACGAGTGAAGATGACTATATGGCGCGGCTGGCTAGATTGATGGAGTTGGCGAAGGAGAGCCTTGAGATTAAGAGGAAGACGATTGAGCAGTTTATTAATGTGGGGCTTTATCCGTATACTAGGTTTTATTTGAGACAGGTTCATCAACGGTTTGGAGAGTATTGGAAGAATCATTTTTCGACGATTGGACTTTTGGGTATGAATGAGTCGATTACTAATTTTATGCCTGGTGAGGATATTGCGACGGAGAAGGGGATGGCTTTTTCTATTAAGGTTTTGGATTTTATGAGAGAGAAGCTTGAGGAATATCAGGAAGAGACTAATAGTATTTACAATCTTGAGGCGACTCCGGGTGAGGGTACGACTTATA
Source organism: Candidatus Woesearchaeota archaeon (assembly GCA_964514585.1). GTDB lineage: Archaea > Nanobdellota > Nanobdellia > Pacearchaeales > GW2011-AR1 > JAGVXH01. Next base: position 52,727 of record CAZETU010000004.1, on the reverse strand, counting down.
GGTTTGCACGGATTGATAAGAAAAGGTTTGGCCGAATTTTGGTTGCGAATGAAAAGGCGTACCAGGACGGGGCGAAGCCGTATTATACTAATTCGACACAGTTGGCAGTGAATCATACTGATGATGTTTTTGAGGCGCTTGATTTGCAGGATGACTTGCAATGTAAGTATACTGGGGGAACGGTGTTTCATACTTTTGTTGGGGAGAAGCTGAGTAAGGATGCTGTTAGGACGATGGTTAAAAAGATTTCTAATAATTATCATTTGCCTTATTTTACAATTACTCCTACGTTTTCGATTTGTCCGATTCATGGTTATTTGGCTGGGGAACATGAATATTGTCCTAAGTGTGATGCTGATATTGCTGAAGCTGAGGCACATACAACTCCTGTTGCTAAAGATGTTTTGCCTGAGGTACAACCTGAGGAAATTGCTGAAGCCCCTATTGCTGAAGCTCCAGTCGTCGTTGCTCCGGTTGCAGAAGTTCCTGTTTTGAAGGTTGCCAATGTTGTTGTTGAGGACAATTTGTCGGCCCCTAGTGTTTCGAGTGTTAATTTTGAATCTCAACTAAATTTTGGAGGTGATGCCAATGGGGAGAACTAAGTGTGAAGTTTGGAGCAGGGTTTGCGGATATTTGAGACCGACTGCTCGATGGAACGACGGTAAACTAGAAGAGTTTAAGGATCGTTCTATGTTCTGTTCCGATTGTTAAATTTCCTGGGGGATTTCCCCCCTTTTAATTTTTTTGGAGGTGTTTATGAAAATTTTAGGTTTGCAAAGGACTACTCTGGTTGATTATCCAGGGAAAGTTGCGTGTACCATTTTTTTATTTGGTTGTAATTTTCGTTGTGGGTTTTGTTATAATCCATTGTTGGTACTTGGAGGTGATAGTGAGATTTTTTCTGAGAGTTATATTTTGGAATTTTTAGAGAGGCGTCGTGGGAAGCTGGACGCTGTTTGTGTGACTGGTGGTGAGCCGTTGATGACTTTGGATGTTGGTTTTTTGAAGAAGATTAAGGCCATGGGCTATTTGGTGAAGATTGATACTAATGGGTCGTTTCCAGACAAGTTGAAAGAGTTGATTGACGAGGGTTTGATTGATTATATTGCGATGGATGTTAAGAGTTCTCGGGCGAATTATTCTAATGTTGTCGGGGTTGATGTTAATATTGAGAAGGTTGAGAAGTCGATGAAGATTATTTATGATTTTGGGAAGTACGAGTTTAGGACGACGATTTTGAATAAGTTTCATGACGAGAGTGTTGTTGAGGAAATGGGTCGGTGGTTGAATGATGTTTGTGGGGGCAAGCCTAAGAATTTATTTTTGCAGGGGTTTAAATCTGGGCATGAGATGATAGATAAGAGTTTGGTGACGGAATTGGATGTGCGTGAGGAATATTTGGAGAAATTGAAGGCTGTTGCTGTTGAGTATTTTGAGAAAGTAGATATCAGGGTGTAATAATTTTTATAAAGTATTTTGGGTTTTGTTTTTTATGGTTGAGGCTGGAGAGAGATATCGGCATTTTAAGGGTGGCGAGTATGAGATTATTGATGTTGCGCCGAATTGTGATAATGCAGGTCAGATGTTAGTTAAGTATAAGGCGCTTTATGGCGAGGGTGGGACTTGGGACAGGTCGCTTGATGAGTTTTGTGGAGATAAAGTTTTTGATGATGGACGGAGGGTTAAACGGTTTGAGTTGATTGATGAGAGTTCGGTTTGAAGAAGTGGAGATTAGAGTGTAATAATTTTTATAAAGTGTTAGTTGTTTTGTTTTTTATGGTTGAGGTTGGAGAGCGGTATCGGCATTTTAAGGGGGGCGAATATGAGATTGTTGATGTTGCGCGGAATTGTGATAATACGGATCAGATGTTAGTTGTGTATAAGGCTCTTTACGGTGATGGCGTGACTTGGGTTAGGTTGTTGGATGAGTTTTGTGGGGATAAGATTTTTGAGGATGGTCGAAGGGTTAAGCGGTTTGAGTTGATTGACGAGGGGGCGGTTAAAGTGAAGATTAAAAAATTGAAGGAGAATGCTATCATTCCTAGTTATGGACATCCTGGTGATGCTGCTTTAGATTTGCATTCTTGTGAAGATTATGTTGTGCCGGCTGGAAAAAGACAGTTGATTTCTACGGGGATTGCGATGGAATTGCCTGAGGGTTATTTCGCTTCGATTCGGGGGAAGAGTGGTTTGGCATATAAGAGGGGGATTTGTATTCTTGGGGGAGTAATCGAGTATACTTATACTGGAGAATATGGGGTTGTTTTCTTGAATACAAGTGATGAGGATTTTGTGATTAGAACTGGAGATCAAGTTGCTCAAGTTGTGATTGCGCCGGTTGCAATGGTGGATATTGAGACTGTAGATGAATTGTCAGATTCTGTTCGAGGAGAAGCGGCTTTTGGAAGTGGTTGAAGTAATATTTAATTAGAGTTATTTAATTTTGTTTATTGTTTTGGGTTTAGATTATTTCGAAGTCGTGTTCTTTTGAGATTGTTAATAGTTTTTTCATTTTTTCTGTAACTTCAGGGATGTTTGGCATTCTGGGGCCGAATTCTTCTAAATCTTTTATTTGGACCCATTTGTATTCTGAATATTCTTCATTTATTTTTACCTCTCCGTTTTCATGTATTGCTAGGTAGTATGGCAGAATCATGGATTTCCCGTTTTTCTTTTTGAATAGGATGTTGTTTGTGAATGTTTTTAAGATTTTGATTTTGAAGGATGGGCTTAGTTCTTCGTTTTTCTCTCTTGCTAGTCCTTCGATGATTGAGTTGTCGGTTGTTTCCATTTTTCCTCCCGGGAACCCAAATGTTCCGTCGTAGTCGTTTTCTCCTTTTCTTTTGCATAAGAGTACTTTTGATTTGTCTTTTGAGAATATTATTATTTTTGGGCAGTATTGGAAGTTGTATTGTTCCATAAGTTGTTGAGGCAGTGTTGTTATTTATAGTTTACCTTATTGTAACAATATGTAGATGAATAATTTTTTGTTAGTTATGATTTTGAGTGATTGAGTTGTCGGTTGTCGGCGAGCTTAGTGATAGTGTTCTGGGTAACAGGGCTTTTGGTAGCGGTGGAAGTAATATTTAGTAGAGTGGGCTAATTTTTAATTTTATTTATAGCTTAACTAATCACAATAATTTATATAAATGGGATTAATCATTTTTTTGTATGATTGAAGAAGGGGGCGTTTATTCCGATAAGGGTATTAAGAAATTAATTGAAAGAGGGTTGATTTGTTCAAAGGAGGCTGTAAACGAAAATCAAATACAACCTTCTTCTTTGGACTTGAGGTTAGGTGAGATGGGTTATTGTTTGCCTTTTTCTTCTATTTCTTCTAATGGAAATTTTGAAGAGTTTTTGAAAAATAATTCTTCTTATGACGTTGATTTGAGTAAGAATGGATTTTTGCATAAAAATTGTGTTTATGTTTTTGAGTTGCAAGAATATTTGAAATTGCCTCCGGGAATTTCTGGGAGAGTTAATCCTAAAAGTTCTATTGGTAGAATTGATGTTCATGTTAGATTAATAGCTGAAAATGGAACTTCTTTTGATAAGATACCTTATGGTTATAGTGGGAAGTTGTGGGTTGAAATATATCCTAGGTCTTTTGATATTATTGTTCGCAAAGGGGATTGTCTTAATCAGCTTAGATTTTTTGACTCTAACACTTGTTGTCTTGATGAAGATTGTTTGAAAAAAATTAATAAAAATTATGGTTTATTGTTTGAGTCAAACAATGATACTGAATGTCTTTTGAGTGAAGGTAAAGGGCTTTTTAACGGAATATTTTCTTTAACTTTAGATTTGGATGAAAGGTTTCCTGGGTTTGTTTCTAAGGAAAATGCTCCTCCTGTCGATCTTTCTAAAAGAGATCTTCCCTTTTCAGAGTATTTTGATAAAGTCTATTTATCTAAGGGTTTGGGTAAGGGGCTTATTGTTAATTCTAATTCTTTCTATATTCTTTCTAGTAAGGAGATTATTAGCATCCCTGCAAATCTTTGTTCGGAAATGGTTGATATCGAAACGGATGCTGGAGAAGTTCGTGTTCATTATGCAGGGTTTTTTGATCCTAATTTTAGAGCGCAAGCAACTCTTGAGGTTAGGAATTTTGGCCAGCCTTTTTTATTGACGGATGGACAAAGGATAGGGAGTTTCAAGTTTTATCGTATGAAAGATCTCCCAGAGGTTTTATATGGAGAGAAGGGAAAGGGCTCTCATTATCAGGGTCAACATGGTCCGAAGTTGGCTAAATATTTTGATATGAATAAATAGTTTTTAAAGTTAAGATTGAGGTGTCAGTGCTTTAATCCCACAAGTTTTTAAAGTTAAATTTTCTCAGTAATTTAATGGCTCCGTAGCTCAGCCTGGTTAGAGCACTGGACTTTTAATCCAGGTGTCGGGGGTTCAAATCCCCTCGGGGCCATTTTTCTCGGGTCTTTGAACAACCGTCGCTTCAAAGAAGCTCGGCCGAAATTGTAAATAATTTCTAAGGAGTTATAAAGACTCTTTAATTCCCTCGGACTATTTTTTATCTAAATTTGTCTTGATATTTTTGAAGAAACCCCATTGTGTGTTTATGACTTGCTCCACGAGATGTTATTTTTACTCTAGATAATCTTCCTGATAGTAATGCTATTTCTCCCAGTTTGTCTAAAATTGAATGTTTGACTATTTCGGCCTCCACTCTTTCTTGGGCATGCCAACCATTGGCGGTTTTTTCTGGATAAAAAATATTATCTTTATTGCTCCCATTCCCTAAGCCTTGTGAAAGATAGAAGAACTGACTCAGAAATTTTGTTAAAGTTTTTGGGGACCAGTGTGGAACTCTGCAATAGGCTCTGGCTAATGAAATTTCTTTTACTAGTTCGGGTGTTATTTCCCCCTTATATGATTGAATCACTCTTTCTCCACTTCTTAATTTATAGTCAGTTTCTATGTCTATAATTATTCCCTTTCTATCTGTTGGTTCTATGGATAATCTATCACTTTCTATTCTGTGTTCGAGAAATAAATTTTTTCTAGGGGTTTCTTGTTCTTCTAAATTATTTTCTAAGTGATCATATAGAGCTTCTCCGAGATATGGTACAACATCAGAATTAGAAGACCCCAATATTCCTTTTAAAGCAGAATAACTTCTTGATTCTTCTGTTTCTAAGATTATATTTGCATTATCTAGCTCCATTCCAAAGACGATCCCAAGTAAATGTTCTGGCACTAGAATATCATTTCTTCCATTGCTTAGGGATAATGTTCGTGCAAGATCTAAAAAAGCTGTTTTCGATTTAACGCAATCTAATGATGCAGGAATGTATCCAGAGGGAGTTATAAACTTAATTCCATTGTCTACTGGAGCTTTCTCAAAATAAACATATACAGATTTTCCACCAAGTGCTTCTATTCCTGAAAGCTTAAATGGTTTTTTGATGGTTCTTTGTCTGTTAATCATTTTAATGAATTATATTAATGTGATTTAAAAGTATTATTGTAATGTATCTTTGTGGGAGGGCAATTTTGTCTCGAACTACTTTATAATAACAAAAAGCAAAAGTTTTTAAAGCCATTTTTGGTCTTTTTTTTATCTAAAGGTAATATTCTAAAAGTAAGATGCATATACTCCAACCAAAGCACACGAAGCTGAATCCCAATGAGGTAGAGAAGGTTCTGCTTCAGTTTAATATTGCTTTGGCGCAGTTGCCGAAAATTTCTAAGAAGGACGCTGCTCTTCCTGAAGGTTGTGAGACTGGAGACGTTGTTAAAATTGAACGAAAGGGTGATTTGGCCGAAGTTTATTATAGGGTTGTGATTTAAGATGGCTGAGCATGTTTTAGTTAAAGAGTTTTTGAAGAACCATTCACTTGTTGAGTCTAATATTAAGTCTTTTAATGATTTTGTTGAAAATAAGATGCAGGAAATTGTGACGGAGTTGTCTGACGGTTTGCCTAATGAGGATTTTGAGATTAAACTTGGTAAGGTTAGGGTTGGTAAGCCGAATATTATCGAGAGTGATGGTTCTAGTCGGCCGATTACTCCTGCTGAATCTCGTTTGAGAAATTTGACTTATTCTGCTCCGATTTGGATTGAGATGGCGATTAATTATGCTGGTCAGGTTGAGACTGAGGAAGTTCAGCTTGGTAGGATTCCGATTATGGTTAAGAGTCGGGCTTGTAATCTTGATGGAATGAATGAGGAGGATTTGATTAAGAATTATATTGATCCTAAAGATCATGGTGGCTATTTTTTGATTAATGGTAATGAGAGAGTTATGGTTATGGCTGAGGATTTGGCTTCGAATCAAACTTTTGTTGAGTGGCAGAAGACTAAGAATAGATTGGTTTTGAGGCTGTTCTCGCAGCGAGGGGCTTATAAGATTCCAGTTAATTTAGTTGAGAGTCCTGAGGGAATTTTGGAGGCTTCGTTTTCGAGGTTTAGAGATATTCCGGCTATTGTTCTTTTGAAGGCTTTGGGCTTGACTAGTGACGCTGAGATTGCGCAGTTGATTGGGAAGCAGACGGATAGTTTGGCCGTTAATCTTTATGAATATGCTGAAATTGCTAATGTGAATGATGCTTTGATGTGGATTGCGGAGAAGAGTTCTTTGCAGGGTACGAACAAGGAGATGCTTGATAGGGTTAAGCAGAGAATGGATTCTTACTTTTTACCTCATATTGGTTTAGACAAGGCGGCTCGTCTTGAGAAAGCTAAGACGCTTTGTAAATTTATTAAGCAGTTTTATATTGCGAGGGAAAATCCTGGTGATGCTTTTACTGATAAGGACCATTATGCTAATAAGAGAGTTAGATTGAGTGGGGATTTGTTGTCTGATTTGTTTAGGGTTAATATTAATATTTTGCTTAGAGAGGTTCAGCATACTTTGCAGAAGACTGTGAAGAGACGTAAGTTTTATTCTATTAAGACTATTGCTAAGTCGACTTTGTTTACTCACAGGGTTGAATCGGCGATTGCGACCGGTTCGTGGATTGGTGAGAGAAATGGTGTGACTCAGAATATGGATAAGAATAATTCTTTTGCGATTATGTCTCAATTACAGAGAGTGACTTCGACTTTGCCTGGTGAGCAGGAAAATTTGGCTGCTAGGACTGTTCATCCAACTCATTATGGTCGATTCTGTCCGATTGAAACTCCAGAAGGAACTGAGATTGGTCTTAGGAAAAATTTGGCATTGCTTGCTAGAATTACTACGAGGACGACGATGGAGCATGATGATGTTTTGAAGGTTTTGAAGGAATCTGGAATGATTAGTGACGAAGGGAATGTTGATGTTTTTTATAATGGACGATTTGTTGGTTCTATTGATGAGGCTGAAGATTTTACGAAGTTGGTTAGAGAAGCTAGGAGAGAAAATAGGTTACCGGTTGAAATGTCTGTTCGGTTTGATAAGTTTTTGAATACTGTTTTTATAAGTTCTGAAGTTGGTAGAGTTATTCGACCTTTGATTATCGTTGAGAATGGCGTTTCTAGATTAAAGGAAGAACATTTGGAATTGGTTAAGGAAGGAAATTTGTCTTGGGAAGAATTGTTTAGGCAGGGAATTTTGGAGTATCTTGATGCTGCTGAGGAAGATGATTGTTATCTTTCTTTGAAAGAAGATGGCTTGACTGAGGAGCATACTCATCTTGAGATTGATGATATTGATGTTTTTGGTGTTTCGGTTTCTTTGATTCCTTTTGGAAATCATGATCCTCCTGCGCGTATGGTTAAGGGTGGTTCTAGAGCTTATAGACAGGGCCTTGGAATTTATGCTGGTAATTTTCCTGTTAGAATTGATACTGATGTTTCTCTTTTGCATTATCCGCAGAAGCCCCTAGTTAGAAGTTTTGTTTATGATACTTTAAATGTTCATCCTGTTGGGCAGAATGTTGTTTTGGCGATTATGCCTTATGAGGGTTATAATATGGAAGATGCTACTGTTTTGAATGGTGGTTCTGTTGATAGGGGATTTGGTAGAAGCTCTAGATTTAGGCCGTATACTTCTATTGAGTTGAACTATGCCGGTGGTCTTCGTGATGAGATTATGATTCCTGACAAGGATGTTTCTGGTTACAGATTGGAAGAGAGCTATAGGTTTTTGGAAGATGATGGTATTGTTTATCCTGAGGCTTCTTTGAATGAGGGTGAGGTTGTTATTGGCAAGATTAGTCCTCCTAAATTTTTGAGTGAGGCTAGGGAAATTTCTATTCAGACAAAGAAGGAGAATTCTTCTGCTATTAAGCAAGAAGAGACTGGTATTGTCGACGCTGTTTTTATTACTCAAGATAAAGAAGGTAATAAGATTGTTCAGGTTAGAACTCGAGAATTGAGAATTCCTGAAGTTGGAGATAAGTTTTCGGTGCCTCATGGACAGAAAGGTATTGTTGGTATGATTGCTAAGGAGGCTGATATTCCGTTTACTGTTAGTGGTATACGACCGGACATTATGTTTAATCCTCATGGTATACCATCGCGTATGACTGTTGGTTATTTGATGGATGTTTTGGCTGGTAAGTTGGCTGCTCTTTCTGGAAGAATTGTTGATGCTTCTAGTTTTAGTGGTGAGACGATTGATAGTCTTGAAGATAATTTGAAGAAGTTAGGATTTAGAGCGAGTGGTAAGGAAGTTATGTATAACGGGATTACTGGGAAGCGAATGCCTGTTAAGATTTTTATTGGTAATATGTTTTATTTGAAGTTGAAGTATATGGTTGCGGATAAGATGCACGCTCGAGCTTCGGGGAAGATTGCTTTGTTGACTAGGCAGCCTATCGAGGGTAGGAGTCGGGGTGGAGCTTTGAGACTTGGAGAAATGGAGCAGGAAGCTTTGGTTGGGCATGGGGCGTCTCTTCTTTTGAAGGAGCGTTACGATTCTGATAAGGTTGTTTTGAATATTTGTTCGAAGTGTGGGAGTGTTGTTATCGATGATCAGATTCATAATAAGAAAGTTTGTAGCCTTTGTCATTCAAATCAGATTGAACCCATTGAGGTTTCGTATGCTTTCAAGTTGTTGGTTGAGGAATTACAGGGATTGCATTTATTAACTAAATTCGAGCTAAAGAACAAGTACGAATAAAATGAGTAGGAAACCAATTAAGAAACAAATTGATGCGATGACTTTTCACTTACTTAGTCCTGAGCAGATTAAGAAGTTGAGTGTTGCGAAGATTGTGACGCCGGAGCTTTATGACGTTGATGGTTATCCGGTTGATGGTGGTTTGATGGATTTGAGGCTTGGTGCGATTGACCCTGGTGTTCGGTGTAGAACTTGTGGTGGTCGATTGAAGGAATGTCTTGGTCATCCTGGTGTTATTGAATTAGCTCGACCTCTTGTTCATATTAAGTATCTGCCAATTATTGATTTGGTTTTGAGGTCAACTTGTGAGGCTTGTGGTAAGGTTTTAATTAAAGAAGAGAAGGATTTGAGTAAGAATTTGATTGATAGAATTAAGAAGGCTAAGGATGGAAAGAAATGTCCTCATTGTAGTATTATTCAGGAGAAAGTTAAGTTGGAGAAACCTACTACCTTTAGATCAGGTAGGCGGAGACTTTTCCCTTCTGAGATTAGGGAGAGATTGGTTAAGGTTAGCGACGACGATTTGAAGATTTTGGGAATTAATGCTGAGACTTTGAGGCCTGAATGGGCGATTTTGACTTTGTTGCTTGTTCCGTCTGTAACGGTTCGACCTTCTATTACTTTGGAATCTGGTGAAAGAAGTGAAGATGATTTGACACATAAGTTGTCGGATATTATTCGGTCTAATCAAAGGCTTTGGGAAAATTTGAATGCTGGTGCGCCTGAGGTTATTATCGAGGATCTTTGGGATTTATTGCAGTATCATATTACGACCTTCTTTGATAATTCAATTGCAAAGATTCCGCCAGCGAGGCATAGAAGTGGTCAGCCATTGAAGACTATTACTGAGAGAATTAAAGGTAAGGAAGGACGAATTAGAAAGAATTTGGCTGGGAAGAGAGTTAATTTTTCTGCTCGTACTGTTATTTCTCCGGATCCTAATATGAGGCTAAATGAAGTTGGTGTTCCTTTTGAAGTTGCAAAGATTTTGACTGCTGCAGAGAGGGTGACATCGCTTAATATTAAGAAGTTGAAGGAATTGATTATGAAGGCGGAATATCCTGGTGCTAATTATATTATTCGACCTGATGGGAAGAGGAAAAGAATTACTAATGATTTGAGGGAAGAATTGAAAGAGGAGATTGAGCCTGGTTATGTTGTTGAGAGGCATTTGATTGATGGAGACATTGTTTTGTTTAATAGGCATCCTTCTTTGCATAGAGCGTCGCTGATGGCTCATTTTGTTAAGGTTCTTCCATGTAGGACTTTTAGAATTCATCCTGCTGTTTGTGGTCCCTATGGTGCGGACTTTGATGGGGATGAGATGAATATTCACGCTCCACAGACTGAAGAGGCTAGGGCTGAAGCAGAGGTTTTGTTGAATGTTGATAATAATTTATTTTCGCCAAAGAATAATATGAATTTTTTAGGCTGTGTTGCGGATGCTGTTAGTGGGAATTTTATGTTGAATGAGGCTGAACTTAGTAAGGAGGACGCTTCGCAATTGATGTATGAAGCGGGCGTTGAGGTTCCTAATTTTAAGGCAATGAATTCAGGAAAGGATGTTTTTGATAAAGTTATCCCTAAAGTTATGGCTGGAGATAATGTCGATTTTAAAGGATTTAAGGAAGGTAGTGGCGACGCTTTAAGGATCGCTGATACTAAGATGAGTCGAAGTGAGGTTACTGAACTTTTGAGAAGAGTTTTTGCCATTGGTACGACTTTTTTATCGAGGACGGGGTTTACACTTTCTATGACTGATTTAGACGTTCCTAAGGAAGTTAAGAATAAGACGGCTAAGATTATTGAAGTTGCTGAGGCTAAGTCTCAGAAAATTATTGATAGTTATTACGATGGCAGTATTGAATGCTTGCCGGGTAAGAGTTCTGAGGAGACGAGGGAAAATAAGGTTTTGCAGGTTTTGAATGAGACTCGAACTGAGATTGGTGACGCTGTTAAGGAAGGTTTTCCTAAGGATAATTTGACTAGTAAGATGATTGGTTCGGGGGCGAAGGGTAGTATGCTTAATATTACTCAGATTGCCTGTTCGGTTGGGCAGCAAGTATTGAATGGGCGTAGAATTGATTTTGGGTATACCGATAGGACATTGCCGTTTTTCAAGAAGGGAGATTTGTCGCCGAAGGCTAGAGGGTTTATTTATAGTTCTTTGATGAAAGGTTTGACTGCTCAGGAATTTTTCTTTGGTTCTATGACTGGTCGAGATGGTCTGATGGATGTAGCTCTTAGGACGCCGAAGTCTGGTTATTTGTATAGAAGGTTGGCAAATTCTTTGCAGGATTTGGTTATGGCTTACGACGGTACTGTGAGGGATGCTTCTAATAATATTGTTCAGTTTAAGTATGGTCTTGATGGGATTGATGTTTCTGCTAAACATAAGAATATGCCGGTTGCGTCTGGTGAAGCTATTGGTGTTGTGACTGCTCAGAGTTTTGGTGAAGCTTCGACTCAGATGGTTTTGAATACGTTTCACGCTGCTGGTGTTGCAGAGATGCAGGTTACTCAGGGGTTGCCGAGAATAATTGAAATTTTGGATGCTCGTAAGTTACCTAAGACACCAGCTATGGTTATTTATTTGGATAAGGATCATAATAATGAGAAGGATGCTAGGGTTGTTGCTGAGAAGATTAAGGAAGTTAAGTTGAAGGAAATTGTTTCTGAGATTGGGATTGATTTTGGCTCTAAGAAGATTAAGATTGGTGTTGATAATGCATCTTTGAAATTGGCTCACATAACTTTAGATAAGGCTGTTGAGGTTTTGAATGATAAGGGTTTCGATGCTAAGAAGTTGTCTGACGGAATTACTCTTGATATGTCTAAGGAAGATTTTAAGATGATTTATAAAACTAAGGAGAAAATTAAGGAAGTTATTTTGACTGGTGTTAAGAAGATTTCGCAGGTTTTGGTTGTTAAGAGGGATAGGGATTATGTGATTTTGACGGCTGGTTCAAATTTAAAGGATTTGCTGAAGTTTAAGGGTATCGATGCTGATAGGATTATTACGAATGATATTTATGAGGTTTCGGATGTTTTGGGAATTGAGGCTGCTCGACAATTAGTTATTAATGAAATTAATGGTGTAATTGTTTCTCAGGGTCTTGCGATTGATGGCAAGCACGCTATGCTTGTCGCGGATACTATGACTGGTTCTGGTGCTGTTAAGGGTATTACTCGAATGGGTATTATTGGGGACAAGAGTTCGATTTTGGCAAGGGCTGCGTTTGAGACTCCAGATAAGCAGTTTGTTCAGGCTACTAAGACTGGTAGAAAGGATAAGTTGGCGTCGGTGATTGAGAATGTTATTTTGAATCAGCCGGTTCCTGTTGGTACGGGTCTTCCTGGGTTGTTGGTTAAAGTTACTGGCCCATTGGCTGTCCAATCGAAACTTAAGAAAGAAGAGAAGACAAAGGAGAAGAAAGTATGAGCGTAAAAGAAATTCGGGAAGGAATGGAAAAAAAGAATGTTTGTTTTGGTGTTCGTCAAGCTTTGAAAAATCCGAAGGGATTGAAAGGCGTTTTTATTGCTAAAGATACTCGAGATGAGACTGTTGAAAAGTTGGAATCTGCTGGAATTGAATTTGTTGTTTTGAAGCCTAAAGCAGAATTAGCCAAGGAATTAAATCTCGATTTTGAATCTGAAGTTTTCTCTTTGAGATAAAATGGCTGGAACTATTGATATGCAGTTGATGAGGTACATTAATTTGTTTTCTAAGGTTTCCAAGGTTTCGACGACGAAGTGTTTTGTTTATAATAATCAGATTATTTTTGCTGTTCCTAGTTCTAAGGTTTCTTTGGCGATTGGGAAGAATGCTGTGAATGTTAAGAGGCTGAGGGATATTTTGAGGAAGAAGATTAAGGTTGTCGCTATGCCTGATTGTGAAGATAGAGATGGTATTGGGAAGTTTGTCGAGGATGTTGTCGACCCTGTTGAATTTAATAAAGTTGAAGTAAAGGAAAATTCGTTAACGATTACTGCTGGTCGTCAGAGCAAGGCTGCTTTGATTGGTCGTGGTCGTCAGAGAGAGAAGGAATTAGCTGAAGTTTTGAAGAATTTTTTTGGGATTATTAAATTTAGAATAGCTTAGATATGTAAAAGTTTTTAAACCAACTTTTCACTTAATTTATACGATGGGATTAATGAATGGACGAAAATTGAAGAAAGCGCGGAGTAAGTTTAGAGATAGCAGGTTGCCTGACAAAAAGAAGCGGCTTGGGATTAGTTTGAAGTTTGATCCGATTGGGCGAGCGGCGCAGGCTAAAGGAATTGTTACGAAGAAGATTCAGAAGGAAGCTAAGCAGCCGAACTCGGCTATGAGGAAATGTGCGAGGGTTCAGTTGATTAAGAATGGTAAGGAAGTTACTGCTTTTATTCCTGGGAATTTGGCGCAGAAGTTTGTTGATGAGCATGATGAAGTTTTGATTGAGAGAATTGGTGGGAAGCAGGGTCGGACTAAGGGAGATTTGTCAGGCGTTAGATTTCAAATTATTAAAGTGAACGATCAGCCATTGGCTAGACTTTGGTCAGGTAAGATTGAGAAGGGTCGAAGATAATTATGGTACAAATGAAGGTTTTTGGTTTATTTGATGCTTCTGAGGTTAGGGTTGAGGATCCTGGTTTGAAGAAGGTTATTAATTTGAATGCGAAGTTGATGTTGAAGTCTCATGGTAGGATTAAGTGGGATCCGACGAGGGCGAAGGTTAATGTTGTTGAGAGGTTGGTAAATTTGTTGCAGGTTCCTGGTAGTAGAGGGAAGAAGCATAGGATTATTACTGGGTGGATTACGGGGAAGCATACTCGGTGTACTGGTATTGTGATTGATGCGTTTAAGATTATCGAGGAGAAGACTGGTGAGAATCCTTTGAAGGTTTTTGTTAAGGCTGTTGAAAATGGGGCACCGCGGGATGAGGTTACTTCTATTGAGTATGGTGGAGCTAGATATCCGCAGGCAGTTGATGTTTCTCCACGGAGAAGATTGAATTTGGTTCTTCGGTATATTATTAATGGTTCTTATGATAAGGCTTTTAATAAGAAGGCTACGATTGTTGAGGCTTTGGCAAAGGAGATAATGTTGGCGGCTGAAGGTAGTTCTGAGAGCTATGCTGTTTCTAAGAAGAATGATGCGGAGAAGCAGGCTGATGCTGCTCGTTAAGTGTGTTCTTTAGGATAATTATTTTTATAAAGAAGGTTTCTTATTGGTTTGTTTATGACAACTAGAGTTATTGATAAATGTTATTGTGGAGCGCCGGGTTCAAAAGATTGTTCTGTTAATTATGCTGGTCGAAAGGGTAAGATTGTGGAAGCTCATTTTTGTTCTGATGCCCATCAAGATGAATTTGGCATAAGAGGCAATATGGTTGCTTTGTTTGGAGGTACAATGGTTTTAGATTCTCATAGGGATTCTAGGAGATCGTCTTCAAGTTCAACGGATGACGATTCCTTATATGATAGGGGAGATAGTTGGTTGCGTGGATCTTTTCATAGCGTTGCTTCTTTAAAGGAGAAAGAGATGATTGGTCTTTACAAAAAGCATTTTGGGTATGAAATAAGTCCTCTTCGTCATAGTTATTGGTGATATTAAATGCTCGACGGTGATTTTTGATTTTGGAAGGCAAACTTTTATAAACCGTTTTTTCAATTAATTATGATGGCAGATATGACTACTAAAGTTAAGGAATTGCAGAATGATCCGACGCATATTCGGAATATTGCTATTTGTGCGCACATCGATCATGGTAAGACGACGTTTTCTGATAATTTGTTGGCTGGTGCTGGGATGATGAGTGAGGCTTTGGCTGGAAAGGCTAGGACTTTGGATTTTCATGATGATGAGGCGGAGAGGGGGATTACTATTGATTCGGCTTCAGTTTCTATGGTTCATACTGTTGATGGCCAGGATTATTTGATTAACTTAATTGATACACCTGGGCATGTTGATTTTGGTGGTGATGTTACACGAGCTATGAGGGCAGTGGACGGTGCGATTGTTTTGAGTTGTGCTAGTGAAGGGATTATGCCTCAGACTGAGACTGTTCTTCGACAGGCTTTGAAGGAAAGAGTTAGGCCTATTTTGTTTATCAATAAGGTTGACCGTTTGATTAGGGAAGTTAAGTTGACTCCTGAGGAAATGCAGAAGAGATTTATTGATATTATTAATTCGGTGAATAAGTTGATTGCTGAGATTGCTGAGCCTGATTATAAGCAGAAGTGGCAAGTTAGCGTCGCTGATGGCTCGGTTGCGTTTGGTAGTGCTTTTCACAATTGGGCTCTTTCGATTCCGTATATGCAAAAGCATGGTATTAGTTTTAAAGAAATTATTGATGCTTATGAGGCAGGTGGGGAAGAATATAAGATTTTGGCGAAGAAGGCTCCAATTCATGAGGTTATTCTTTCTATGGTTGTTAATAACCATCCTGATCCTGTGACTGCTCAGGCTTATAGGATTCCTAAGATTTGGCATGGTGACTTGGAGAGTCAGGCTGGGAAGGATTTAACGAGTTGTAATATTAAGGGTGAGGTTGCTTTTGTTCCGATTAAGATTGTGATTGATCCTCATGCTGGTGAGGTTGCTGCTGGTAGATTGTTTGGTGGGACGATTAAACAGGGTGATGAGTTGTATATGAATATTGCAGGGACTAATGTTCGGGCGCAGCAGGTTTCGATTTACAAGGGTGCGAATAGGGTTCAGCTTGACGAGGTTGTTGCGGGTAATATTGTTGGTATTGTTGGGTTGAGGGATGTCGTTGTTGGTGAGACTGTTAGTAAGAATCCAATTGAGCCATTTGAAGCGATTAGTCATTTGTTTGAACCGGTTGTTACAAAGTCTATTGCTGCTAAGAAGACTGCTGATTTGCCTAAGTTGATTGAGACATTGAGACAGGTTGGAAAGGAAGATCCTAGCCTTCGGATTGAGATTAATGAGGAGACTGGGGAATCTTTGATGTCTGGTATGGGGGAGTTGCATTTGGAGATTATTGAGAATAGGATTAAGACAGAGAAGGGGCTTGAGATTGAAATGGGACCTCCGATTATTGTTTATAGGGAATCGGTTGCAAAGACTTCTGATCCTGCTGAGGGTAGGTCTCCGAATAAGCATAATAGTTTCTTTATGACGGTTGAGCCTTTGGAGGATGCGATTGTCGAGGCTGTTGCTGATGGTACTTTGCCAAGAGGTAGGATTAAGAAGAAGGACAAAGCGCTTGATGAGACTTTGGTTGGTCTTGGGATTTCTAGAGATGAGGCTCAGCAATATAGGGATATTTTTAATGGGAATGTTTTCTTGGATAAGACTAAGGGTGAGGTCCATATTGGTGAAGTTATCGAGTTGGTTTTGGATAGTTTTGAAGAAGTTATGAAGAGCGGTCCTTTGGCTAGGGAGCCGACTTTGAAGTTGAAGGTTTCTTTGGTTGATTTGAAGTTGCATGAGGACGCGATTCATAGGGGTCCTGCTCAGGTATACCCTGCGATTAGAGAAGGTCTTCGAGCCGCTTTTGCTAAGGCTGTTCCGACTATTTATGAGCCTGTTCAGGTTCATCAGATTGAGGCGCCTACAGAGTATATGGGTGCTGTGACGAGTTTAGTTTCTACAAAGAGAGGAACTTTAGTTGATGTTCAGCAGGATGAAACTGGTGTTACGATTAGGGCAGAGCTTCCGGTTCAGGAAATGATTGGATGGACTAGTGACCTTAGAAGTACTACTGGTGGTCGAGGAGTTTCTTCGTTGGTTAGTCAGAGTTTTAAGAAATTGCCTAATGAATTGCAGGTTAAGATTATCAAGCAGATTAGGGATAGGAAAGGACTTTCCGAAAACCAATAATTTTTGATTCTTTTTAGTTTATACTTTGTTGTGAAAATGCTTATGTGCGTGAGCACACTGCGCAACCTCACGCCTCGTCTAACTCTAAAAAGAATCAAAAATTGGGAAATAGCAAATTTTATAAATTATGATTACTGTGTTTTTTTATCCGAAAGGGAATAAGAGTTCTGATAAATTAAGAAATGGCAAAGATAAAATGACAACTGTAAAGAATCTTTTAGGTGCGTATTCAATTGCAATAGAACGTCAGAGGAGGTTTGAGTTGTTTGAAGGAGCGGTTCGGCGTAGCCTTGAGGATTTATCTGGCGATGTTGTTAATACTGCTTTTTTCAGGGGAAAAGCCTTGGAGAGTGGAGAGTTTGTTGTCGTTACTTGTGTAAAAGGGAGTCAAGAAAGGGTTGAAGATAGTGAATTAAATGATACTTGGGAAGGTGCGCCAGGTAATAAAAAAAGTGATTCAAGAATTCGTTATAGTCCTTATGGTAAAAGTAATAAGGCTGGAGAGGTAAGGAGAAAATATTGTGTTGATGCTAAGGATAATCATTATTCTGTTTATGTGTTAATGGGAGATGTACAACCTGCAAGAATATGTTGTTTGTAATTTTAATGTACTCAATGAGATATCCAACCACAACCCTTAAAAACCGATTTTAATATCATATTTTATGTCTTTCGGAGGGATTTATCTTCGAGGACTAAATAAAACTAACTAAATTAAAAAAATTAGAAAATGGCTAAAGAAAAACCAGGAATGAATGTTGTCTTCGTTGGGCACGTCGATCAGGGAAAGTCTACCGCAGTTGGTAGAGTATTCTTTGAAGGCGGAGCTATTTCCGATCAGGAAATGAAGAAGTTCAAGGAAGAAGCAGAGAAACACGGTAAAGCAGGATTTGAGTTTGCTTATTTTACTGATAATCTGAAGGAAGAGCGAGAAAGAGGAGTTACTATTAACTTGTCTTACAAGAAGCTTGTTACTCAGAATTATGAAGTTACAATTATTGATGCACCAGGACATAAGGATTTTGTTAAAAACATGATCACAGGTGCTTCGCAAGCAGATGCTGCCTTCTTAGTTGTTGGATGCGAAGACGGTGTACAACCTCAGACAAAAGAACACGTTTGGTTACTTCGAACTATGGGTGTAAAAAACATTGCAGTTCTTATTAATAAAATGGACGTTGTTAAGTATGATGAGACTAAGTACAATAAGGCTGTTGAGGATGTAAAGGTTGTTATTAAACAAGCTGGATACAATCCTGACGAAACTCCGTTTATCGCAGGTTCCGCTCTTATGGGCGACAACATGGCTAAGAGAAGCGAGAATATAGCATGGTACAAAGGACCAACTGTTCTAGAACAGATTGATAAGTTCCCTGCACCAGAAAAACCAACTACTTTACCGATGAGAATGCCAATCCAAGATGTCTATGATATCACGGGTATTGGTACTGTTCCTGTAGGAAAGATTGAAACTGGAATTATGAAAATCGGTCAAAAGGTTATCGTATTACCAGGACGATCTGGAACTGGAATTGCAGGTGAAGTTCGATCTATCGAAGCTCACCATGAGCAGTTAAAAGAAGGCGAAGCTGGAGACAATGTCGGTATCAACATCCGAGGTGTTGGTAAGAAAGACATGGCTCGAGGCGACGTTATTTGTGATGCTGCTAACCCGGCTAAGATTGTTGAAGAGTTTGAAGCACAAATTGCTGTTATCAACCACCCAACAGTAATCGCTAAAGGTTACACACCAGTTTTCCATGTTCACACAGCTCAAGTCCCATGTCAATTCGTGGAACTTAAGGCTAAGTTGGACCCTGCAAGCGGACAAGTCTCTGAAGAGAACCCAGACTTTTTGAAGAATGGGGATGTTGCTATTGTTAAGATCAAACCGATCGGAAATCTAGTTATGGAATCTGTTACAGATAATCCATACATGGCGAGATTCGCTATCCGAGACGCTGGTGTTACAGTTGCGGCAGGCGTTTGTAAATCTCTTGTTGAAAAGAAGTTGTAATTTTACAACTTTATTTTTTTATTTTTATAATTAAAATCCTTCGGGGGTAAAATCCCTGAGGGTAAAAATGTTTTTATTTTATTGATGTGAGCTGTAAGTGTATAAATTTTTAAAAAGTCGTTAGTATAATTTTTGTTATGGGAGATTTACCTCGGTTTCTTGTTTCGGAAGAGGGCTTGTTCCATGGATCAAATGAGTTTTATGAACGACTTGAATCTGGTAGGTTGAGGCCTGGTCAGGGATTTAGGACTTATGATTATGGTAGAATGGCTGGAGATGAGCTGAGGTTTGGTTTGGGTTTAGAGGGTGAGCTCTATAATCAGGAACAAAAAAAGGTTGATCCTATGGAAGTTTTGAGTGGAGAGGATGGCTGGGAGTTTAATGGCATGGGCCTTGAGTGTTTGCCCGATGAGATTTCTTTGAAGTTGCCTCGTTGATATGAATCATATAAATTCTTAAAAAGTCGGAGAAGCTTTTTTTATTATGGGTGTTCAAGTTAGGGAGCGGAGTATTGAGGAAATTGAGGGTAAGCTGGCTTCTATGAATACGATTTTGAATAAGATAATGTATTTGGAGTCGGCGTTGAAGGAGTCAGGTTTTAGTTATGAGATTAAGCGATTTTTGTGGGGTGAGTTGGCTGGGCTTTATGCTGAGAGGAAAATGTATGACAGGGCGGCTAAGGCGATGGGGAATAAGGCGGCGGTCGAGGTGACGCTTAAGGATAAGATTGATAGTCATTTAGTGGCGGCTGAGTTGTTTGCTAGGATGGGTAAGGTTGACGAGGCTGATGAGATGTTTATTCGGGCGAGTCGGGATGCTAATGTTGAACAGAGGTCTAAGGTGAAGTTGGCGCGGAAGAATATTTATGTTGTTTTTGCGAAGGAGTTTGAGAATAAGGGTAAGAAGGCTGGGGCGACGAAGTTTTATGAGAAGTTGATTAAGATGAATTTGGATGATATGGAGAAGATGATGATTAAGGATAGGTTACTGACGACGTATAAGGCGCTTGGAATGTTTAGAGAGGCAAAGTTATTAGAGGGGATTTAAAAAAATAAAAAAATAAAAAAATAAAAAAAAGTTTAGTCTAAATCTTCTGTGACATCCATGCTATCGATGTCTGCATGTTCTTTGTTTAAGTCTTCTTCTACACTCATGTTTTTGGGTTATTGCTCATCTCCGAGTTCTTCCTTATCGTCGAATTCTTCGGTTTCAAGGTTGTTATCTTCGTTGAGTTCCATTTTACCCTCTTTTATTTAAACTTTTTTGACTTAGAAAGTTTATAAAGATTTGTGTAAAATTTTCTGTTTTGTCGAGAATCTAAAAGAATTTAAAGGGGATTGTTTATTTTTTTTAATGCTTTCTTTGGATAGTAAGTTTTAAAAAGCGAAAATTGCTTTGATATTTGTTAGAGATGGCCTTTAGGGTATCAGTATTACGATTATCACATTCACATTCACGAGTGGCTTTAGAAGAGCAAAGAATAGGTTATTTCTAATGAACTAAATAGGAGAAAATAAAGTATGGCAAAAATTAGTCCAACGTCGATAAAATATTCGATTATAGCTGATTTCGTAGCGGATGGTCCGTTCCAGAAACCTGATGTTATTGGCGCTTTGTTTGGGCAGACCGAGGGTTTGCTTGGCAGCGACATGGAACTGAGGGAACTTCAAAAAGAAGGAAAAGTTGGTCGTATCGAAGTTGATTTGGTTACCGAGGGTGGCAAGACAACTGGAGAGATTACGATTCCGTCTGCATTGGATAAAACCGAGACTACGATAATTGCGGCTTCTTTGGAAACGATTGATAAGATTGGTCCTACCGACGCTAAGATTACTATTAGAGATATTAGTGATGTTAGAGGTTCGAAGCGGGATTATATCATGGAGAGAGCGAAAGCTTTGCTGGCTGGAATTAAGAACGAGGGTATGGATTCTACAGAAATGGAAACTGAACTTAGGGAATCTAATAGAGTTTCTAAGGCTGTTGAATACGGTCCGGAAGGTTTGGCGGCAGGTCCTGATATTGACAATGAGAAAGAATTGATTGTTTGTGAAGGTCGAGCAGATGTTATTAACATGTTGAAACATGGGATTAAGAATGTTATTGGTATGCAAGGAACAAAGTTTCCGAAGACGATTACGAAGCTTGGGGAAACTAAAGAATTAACTTTATTTGTTGATGGCGACCGAGGCGGAAATTTGATTGCAAAGAATGTTTGTGACAACGCTAAGGTTGTTTATATCGCGCAGGCTCCAGACGGAAAGGAAGTTGAAGAACTTGCTGGAAAAGAATTATTGCAGGCATTGAGGAAGAAAGTTCCTGCTAGAGTTTTTTTAGGTAAGGGTGAGGACCGTTCAAAGAAATTTGAACGTAAGCCTAGATTTGATTCTGAGCCGGCTGAAGATGTTGTTCGAAGAGAATTGAACGATAGCGATATTTCGAAGCTGAGAGAGCTTGCCCCTGAGATTAAGGGTAAGAACGTTTTGGTTTTGAACGACGAATTGGAAGTTGTTAAGAATGTTCCTGCTTCGAGACTTGATTCTGTTAACGCGAAGGAAGCTTTTGTATTGATGGTTGGCAGTGCTACTGGCGCTGTTATTCAAGGAGCGGAGAAGTTAGGCTCTAGAGCTGTTGCAGCTAAGACATTTGGAAAGATTCCAGAGACGAAGATACAATTAGTTTCTTTGTAAATTTATTGGGTCTTATTGACCTTTTTTTATTTTTTTTATTTTTTGAAAACTTTTATATAGCTTTTCGACTATTGATTTGTTATGGTTGTATATTTGGCGAGTCCGATTGGGTCTACGGAGCCTAAGGATAAAGGGGTTTGGTCGTCTTCTGATTGGAAATTGTCTAGGAATGATGAGATTGCTTCTGCATTAAAAGAAATTGGATTGGATGTTTACGTTCCTCATCATCATCAGAATATGAGTATGGAAGATGTGTGGGAGGAGCAAAAAAGAATTATAAAAGATTGTGAATTTTTAATCTTAGTTTTGTCTGATACAAGGGGAATTTATATTGAGGCTGGATTTGCGAAGGCCCTTGGAAAGAAAGTATATGCTTTGAGAGTTGATGAAACTAGACAATATTCTAGTTGGTTAGATGCTGTTTGTGATTATGTTGCTCAGGATCTTGATGAGTTGGTTAATTTTTTGAAAGAAAATAAATAATTGATAATATTTATATACCGTGTTGGTGTTTGTTATTCATGGTGATGGGCAAGGAGAATAGTATTTTTAATTTGAAGTGGTTTATTTTTTTGGTGTCTTTAGTTATTTTGATTTGGATTATTTGGTTTTTCTTTTTTAGTTATGCGGAGTGTAATGATTGGGAGTGTTTTAACAATTATCTTGGGGGTTGTGATCGGGCGACTTTTATTGGTGAGTCTGAAATGATTTTTGAATATCGTATTGACGGTGATGAGGATGGAATTTGCAAAGTTAATGTGAGGTTGTTACAGGGGCAGTTGAATAATCAGGATTCTTTGAGGCTTGAGAATAAAGAAATGATGTGTAGTTTGCCGGAGGGGATTGTTATGATTCCTGAGAGTAATATTGGGAATTGTCATGGGGAGCTGAAGGAAGGTTTGCAGGATTTGATTATTAAGGGGTTGCACGCTAATATCGTTCAGAATTTGGGGCGGATTAATTTGGAAGTTTTGGATGTGCCTGAGATTAATTCGACTGGGGCTTAATGTCAAAGATTATTTTTGGTCCGACGGGGATTGGGCCGGTTAAAGATGCGATTTCTAATTTAGAGAGATATTCCGAGTTGGGTTTTAAGGCTTGTGAGGTTTTGTTTGTGAGGCAGGCTTATATTAAGAGGGATGATGCTGTTGAGATTGGGAAAGCTGCGAAGAGATTGGGGATTAGTTTGTCGATTCATGCGCCGTATTATGTTAATTTGAATTCTAAAGAGCCTGAGAAGATTGAGGCGTCGAAACAGAGGATTTTGAAGTCTTGTGAGATTGGGCATTATCTTGGGGCGAGGAGTATTGTTTTTCATCCGGGGTTTTATTCTGATATGAACAGTGAGAAGGCTGGTGTTAATATCAAGAAAGGGATTTTGGAGATGATGAAAGTTATTGGAAAGAATGGCTGGGATGTTGAACTTTGTCCTGAGGTGATGGGGAAGATTAATGTTTTTGGTTCGATTGATGAGGTTGCTGATTTGGTTGATGAGACGGGGTGTAGTTTTTGTATTGATATTGCTCATGTTTTGGCTCGGTATGGGAAGTATGAGTTTGAGACGATTGCGAAGGCTTTTTCTCGTAAGAACTGGCATGTTCATTTTTCTGGGATTGAGTATGGGGATAAGGGGGAGAGGAAGCATAAGTTGACTGAGAAGGGTGAGTGGGAAAGTGTTTTGAATTTTTTGAAGGGGATTGATAAAGATGTTGTGATAATTTGTGAGAGTCCTGATCCTGTTTTGGATTCTTCTAAGGGTTTGGAGATTTGGGAAGGGATTAATTGAGGCAGTGTTCTGAATATTGACGGAGCCAATCTTCATTAAATTCGTTAAGTCGATTTATTATGTCTTCAGCTTCTTCAAACGCTCCTTCTATTTCGTCTTTGGATGTAACTCCATTAGCCCTTGCCCAAGGAATAATGATACAATCAATAATTCTTCTTTCTTCTTTGTATTCTTCAAAGATTGTATTATAAATTCTTTGAGACGATTTTTTTGCATGATTTTCTCCTCTTATTAGTAAATCTTGTGATAGTTCAGAGATAGCGTATTCTATGTTCATTTTATTCCATCTCTTTTTCTTTTTTCAGGTCTTCTTTGAGCTGTTTTTCTTCCTCAAGCATTCTATTTCGAAGTTCCCCAATTCTTTCTAAAACTCTTTTTGCTTTCTCTGGGCTTTCTCTGGCTACATTTAGAACATATAGTATTTTTCTTAGGATATCATCGTAGGATTCTCTCTTGTGTTCTCGTAATTTCTCGATACGAAGTTTAGTCTCATCTAAGAGTTTTATTGTTGTTATCTTTCCTTCGGGGTTGTTTTTTTTAGCCATTTTTTTATTACTATCTTTTGTGACATATTGTATACTTCAGTATACTTTTTAAGTGTTTTCGTCCTTCTGGAATTACAACAATGGTAAGCTTTATATACTTTTCATTTGTTTCAATTTTAACTAAATTCAAAATGAAAAATATGAAAAGAAATGTGCTTTTGGTTGCTTTTATTGCAGTTTTAACTTTGATGGTTGTAGGCTTTGCCTCTGCTGACGAACTGGTTACTGGTATTGATACCGAATTCAATGGAGTTTGGTTAAATCAAAATACTAATATGGCTGGTGACGTTTCAGGTACAGTCCCCGTTAAGGTTATTTTCGACGCGAGTAAAGACATGAGTGACGTTAAAGTTAAGGTATATATGGAAGGTCACCGGGACGATGTTTCGGCTTCTACTACTAGATTCGATATCGAAGATGGTACAACATATACTAAGCTTTTATCTTTGAGACTTCCTTCTGACGCTAACGACTTATCTGAAGAATATACTCTTTATGTTGAAGTTGTTTCTAAGAACGATAGATCTGAAGTTGACTATACTGTTAAGATGCAGAGAGAATCATATACTCTTGAAATCTTATCTGTTGACTATACTTCTAAAGTTCAAGGCGGAGAAGTTATTCCTGTTTCTATTGTTATAAAGAACAATGGTTACAATAGGATGGACGACGTTTACGTTGTTGCCTCTATTCCAGCTTTGGGTGTTTCCACTCGAGGTTATGCTAGAGACTTGATTCCTATCGAAGACGGAGAAGAAGATCACGAAGAAGACTCTCATGAAGAAATTGTATACTTGAAGATTCCAACGAACGCTGATAGCGGTGTTTATGAAATGGAAATCGTGGTTTACAATGAAGACACTGAAACTATTGTGAAGAAGCTTATCAGTATTGATGATGCGGCTTCTACTATGGTTTTGTCGGCTGTAAAAAGTAAGGACTTAAACGCAGGAGAAACAGTAACTTATGAATTGGTTATTGTTAACTCGGCAGATAATGTTAAGGTTTTCCAGATTAGTGCTGTTTCCGGAGATGTTTTGAGCGTATCGGCTCCTTCAGTAGTTACTGTTGGCCCAGATGCTAGCGAAACAGTTTCTATAACAGTTACTGCAGACGATGATGCTGCAATTGGAACTTATACTTTCTCTGTAGATGTTGACGGTAAACAAGCTGTTTTCGGAGCTAACGTTGTTGGGACTAATGTCTCGTCATCTGTTGTTGCTTTAACAGTAATCCTTGTGATTATCTTTGTTGTACTCCTTGCAGTTTTAATTGTCCTTCTTACTCGAAAAGAAAAGCCAATGGAAGAAGTAGAAACTAGTTATTATTAATTAGTTTAAATTTTATTTTATTTTTTATTTGAAAGAGAAAGGTTGAAAGAGAAAGTAGGGGTGGTTTTTATTTTTTATAATGAGAGATATAGAAGACATTAGAGGGATTATAGAAAGAGTTAATGAAGATTTCCTTGGTTTAAAAATCAATTTTCACTCTCCAATTGTTAAAATAAGTGTTAATGAAAGAAATCGAGATAAGGGATTTTATGAACGATGGTGGCCAGATTCTGAAGTTATTGAAAATTCGATTATTGTTGAAGATTTTATTGTACCGATGAAGCACAATCCTATTTGGCCCCTTGATTGTACTTCGGTTGAATTTCTTTATCGTTTATCTAATCCTGCTATGTGTGTTTGTTGGTATGAACTTCGTCGTGCACAAAGAGGGGATGGTAAGAGTGGAGACATGCTGTTTGATTTGATGCATGTTCTAGGTGAGAGGCTTGGATGTGAAGAAAGAATTTATTTATCTAATGTTACAAATCCTGGTTATTGGTCAAGCAAGGGCTATGGTTTCTTAAAGAAACATGGGGCTAAAAAATATTGGGCTAGAGTTTAAAATTAGAAGATTTTTGTAGTTATTATGGTAGGGGGATAGACATATAAATTATAATTATTCTTGTTTATATATGGAAGACTCTGGTGCTTTTGTTGATGAGAAAGAACGAGGTTATGGGGAGTTGTATCGTGGTGAGACTTGTTCTTATTGGGATGCTGTTTTGAGTGGTGAGGATGAAAAGTATGAGGCGTATACTGAGGCGGACTTGAAGATTAAGAATTTTTTTAATAATTCTGATGATTTTGGGAAGGTGAAGAAATTTTTGGAAATTGAGGGTTTGGAGCCTAAGTTGAAGCGTAAGTTGAAAATATTATATAATCTTTGTTTGGAGGCAGCTGGAGATAAAGCTTTGGTGGAGGAGATTACTAGAAAAGAAGGAGCCGTGAAAAAGATGTTTAATGTTTTTCGTCCTAGTCTTGGTGGAGAGGATGTTAGTGATAATGATATTAAGAAAATTTTGTCTAAAGAGAAAGATTCTGGTAAATTAAAAGAGGCTTGGGAGGCTAGCAAGAAAAGAGGGGAGATTTGTTGTGGTCCTATCGTTGAGATTATTAAGTTGAGGAATAAACTTGCTAAGAGTTTGGGTTTTGAGAATTATTATTTGATGTCGTTGGAATTTCAAGAACAAAATATTGATGAGTTGAAAAAGGTTTTTGATGAGCTTGAGGAAAAAACTGATGCTCCATTTAGAAAATTGATGGGGGAGATAAATGATTATTTGTCTGTTAAGCATGATATTGACAAGAGTGAGCTTCGGCCGTGGCATTATGAGGATCCTTATTTCCAGGAGGGACCGAGTATTTATGATGTTGATTTGGATTCTTTTTATGGTGAGGATATTTTAGTTAAAGCTAGGAGTTACTATGAAAGTTTGGGGTTTGATATTGACGATATTATTAAGTTCAGTGATCTTTATGAGCGTAAGGGAAAATATCCCCATGCTTGTTGTATTGATATGGATAGAAAGGGAGATGTTAGGACGATTAATAATTTGATAAATAATGAAAAGTGGATGGACACGATTTTGCATGAATTGGGGCATGCGGTGTATGGTAAGAATTATGATGAGGCCGATTCATTTCTTTTGAGAGATAGTCCTAATATATATACTACCGAGGCTATTGCCTTGTTGTTTGGGAGGAAGTCAAGGAACCCTAATTTTATTAAGAGTTATTGTGGTGCTGATGTTGAGGGTGTTCGAGAAGATATTAGTAAGATGTTGAGGGTGAGACAGATTGTTTTTTGTAGGTGGTGCCTAGTTATGTTTAATTTTGAGCAGGAGTTGTATAGGAATCCGGATCAAGATTTGAATAAGCTTTGGTGGGACATGGTTAAGAAATATCAGTTGATTGATTTTAGTCGTGATAAGCCAGATTGGGCTTCTAAAGTTCATTTGGCGAGTTGTCCTGTTTATTATCATCATTATATGCTTGGGGAGTTGATGGCGAGTCAGTTGCATAATTATATTGTTGAGAATTATGTGGGGGATTTTGATAGTGATTATTCTGGAAACAAGGATGTTTCAAAGTATTTGATTGAGAAAATTTTTAAGGCTGGGAACAAGTATACTTCGTCTGAGTTGGTTGAGAGAGCGACTGGTGAGAAGTTAACTGCTAAGTATTTTGTTGTTGATTTTTGTAATTAAAGTTTCAAGCTAATTATTTTAGAGATATTTTCTTGCATGGATACTCCGTAGATATTTGTGGCTTCTGAGATTAGAGTGTCGTTGTGGGTTACTACGATGTATTGGCCGGTTGTCATGTATTTTTTGATTAGGGCTGCTAGGAGTTCTGAGTTGTGTTTGTCTAGGGCGGCGTCGATTTCGTCGAAGACGTAGAAGCAGTATGGTTTGTATTCTTGTATCGCGAAGATTAGGGCTAGGGCTACCATTGTTTTTTCTCCGCCTGATAGGCTTGTGATGTCGAAGTATTTTCCACGGGAGACTTTGATTAAAATGTTTAGCCCTCCGTCGAAGGGTTCTTTTTTGTTTTCTAGTTCTAGGAAGACTTCGCCTTTTCTGGATAGCTGTTTGAAATTTCTTGTGAAGTATTCGTTAACAGCTTCTAGTGTTCCTAAGAAAGACTTTTTCTTTTTCTTGTCAATTTCTGCTATAATGGTTTCAATTTTTTCTTTTTCTTGTATGATTATTGTAACTTTTTCTTGTATTAGTTTTACTTGTTCTCCAACCTTGTCGAAAACTTCTAGGGCTCTTAGATTTACGTTTCCTAATCTTGATATTTTGAATTGAGATTTTTGGAGTCTTTCTTTGATTTGATCTATTGGTATACTTAGTATTTCTATAGAGCCAAATTCTGTTAGTTCTGATTTGATGGAATCTATTTGAGCTTTGTATTGGGCTCTTTGGATTTTGTTGTGGTTTATTTTGTCTTCGAAATTTCTTGCTGTATGTTGCATTCCTACGACGTCGGTTTCTAAGACTTTTTGTTGGTCTTGGATTTCGTTTCTTTCTTCGAAGAATTTTTGGAATTTTTCATATAGCTTTTGTTCTTCAATTTCTTTTTTGCCAACTAATTTGTCTTTTTCAATAATTAGGACTTCTATTTTTTTGAGTTCTACTGTTGAATCTTCTATATCTCTTGTTGAGGATTTTAGTTCCATACTTAATCTACTTACTTCTCTTTGTTTGACTGTTATTTCTGTGTCGACGTCCATATCTGCGAAGCTTAGTTCTTGCAGTTTTAATCTTGTGTCGTCGTATTTTTCTTCGATGTCTTTTAGTTTTTCAAATTCTTCTCGTATTGAATGATTTTTCTCATTAATTTTTACGAGTTCTTTTTGGGATTCTTCTTGCATAAGTGTTATTTTTTGAATTTGCTTCTTTTTCTCTTCTGAGTTTTGCAGTTTGAATTGGTCGATATCTAATTCGTTTATTTTTGTTCTTAGGGATGAACGGGACTGTTTTAGTAAAGCGATTTTCTTCGCGTTTTCTTCTCTGGTTTTCATGCTTTGTTCGATTTCGATTTTGGCTGCGTCTATTTTTATATTGGCGTTTATGGAAATATCGTCTTTGTATTCGTTTTTAACATCTTGTTTGCAGACTGGGCATTTGTCTAATTTTGTAATGTCATCTTTTAATTTTTCTTCTCTTTTGACATCTTGTCCAAGAATGGCTACGCGTTTTTCCTTTTCTAAAATTTCTTCTTCTAATTTGGCGATCTTATTTTGAATTTCGTCAATCTCTTTTTCAGATTCTTTTTTCAGCTCTTTGACTTTTTCTACTGATTTGGCATATTTGATTTCGTGAAATAGCGAGGTTATGTTTTGTTCGATAAGTTGAACTTCTTTTTTCGATTCGATTAATGTTTTTTCTTTTTCGAATTTTTGGTTTTCTAGGGTTGAGAGTTCTGATTTTAACATGTAAAATTTTCTTCTTTGTTGTTCGAGGATGTCGAATTTGTCTTGTAAGATTTTTTGTTGTTCTTGTTGTTTTTTAATCTCTGGGCTGCTGGTTTGGATTTTTGATATTTCTAAGTTTAGATTTTCGATTTTTTCTTTGTGCTCATCTATTTTTTCTTTTCCTTGAATAATTCTGTTCTCGAAGTTTTCTCGTCTGACATTTAATCCTGCAAGATCTGCCTTTAGGTCTGATATTTCTCTGTGTAGTATTTCTTGTTCTTCGCTAGTTGAAGATTGGATTTGTTTGTTAACTACGACTATTTTGTCTTGGAGCTTATCTACGCCTTCGTTTTTTTCATAGATTAATTTTCTTAGTTTTTCTATTTCTATTTCGAATTCTTCAATTGCTTTATTGAGTTTTGAAATTTCAATTTCTTTTTCGTTCATGCTTCTTGAGAGAAGTGTTGCTTTGCATTTTTTTATTGTTTTTTCAAGTTTTTGGTATGATATTGCTTCTTGTCTTTCTTTATCCAGATTTTTTAAATAAGATACTCTTTCTTTTAGAACGGCGGAGATTTCTTTTAATTTCTCTTCGGTTTTTTCTAGCTCTCTTAAGGATTTGTGTTTTCTTGTTTCGTAAATTGAAATTCCTGCGACTTCTTCGATTATTTTTCTTCTTTCTTCTGATGTTGCTTTGACTAGAGATTGGATTTCGCCTTGAAGGACGATGTTGAATCCATTTGGGTCGATTCCGCCTTGGGAAAGTAGCTCTAGTAAATCTTGTCTTGTTTTTGTTTGGCCGTTGATTTTATAGATTGATTGTCCGTTTTTTCTTACGATTCTTTTAATGGTTACTTCGCTTGCGTCGACTCCGAAAGTTTTGTCAGAGTTGTCGAAGATTAATTCTACTGAAGCTTCATTGGAACCCTTGTATGTCTGGTTTCCTGAGAAAAGAAGGTTCGCTGCCTTTGCTGCTCGGATTGATTTAATTGAAAGTCTTCCTAGAACGAAGCAGAGTGCGTCTGTGATGTTTGATTTTCCTGAGCCGTTTGGTCCGACGATTACATTCATTGCGTTTTCTAGTGGAATTTCGGTTTTTCTGGCGAAAGATTTGAATCCGTGCATCACTATCTTCTTCACATATGTCATTGTTGGTAGAGGGAAGAGTCGTATATAAATATTATTAGGCTACTTTGAGAAGGTTGGCTAGTCCTTTTGTTAAGACGTTTTCTCCTCTGCTTAACATGTTTCGTTTCATAGATGGGCCGTGGTAATCTGAACCGTATGATATTGGGATGTCGTGGTCGTTGGCGTATGTTTCGAATTTTGAGTAGTCGTATTTTTCTTTGAAGTCTGGTTGGATTTCTATGAAGTCGATTCCTTGGTCGATTAGGATTTCAAGTTCGGCAATAGTGTCGACGTCTTTTTGGGGGTGGGCGATTCCAATGGCTCCTCCTGCTTTGTGGGTTGCATGAATTGCTTCTGCCGGAGTGACGCCGTGTCGTGGGTCTAGGTTGCTTGCGATCCCGGTTTCCCCGAAGTAGTAGTTGATGATTTGTCTTGTTGGTTCGTTTGGGTGTCTTGCGCTGATGTATTCTTTGCATGTGGGGTTCATGAAAAGGGTTTGTATTAGGTTTCCTTTTCCTAGGCGGGCTAGTGGGTATTCTTTGTCAATTTGTCCCATTGTTATTGGGACGTCGTCGTTTCTTAGGATTTCTACTCGTCTTTCGCAGTCGTTTCTTTGGAGGGCTCTTGAGTGGTCTGTGAATTCTTGGAATGCTTTGTCTGTGGGATCGTAGTTCAGGGCGAGGAGGTGGTAATCGGGAGTTGTGAATTCTGTTCCTGGTAGGAGTATTATTCCATAGGCGTCGGCTGTGTTTTTTGCGTCGAAGAATGCTCTGTAGTTGTCATGGTCGCTGATTGCGAAGATGTCTAATCCGTTTAGTGCCGCCTGTTTTGCTATTGCTTTTGGAGTTAAATCTCCGTCGGAGTAATTACAAGTGTGGGTGTGGAGGTCGATATATTTAGTTTCCATCTTCTATAATTTGTCTTAAATTTCCGCATCCAGGCGAGCTTCTGAATTTAGAAAATTCAAACTGTCCTCCAACTTTTAGTTTTCCGAAAATGTAATGTGGTACTAGATTTTTTACGATTTCAAGTCTATATGCTACTTGGTTGATCGTTGATTTATTTTCTATTATTTTTACTCGAAGAACCATATTATCTTCGCTATACAAAATTTCTTCTCCTTTAAGGTATCTTTTTTCGTCTGTCATAATAGTATTTAGTCATAGAAAGACTTATATATTTCCGATATTATTTATATAAATAATATAATATAAAATGAAAAGAAAGGTGATTAAACAGGCGGGGAGTGCGTATACTTTGACTTTGCCGATCAAATGGGTCCGGGAAAATGATATTGACGAGAAGAAAGAGGTCGATGTGATTGAGGATGGTAAGAGTTTGATTGTTTCTAATTTGGGTGGAACCAAGAAGAAGCGGGCTAAAGTGGATATGTCTGGGTTTTATTTTAAGAATGTGTTTTTGCATTTGAATTCTCTTTATGCTGTTGGAGTTGATGAAATTGAGATTACAAGTGAGAAGGATATTTCAACTTTGCTTGTGAATGCGCTTAATACTTTGATTGGGTATGTTCTTGTGGATAAGGACGGAGATAAGTATCTGATAAAAGATATTGGGGGTAATCCGTTGAGTGATTTGGATGAGGTTTTTAAGAGGGTTTTTCAAGCGGTGATTTTGTTTTTTGAATCTGCCATTGCTGATATTTTTGGCGAAGAAAAAGAGAAGGAGTGCGATCTTAATTTGAGGGATAAGGAAATTAATAAGTTGTGTCTATATTTGCAGAGGTCGATTAATAAGATGAGTTACGCGGATGCGGTTTATGGTCGGGCGTTGTTTACTTATTCTTTTGAGTTGGAGCGGATTGGGGATAACATTTTGAGGTTGTGGAGGATGAACATTAAAGAGGGTCCGAGGAAGAGTGCTGAATTGAGGAAGCTTGCGGATTTGTGCCTGGAGATGTTGGAATATTCTTTTGATTTGTTTTATAGATTTGATTCTATGGAGATTGATAGAAGTTATGAAATTAGGAGAAAGGTTAGGGGTGTTGCTGGGAAGATAAAAGGGGATTCTAGGTTGTCGAGGTATTTTTTTGAGATTTCTGAGAGCGTGACGGACTTGACTCACTTGATTTTGGCGATGAAGTTGCCGTTGGTTGAATAATTTTATAAGTATTGGATGTGTTTGTTTTTTATGGATGATAAAAAGGTTTTGATTGATGTGGGATCCTCTACGATTAAGGTGTATGTCTCATCGGATGGGATACTTTCTCTTGAGAAGATAGAGTCGATTTTTTTTAATGAAGGTTTTTCTGATGAGGGAATAAGTTTGAAAAATGAAGAAATGTTGATTAAATTTTTGCAGGAATTAAAGGAGACCTATTCTGGGTTTTCTGTTTCTATATATGCTACTGCTGTTTTTAGAAAGTTGAGTTCTGAAGCTAGTAAAAGACTGGGGAAGAAGATTTATGAAAAAACTGGGTTGTCTTTTAATGTGATTTCTCATGAGATGGAGAATTTTTATTTAGAGAAAGCTTTGCTTGGGAAATTTGATTTAGATGAGTCTGTGCTTTTGATAAATGTGGGAGGTGGGTCTACTGAATTTGTTGTTGCGCGTAATGGTGAGTCTATTGAAAAGAAGAATGTAGATATTGGAGTTGGCGTTTTGTTGAAGAAGTTTTTGGGTGTTAATGATGAGATTTCTTCTATTGATAAAAAAGTTATTGTTGATTTTGTTGAGGGTGAACTTCCGGAGTTGGATAATAAAGTTTTGAAGGCGTTTTATACTGGGGGAGAGTTGAATTATATGCAACTTGCGAATTATCCGTTGGTGAAAAATGTTTTTTTTGATGATGTTGCTCATCCGAGTGTTATAGGTTTTGCTGATTTTGCTATGAAGAATGAGGAAATTTTCTCGAAGATTAAGTTTCAAGAATTAGAGAGTATGATGCCAGAATCTCCGAAGTGGATGCATGGGGCGAGGGTTTGCTCGGCTTTGGTTGAGGCTATTTGTAAGAAGTATGAAATTGAATATATTATACCTTCTAATTCAAATCTGATAGATGGCGTTTATTCTTGTGAGAATGGTATTTAGTTTTTTGTTTGGAAGATTTTATAAGTTTTGAAGTATGGGTTTTATTATGAAAAAGTTGCGTGACGAAAGATTGAGCTCTGGTGGCGATGGAGAATTGTGGTTTATTATTTTTTTAGTAACTATAGGGTGTGTTTTTATTTTTTCACTTGGAATTTATAGGCTTGTTAGTGGGGCTACTATTAATCGTGCGATAATAAGTTTCATGTTATATCCTCCGGTTGTTGTTGCGACGTTGTGGGCGATTTATTTTATTTCGAAGAGAAAAGTTTCTAGAAAAGTTTCTTCTAATTAGTTGAAATTATATGAGGTTTTATAAGTAATATTATGATTAATTGCTTATGGGATTCGAGAGTTTGATGGGTATGTTATCTTGGATTCTTGGTAATAAAAGCTTTATTTTTATCGTATCTTTTATTTTAATACTTTTAATTCTGACAGGAGTTGTTTGCTTGATTCTTAAGAAAAATTTTTTATTGATTAGTAAGAAATTTTTCATCATAAATGCCTCTATTAATTCATTTATTGCTATTGTTTTTTTTAAGTTGTTCATGATTGATATCACGTTTTATAATATTATTTCTATGGTGTTTCTGGTTGTTATCGGTACTATCCTTCAATATTTTTATTGGAAAAAAGTAACGGTTCCTTTATGGCAAAATCCAAGGAAGTTTGGTCGTGAGCATATTTATCATAAGAATGATTGGATCTGGGTTTTTCTTGGAATAATTGTAATAGTTTTAGTATTTTTGATTGCTTATTTTTTTGTAATTCCTTAGAATAGTTTTTTTTGGTTAGTTGCTTTGACTAGTTTTTTGACTGTGTTCCACGAGAATCTGATAATGTGCTTGTATTTAGGGTTGTTAAAATTTTCTGTAATGAACTCTTTTGTTTTTGGGTCTGCGGGATATCCGGAACCGAAGTCGGTCTTTAATGAGAGTTTTAATTTGTAGACTTCGTCTTCTCGTTTTTCCTTTGCTACGATTGAGGCGGCTGAGACTATTGGGTGGTTTGCGTCGGCTTTGTGTTCACAGGAAAGGGAAATGATTTCTGGTTTTTTGAGGAGTTTTTGGACATCATTTGTCCAAGATTGGATGTTTGTTGAGGGGCAGTCTACTATAACTTCCACTTTCTCAGTTAGCTCGTAAGTTAGTTCATTGATTATTTTTGCGGTTTTTTGGGCTTCTAGTAGGTTTAAGTTTTCGTGATCGTCTATTTCTTTTGGAGTTGAAATTTCTGTGTGATATTTAAACTGGGCGACTATTTTTTCTTTTATTTCGCCTCGTTGTTTTGGGGTTAGGAGTTTTGAATCTTTTGCGTTCCAGTTTCTTAGTGTTTGTTCGTCTTTTTTGTCTATTATTACTCCGGCTAGAGTCATTGGTCCTAGGACGGGGCCTCTTCCTGCATCGTCGATTCCTAGGATAAGTGTCATATTTAGAATAAATGGGTGAAGTTTATAAGAATAGCGGGGACGGGATTTGAACCACGTGACCTTGAGGTTATGGGCCTCACGAGCTGACCAGACTGCTCCACCCCGCTATGAAAATATTAGATTAGGATGCCTTTTAAGATTTTGTGTTCCATGTGGGGAGGAGGATTCGAACCCCCGTAAGCAAAGATGCTACTGGATCTTAAGTCCAGCCCGTTTGGCCACTCCGGCATCCCCACGTATAATTATGCGATAAAAGCGATATAAAAGATTATCGGAGGTGGGATATTTTGTCAACGGTGTTAAGGATAGTTATTTATAGGCGATTTAGCTGGATTTTTTATGAAGAATAGGAATGTTGGATTCTTGATTGTTGGGATTGCGGTTATGATTGGAGTTATAATTTTGTTGTTTAATTCTGGTATGAAGAACGTTGTTGACCAGACTTGTGATCATGGGACGACTTGTACTATGTATGATACGATTTCTTTGCAGACGAATTTGAGTTTAGCGGTTGCGGGGTTGGTTTTGTTGATTGGTTTGTTTTTGATTTTTAGTAAGGAGAGCGAGAGGGTTGTTGAGAAAGTGGTTGTGAAGAAGGTTCGGGAGAAAAAGAAAAAGATTAATCTTTCTGGGTTGGATTCTGTTGAGAAAAATGTTGTTAAGATTTTGGAGAGAGAAGGTGGGGCGTTTTTTCAGAAGAGTTTGATGGAAGAGTTGGGTGTTGGGAAGGTGAAGATGACACGGATGATGGATAAGCTTGAGGCTAAGCAGATTGTCGAGAGGAAGCGCCGAGGAATGAATAATATTATTGTTTTGAAGAGTTAATATAATTGAAACTAGTTTCAGCGAAGTGGTTAAATAAAATATTTTTTTAGGTTTTATATGAAAAAGGTTTTTGAAGTTGATGGGATGACTTGTAATTCATGTTCTAATCTTATTGAAGGTAAATTGAAGGAGAAGGTTAGAAGTGTTTCGGCTAGTTATTCTAAGGGTACTGTTGAAGTTGATTTTGATGAGGATAAGATTAGTGAAAAGGAAGTTGTTGGTTTGATTGAAGATGATGAGTTTAGTATTAGGAAAGAGAAGAAGGGTAGAAGTGTTGGTGATAAGATTGGGCTTTTGTTTATGATTGGTTCTTTGGGTGTTTTGGCTTATCTTATATATGGATGGGTTTCTGAATTGAATTTTTCTATTCCTGGTGTTGGGGAGAGCTCTGGTCTTATTATATTATTTTTTGTTGGGGTGTTGACTGGGTTTCATTGTATTTCGATGTGCGGGGCTTTTGTTGTGGGGTATACTACTAAGAATGCTGAGAAGGGGCACAAGGGGTTTAAGCAGCATTTTGTTTATGGTGGGGCGAAGGTTGTTTCTTATGCTGTGATCGGAGGAATTTTTGGTTTGATTGGAGGGGTCTTTGCTTTTAGTGTTGGGCTTCGTGGGGGGATTGCGATTTTTGCTGGGTTGTTTATGATTGCTTTTGCTTTGAGTATGCTCGGTGTCGGGTTTTTTAGGAAGTTTCAATTTAATCCGAAGTTTTTGACTAGGTGGGCTGGCAAGACGACGCATGATGCTAAGGGCTTTTACAAGGCGCCTTTTATGACGGGTATACTTAGTGGTTTGTTTATCGCTTGTGGTCCGTTGCAGGCTTTGTATTTGTATGCGGCTGGGACAGGGAGTTTTTGGACTGGGTTTTTATCTTTGGGGGCTTTTAGTCTTGGGACGTTGCCTGTTTTGATTGGGTTTGGTTCGTTGACTTCTGTTATTAGTAAGAATGCGACTAAAAGGATTTTGAAAGTTGCGGCGGTTCTTGTTTTAATTTTGGGATTGATAATGTTGAATCGGGGGCTTGTTGTTTTGGGGAGTGATTATAGTTTTAGTGCGATTGGCGCTAGCGTGTTTGGTGTTAGTGCGAGTTCTGCTGGTGCTGCAATAGAAGGGGATTATCAGGTGATTAATATGGAGGTTGATCGTTATGGTTGGACTCCTGATACTTTTACTTTGAAAAAAGGGGTTCCTGTTAAGTGGAATATTGATGTGAAGGAATTGACGGGGTGTAATAATGAGATTGTTGTTCGGGATTATGGCTTGGATGTTAAGTTGAAGAAGGGGATGAATGTTGTAGAGTTTACGCCTGATGAGATTGGGACTGTTCGGTGGAGTTGTTGGATGGGAATGATTCCTGGGGTTTTTGTTGTGACTGATGATGGTGTTGCGTCGGCGAGTCAGTTAGATGTTGCTGCGGAGGTTACTGCCTCTAGTGGTAGTTGTGATGGTTCGTGTGGCGGCGGATGTGGAGGGGGCTGTGGCGGCGGTTCGACTTGTGGAGGATAAGATGGGAGATGTGTTAAATTGTCCTGTTTGCAAAATGGAAGTTTTTTCTGGCGTTGGTCGAGGCTGTAAGATGTGTGGGATGGCGATTGAGGGTCTTGAGGAATTTTGTTGTAAGATTTGTATGAGGAAGTTTAATACTATTAATAGGAGGGTGTTGAATGAATAAGATATATTTTGGAGCTGGGGCCTTGGTTTTAGTTGGTGTTATATATATTGTATTTGGTGGAATGACTGGGAATGTAGTTGCTGCTGAGATGATTGATGATGGAGATGTTGTAAAGTTTTCTTTAGATGGCATTGGCGAAGAGGCGCAGTTTTTTGATTATGATGGGATTGAATTTTTTGTTGTTCGGGCTAAGGATGGTTCGGTGAAGACGGCGTTTAATGCTTGTGATGTTTGTTATAGATCTAAGAAAGGTTATCGGCAGGAAGGGGATGATATGGTTTGTAATAATTGTGGGAATCATTATAGGATTTCTGGAATCGGAAGTGCGAACTTAAAGGGTGGCGGTTGTTGGCCTGGGTATTTGCCTGCGGAAGTTGAGGGAGATTATCTTATTATAACTAAATTAAATTTGGAGGCTGGGCGATATCGGTTTTAGAATGGATAAAAAATATTTTTTTATTTTGGCGGTTGGTTTGATGATGAGTTTTGTGTCGGCTGATGTTGGAGATTATGGTTGTGGAATGTCTGGTATGATGTCTGGTAATTATGGTTTTGGTGGAATGTTTTTTGGTTGGTTAATTGGCGTTTTGTTTGTTGTTGTGTTGGTTTTGGCAATAGTATGGCTAGTTAAACAAATACAGAAGGAATAAAATACAGTAATAAAAATGAAAAAAATTAAGTTGGATATTGAGGGAATGCATTGTGCTTCGTGTTCGAATATAATGTCTTCTGAATTGGAGAAGATTGGGGCTAATGATGTTAGTGTTAATCCGGTTAGTGGGAAAGCTTTTGCGGAAGTTAGCGATGGTGTTTCTGCTAAGTATCTTGATGAAGTTGTGAAGGGTGCTGGGTTTAAGTTGGTGAATGTTGATTTTGGTGAAGGTAAGGCTTTGGCTTCATCTGAGAAAAAGGATGAGATTGGGGTTTGGAAGAGGAAACTTATTGGAACATGGTTTTTGACGGTTTTGATTATGGGGATTATGTATTTTGAGGATTTGTTTGGTGTGGGGATAGTGCCTATGAAATGGATGACTCCTTTGATGTTGATTTTGAGTTTTCCGATTATTTTTATTTTTGGTTTTCATACGGTTAAGTCTGGGATAAGAGGATTTTTTAAGTTACAGTTTACGATGGATTCTTTGATTGCGCTTGGGACTGTTGTTGCTTATTTGACTGGTATACTTAGTTTTTTTATTGATGTAACTAGTTTTGCTGGGGTGTCTGGAATGATTATGACGATTTTTATTACTGGGAAATTTATCGAGGCTAAGGCAAAGGGGCGGGCGACTTCTGAGATTAGAAAATTGTTGGAGCTTGGGGCGAAGAAGGCCAGGATTTTGAGAGGTAAGGAAGAGTTTGAAATTGATATTGAGGACGTGAGAATTGGTGATGTGATGGTTGTTAAGCCTGGTGAGAAAATTCCGACGGATGGTGTTGTTGTTAAGGGTGAGAGTGCCGTTGATGAGTCGATGATTACTGGGGAAAGTTTGCCCGTCGAGAAAACCGTTAAGAGTTTGGTTATTGGGGCGACTTTGAATCAGGATGGGGTTTTGTATGTTAAGGCGTCTAAGGTTGGCAAGGATACTTTTTTGTCGCATATTATTAAGTTGGTCGAGGAGGCGCAGGGGACGAAGGTTCCGATTCAGAAGTTGGCCGATAAGGTGACTGGGGTTTTTGTTCCGGTGATTTTGAGTTTAGCTGTTTTGACTTTTTTGGGTTGGTTTTATTTTGGTGGAGTGGGACTTAGTGTTGCTCTTAGTAATGCGATTTCTGTTTTGGTTATTGCTTGTCCTTGTTCTTTGGGATTGGCGGTTCCGATTTCGTTGATGGTCGGTTCTGGGATGGGTGCGAAGAAAGGGATACTTATTCGGAAGGGTGAGGCGATTCAGACGATGAAGGAAGTTAAAATGGTTGTTTTCGATAAGACTGGGACGATTACCAAGGGCGAGCCTGAAGTTGTTGAAGTTTCTGCTGAGGATGAGAAGAGGTTATTTGAGATTGCTGGTTCGCTTGAGAAATTAAGTGAGCATCCGTTGGCTAAGGCGATTGTTCGGAAGGCTAATTTGAAGAAGTATCTAAGTGTGAAGAATTTTAAGATTATTCGAGGGAAGGGTCTTGAGGGGACGATTAAGGGAAAGAAGTATGTTGTTGGGAATGAGGCTCTGATGAAGGATAGGAAGGTTGCTTTGGGTAAGTATTCAGGGGTTGTTAGAGAGTTTGCTGAGAAGGCGATGAGCGTTATGGTTGTTGTTGAGAATAAGAAGGTTGTGGGTGTGATTGGGGTTGCTGATGCGGTTAAGGAAGATTCTGTCGAGGCTGTTGGTCGGTTGAATCGGGGTGGCTTTAGGACGGTGATGATTACGGGTGATAATGAGATTACGGCGAGGGCGATTGCGAAACAGGTTGGGATTAAGGAAGTTATTGCTGGGGTTATGCCGGAGGATAAGTCTCGGAAGGTTATGGAGTTGCAGAAAAAGGGATTTGTTGCCTTTGTTGGTGACGGGATTAATGATGCTCCGGCTTTGAAGCAGGCGAATGTTGGGATTGCGATGGGGACAGGGACGGATATTGCGATTGAGGCAGGGGATATAGTTCTCGCGAAGGGGAATTTGACGGGGGTTGTTCAGGCGATTAATTTGTCGAATGCGACTTTTGGTAAGATAAAGCAGAATTTGTTTTGGGCGTTTTTTTATAATGTTATTGCGATTCCGTTGGCCGTGGCGGGAGTTTTGAATCCTGTGTTTGCTGAGGCTGCGATGGCGTTGTCGAGTATTACTGTTGTTACTAATGCTAATTTATTGAGAAGGAGGAAAATATAATATGAGTGAAGAAAAAATGAATAATAACTGGAAGGTTGTTTCTATTGTTCTGATAGTTTTGGTTGTTGGCTTGGCTTATTTTGCTTTTTCGGGTAATGGTAGTCAGGTTACTGGAAATGCCGTGGGGGTTCCTTCTCGTGAGGCTCCTGTTCGGACAGCTCCTTCGGTTGATTTGAATTCTTTAATGGATGATGATTCTGTCGAGGGCGATCCTGATGCTCCGGTAACTATTGTTGAATTTAGTGATTATGAGTGTCCTTTTTGTGCTAGGTTTTATAGCCAAACTTTAGGTCAAATTCGTAAGGATTATGTTGAGACTGGAAAGGTAAAGATTGTTTTTAGGGATTTTCCTTTGAGTTTTCATCAAAATGCGCAGAAGGCTGCTGAGGCTGCTGAATGTTCTGGTGAGCAAGATAAGTATTATGAGATGCATGATGTTTTATTTGATAAAGGTGTTGTTGGTGGCGTTGATACTTTTAAGCAATATGCTGTTGATATTGGTCTTGATGTGTCGGAATTTAATGAGTGTTTAGATTCTGGAGAAATGGCTTCTGAGGTTGAGAAAGAT
The DNA here is from genome assembly GCA_964514585.1 of Candidatus Woesearchaeota archaeon. Taxonomy (GTDB): domain Archaea; phylum Nanobdellota; class Nanobdellia; order Pacearchaeales; family GW2011-AR1; genus JAGVXH01. Next base: position 12,052 of record CAZETU010000004.1, on the reverse strand, counting down.
TTTTTGGATGGTCAGAGTGCGGGCGTTCAGGGAACTCCGGCGTTTTTTATTAATGGGAAGCTTCTTTCTGGGGCGCAACCATATTCTGCTTTTAAGCAGGTAATCGACGCTGAACTGCAATAATTTTATTTTGTTCGATCTTGTTATGGGCCTGATCGAACTTTTATTTTTTTAGGTTTATTTTCTAAGCCTGCGACGGGAGTCAAACCCGTGGCCTCAACATTACGAGTGTTGCGCTCTATCAACTGAGCTACGCAGGCTTTAAGATAATTTTTCTTTTAATTTTTCTTTGTGTTCTTTTTGGCAATCTGAACAGATATAGTGTGTTTTTGAGTCTTCGCCTTTCCCTGTTTTTATGATAGTTCCGTCTAGTTTATCTAGGAAAGTCGTTTTAATTTCTTCTTTGCATAATTCACATTTTGTCATGGTTAAATGTTGGGGTGAAGATTTATAAAATATGTGGTTTTCTCTTAATAATGAAATTAGATTATTCGACTTATGTTTTGGTGATTGTCGTCGGGATTTTGATGGCTGGATTAGTTTTTTCGAAGTTGATTTTTGGAATTGGAGTAGATAGTGATTGGTTTTGGTTTTTGACGGGTCTTGGTTTTGCGGCTGAGGGAGTTATTTCTTTTACGAAGCAGAGGCGCTTTGATCGAAAGTATAAAATTATAGAGAGATAAAATTTAAAAGAGGCAATTTCTAGAAAATATAATGGACGGATTTGATTTGACGAAATATCAGGAAGAAGGGGAAGATAAACAGAAGGTTAAGTCTATAATGGGGAAGATTCTTTCGGGGCGTGATGATTATGAGGCGATTATTGAGGAGAGGAAAGATATTAAGCGGTGTGAGGATTGTAATTGGGCTTTGGAAGGTGGAGAAAAGTTTTGTCCGGAATGTGGGAAGAAATGTTAGTTCTAAAGCTTTAAAACTGTAAATTTATTCTGTTTAATATGAAGTTAGCTATAGTTCATAAGGGAAAATGTAAGCCGGCGATTTGTGGGAGTGAGTGTAAGAAATATTGTCCGGTTGAGAAGAAGGAGTCTGATAGCTGTGTGACTATTGAGGATAAGTGTGCTATTGATGAAAATACTTGTGTCGGGTGTGCGATTTGTGTGAAGCGGTGTCCGTTTGGTGCGATTGATATTATTAATTTGCCGTCGGTTAGTGAGGAGGATTTGGTGCATCGTTATGGGGAGAATGGGTTTGCGCTTTATGGTTTACCGACACCGAAAGAAGGGTTTGTTCTTGGGTTGCTTGGTCGGAATGGTATTGGGAAGTCTACTGCTGTGAAATTGTTGGCTGGGACTGAGAAGATTAATTTAGGGAAGAGTGAAGCTAGTAAGGATGATATTAAGAAATTTTTTAAGGGGAATGAGATTTTGAGGTATTTGGAGTCGCTTAAGGATAAGAAGGTTTCGTATAAGCCGCAGAATTTGTCGCAGTTGGCTATTGATGTGCCGGTGATGGAGTTGTTGTCTAAGAGGGGCTCTAAGGACGAAATTAAGGCTTTGGCTGAGAGATTGGGTGTTTCTCAAGTTCTTGGGAATAAGATGAATAAGTTGTCTGGTGGTGAGTTACAGAGGATTGCGATTTTGGCTGCGAGTTTGGGTGAGGCGGATATTTATTTTTTCGATGAGCCGTTGGCTTTTTTGGACATTGGCGAGAGACTTCGGGTTAGTGATTTTTTGAAAGAGATTTCTAAGGAGAAAACTCTTATTGTTGTTGAGCATGATTTGTTGATTTTGGATTATTTGACGGATTTTTTGAATATCTTTTTTGGGGGGCAGGGTGCTTTTGGGACGGTGTCTGGTGTTAAGGGGAGTAAGGAAGGTGTGAATGCTTATTTGCATGGGTTTTTGAAGGAGGAGAATTTGAGGATTCGGGATAAGGAGTTGAATTTTAATTTTACTAAGAATCCTGCAATGGGCGGGTTTAAGATTGCTGAGTGGCCTGATTTTAGCGTTAAGTTTGATACTGGGTTTGAGTTGGATATTAAGAAGGGGGAGATTCATCAGAATCATGTGATTGGTATACTTGGTAGGAATGGGACAGGGAAGACTACTTTTGTCCGGGCTTTGGCTGGCGAGCTGGAGACTTCATTGGGGAGACTTGATTTAGATTTAGATATTTCATATAAGCCGCAGTATTTGTTTACGGATAGCGAGGATGTTGTTCGGGATATTTGCTTTAAGGAGAAGATAAATAAAAAATTGAAGTCGGTTTTTAATATTGGGGTTTTGGAATCTAAGAAGTTGAAGGAGTTGTCTGGCGGTGAGTTACAGAGGTTTAGTGTTGCTCGGTGTTTGGCGAAGGATGCTGATGTTTATTTGATTGACGAGCCGTCGGCTTATTTGGATGTTGAGGAGAGGATTTCGGTTGCGAAGGCGATTAAGGATATTATGAATGAGAGGGAGAAGACGGCGTTTGTTGTTGATCATGATTTGTTGTTGGTTTCGTATTTGGCGGATTCGGTTATTAATTTTGGTGGGGAGCCTGGTATTAAGGGAGAGGCTAGTGAGATTCGAGGTTTTGAGGAAGGTGTTTCAAATTTGTTGAAGAGCTTGGATATAACTTTGAGGAAAGATAAGGAGAGTGGTCGGCCGCGGATTAATAAGAAGGGTTCGGTTTTGGATAGGGAACAGAAGGCTGCGGGTAAGTGGGCGGTGTTTTAATGGATAGAAAAATTAGTTATGAAGAAGCGGAAGAATTGTTGAGAACGCGTTTGAGTGAAAATAAAAATTTAGAAGGACTTTTTAATCATTCTAGGGCTGTGGCAGATTTTTTGTATGATGTTTGTGTGAGATTGAATAAGTTGCATCCTGAGTTGAATATTGATTCTGAGAAAATGAGGATTGTTGGACTGCTTCATGATATTGGGAAGAATGGAGTTGTTTCAGATATTTTACATCCTTTTACTGGCGCGAATATTTTAAGAGAAGAGGGTCTTGGGGAACTTGGGAAAATTGTCGAAACACATTCTTCAGCTATGGAGGTTGCTGAGGAGAAGGGTTTTGTAGGGGAATTTGAGCCGAAAAGTTTGGAAGAAGAATTGTTGACATATGCTGATAGTCATATTAAACATGACATGGTCGTTTCTTTTGATGAACGATTTAATGATCTTCTTGAGCGTAGTAAGAAAAATCCTGAGAGATATAAGATGTTGGTTTTGGCGAAGATTAGAATAGAAAAAATAATTGATAAGATTGATGGGTTGCTGGAGAATTAAAAGAAGTTGTCGGGTTCTAAAGTTTTAAATAATCTTTTGGCGTTTATTTTATGGAGGTGTGAAAATTGTATTTGAAAGTTGTGCTGAGATTATGACTTCGGGTTTTGAAGGAAATGCTTCGGAGTTTATTGAGGCTTGTCCGGTTGTTAGTGGTTTTATTGGTGGTGCGATTTTAGGGTCGTTGCTTGTTGTTGGACTACTTATTGCTCTTGTCTTTCTTGCTGGTATTTACGTTTATACTTCTCTTGCATGGTATTCGATTGCGAAGAAGCTTAAGTATAGGAACGCTTGGATTGCTTGGATTCCGATAGTTAGAATTGCTATGGTTTTGAGCCTTGGCGGTTTCCATTGGGCTTGGATATTCTTGATATTTATTCCGGTTCTTGGATGGATAGCTTTGTTTGTTTTGTCTATCATTGCGTTGTGGAGGATTTTCGAGAAAAGAAAGCAGCCAGGATGGTTTAGTTTGTCGTTGATAATTCCAGAAGTTGGAGGCATTCTTTATTTGATAGCATTAGGAATAGTTGCTTGGAGTAAGAAGAAGTAATTTTATATGCCCGGCTTTGTCCGGGTTTTTTATTTTTATTTTTATAATGAATAGTTTAATAAATTAGTTTTTGTTTGGGGTTTTATGAAAGATGTTGTTAAGTTGATTTCCGATGAGCTTAGGGTTTCGCTGGACGAGGTTGCGAATTTATTGGAGGTTCCGCCTAGTTTGGAGCTTGGTGATTTTGCTTTTCCTTGTTTTAGTTTGGCTAAAAAAATGAAGACCAATCCTATGAAGATTGCCGAGGACTTGGCTGAGAAGTTTAGAAAGAAGTTGCCGAAGGAGGTTTCTAATGTTGATTTTAAGGGGGCTTATGTGAATTTTTTTGTTGACAAAAAAAGTTTGGCTAAGGATGTTTTAGCCAAGGTGAAGAAGAAAGATTTTGGTGATAATGATTTGGGCAAGAGGAAGACGGTTTGTATTGATATGTCAAGTCCTAATATTGCGAAACCTTTCGGGATTGGTCATTTGAGGTCGACTATTATTGGTAATTCTATTGGTAAAATTAGTGAGGCTAATGGGTATAAGGTTGTGAAAATTAATTATTTGGGAGATTGGGGAACTCAGTTTGGGAAGATTATTTTGGCGTATAAGAAGTGGGGCGATGAGAAGAAACTTGAGGAAGATGCGGTTTTGCATTTGCAGGAATTGTATGTTAAGGTTAGTTCTAGTGATGAGTTTGACGATGAGGCTCGGGCGGAATTTAAAAAATTAGAAGAAGGTGATGTTGGGAATTTAGATATTTGGAAGAGATTTAGAAAACTTTCTATTGAAAAGTTTGATGATCTTTATGATGTTTTAGGCGTTTCTTTTGATGTCGTTAGTGGGGAGAGTAAATATAATGATAAGATGGAGCCTGTTATCGACGAGCTGAAGAAAAAGAAATTATTGAAGAAGGATGATGGGGCGAGTATTGTTGACTTGAAGGACGAAGGACTTGGTGTTGTTTTGATTCAGAAAAGTGATGGAACGAGTCTTTATGCTACGAGAGATTTGGCTGCGGCGATTAATAGAAAGAAGGAGTATAATTTTGACAGGATGATTTATGAGGTTGGTGGTGAACAGAGGCTTCATTTTAAGCAATTTTTTAAGGTTCTTGAAATGATGGGTTATTCTTGGGCGAAGGATTGTACTCATGTTGCTCACGGTCTTTATTTGGCTTCGGATGGAAAGAAGCTTTCTACAAGAAAAGGTAAAACTGTTTATATGAAAGATATTTTGGAGGAAGTGACTGAGAAGGCGAGGGAGAATTTGAGCGAGAGAGAGAAGCTTTCTAAGAAAGAACTTGATATGAGGGCTCATAGGGTTGCTATGGCTGCTATTTTTTATGGGGATTTGAAAAATAATCGAGAGAATAATATGGTTTTTGATGTTGATAAATTTTTGAGTTTCGAGGGGGATACGGGCCCCTATTTGTTGTATAGTTATGCTAGGGCGAATTCGATTATTAGGAAAGTGAAGAGCAAGAAGGCTGTAAGAATAGTTGATTTGAAGGATTCGGAGATTCGGTTATTGAAAAAGATTGATGGGCTTGGGGATGTTGTCCGACGAGCTTATGATGGACTGGCGCCGAATCTGATTGCTAATTATGCTTTTGAGTTGTCTAAGATGTTTAATGAGTTTTATCATGATTGTCCGGTTTTGGGGAGCATTGAAGAAGGGTTTAGGCTGAAGTTGGTTGATGCTTTTAGGGTTACTTTGAAAAAGAGTTTGGGTTTGTTGGGGATTGAGACTTTGGAAGAGATGTAGAATTCTTTACTTATTCTGTCTTTGATTCTTGATATTTACTTAGTTTTGACATAGTTCACAAGCTTTTCCGCTATATTGATTTGTTTCTTCGCAATATTTAGAGTAGTCTTGAGAGGAGCAAAATTTTTCAATTGATTCATAATCAGATGGTTGATTAGAACAATCTTTTTCACAATTGCATTTATTTTCTAATTTACTGCATTTACCATCTCCACATGCAATGCAAAATTTATTTAGATCCATAGAATACATATCAATAAAATCATAACATTTTCCTTCTATTGTTACAAAATTTATATGTACTGATTTTGGGGTCAATCCAGAACAGCATGGTTTTTTGTTATTTAGGAACAGATTTCCTTCTTTGGTGCAATTTGGTCTTAGAATAATAATAATAATAATAATAATAATTATAACAATAAAAATGGTAATTAGTAGTGTACCAAGGGATCCTTTTTTCATGTTTATTTAACTGATTTAAAATCATTCCAAGCAATTTCGAAAAGTTGCTCTAGTGCTTGTGCAAAGAATTCTGTGTTTAACCAAACTCCTACGTCGTAAGTTGGGTGGACCTCTTCGTCGTTTAGAAGCATGAACATTAATTGTTCACTATCGATTATCATAAATCTTGCTTTGAGACCGTCGGCATTTTTGACATCTGCTACTTTTGCGAAGTCTTTTGCTACTGACTTGTTTTCATTATTTATTGGGGCAGCAACTCTGATTTTAACGCCTCTCTTTTTTGCTTTTTCTAAGCTTGGTAAAAGAACTTCTAATTTTCTACTTAGTCCGTCTGCTGTTGTTACTAATGTGATTGTTTTTTGGGCTTCTCTGACTAGCATGTCTAGATGGTTGTAGATGTTTTGTCTTCCTTTTAGTGCGCCTGAGAGATCTGTTGGCTCAACGAATTTTATTCCTTCTGAGAATAATCCACTTAATTCTTCAAGAACGTCGTCGCCTTTTAGTTTTTCTAGTCTTTTTGATTTGTCTTTTGCTGTAATTATGAGATTCTTTTTTACTCTCTCGATTACTTCTTCTGGTTTTAGTGCTACGAATTTGATGGGTTTTCCTAGCTTCATGACGATGAAGCCTTTCTTTTCTAGGGATTCTAAGATATCGTATGTTCGAGAACGTGGCACGTCGGAGATTGAGGATAATTCGCCTGCTGTTGAGGTTCCTCGAGAGAGAAGCGCTGTCCAGACTTTTACTTCGTAGAGATTTAAGTCGAATATCTTTCTTAGTCTGCTCAAAAATTCCTCTTTGACAATCATAATTCTTTTAGTCTTGAATAGTATTTAAATGTTTCTTTAAAATGTCTCGGAATTGAGGGGTGAAAATGACTTTTATCGACGATAATTAAATTTTATTGAACCTAATGGAGAAAGATTGTTCTCTTATTTTACCCTCTTTGGAGTGATTAAAACTTTTCTTTGAATCTTTGAGAGAAATGGTCTTAGCGCCAACTTTTTCTTTGATGAAATCGAGTTGTGATTCTAGTTTGTCGTCGAATTCTGATGATATTTCTAGTTCGATTGAGTCCGATTTGACTAATTCTGCCTCTTTTCTTGCGGCCTGGACTTTTCTAGTGATTTCTCTTGCGAAACCTTCGGCTTCGAGTTCTGGCGTTATCTTTGTGTCTAGGGTTATTTCAAGCTCTGCGTTGTTACAGGGTTTAACTTTGAATTCTTTGACATTTAGCTCTTGGATTACGACTGATTTTAGTTCTTCTGATAATTTGACCTTTGCGGCGACGTTTACTGATGATAGCGGCCATTTTAATCCGATTTTGTTTTGGTCTCTTAGTCTTAGTCCTTGGGAGACTATTGTCCTCGTGTGAGACATTTGAGCCTCAAGGCCTTCGTCTATAGCTTTTGTGTTTGGTTTTGGATATTCTTCTAGGTGGACTGACTTGTTTTTTCCGTTTAGGTCCCTAAATATTTTTTCTGTTGTGAATGGTAGGATTGGGGCTAGAACTCTTGTGATTTTTTCTAGGACATATCTAAGGGTTTTTCTTGCATCTTCGCTGTTTTCGTTGAATCGATCTCTGGAGTTTCGGACGTACCAAGTTGACAAGTCTTCGATGTATTCTTTTATTGCAGCGCAGGCTTTGATAGTGTTGTATTCTTCTAGGTATTTTTTAACTTCTTGATTTAGTGTTTCTGTTTTTGAGATTATCCAGCGGTCCATTATATGTTTGCTTGTCGCTTGTGGTTTGTCGCTTGTGGTTTGGTAGTCTTTGTAGAAGTTTGCGACGTTGTATAGTAGAACGATTACTTTTTTGTAGGATTCTTTTAATCCTTTTTCTGAGAAGTTTCCGTTGTCTGCTATGGCGAATGATGACGATAAGATGTAAAATCTTAAAGCGTCGGCTCCGTATTTGTCTATGACTTCCAAGGGATCTGGATAATTGTTTAGAGATTTTGACATTTTTTGTCCGTCTTCGGCGAGGATTGTTCCAGTTGTTAGAACGTTTTCGAATGGAATTTTGTCGAAGAGTATTGCGGATAATGTCATCATGTAGTAGAACCAAGCTCGTGTTTGGGCTATGTATTCGACGACGAATTGGGCGGGGAAATGTTCGTCGAAGAATTTTTTGTTTTCGAATGGGTAGTGAAATTGTGCGAAGGTCATTGCTCCTGATTCGAACCAGCAGTCTAGAACTTCTGGGATTCTTGTATATTCTTCGCCGTCGATTTTTAGTTTGATTGGATCTAGAGTGTCTTTGTGTAGGTCGGTAATTTTTTTATTTGTTAATTTTTCTAGTTCTTCAATTGAGCCGATTACTTTTATTTTGCCTGATTCTGATTTCCAAATTGGAATAGCTGTTGCCCAGTATCGGTTTCTTGTGACGTTCCAATCTGGAGCTGTTGAGATGTTATGATTCATTCGTCCTTCTTTTAGGAATTCTGGAATCCAGTTTATTTTTTTGTTAAGTTTTAGGAGTTTATTTTTTATCTTTTGGATGTTTACGAACCAGGCTGGTAGGGCTCGGTAGATTAGTTTTGTGTCGCATCGGTAGCAGAATGGGTATTCGTGTTCCATTTTTCTTGACATGACTGCTTTGTTTGTTTTTTTTAGGTCGATTACGATTTGTTCGTTTATGTCGTGGACGTATTTGCCTGCGTAGTCTGTTACTTCGTCGGTGAAGTGTCCATTGTCGTCAACTGGTTGAACCATTGGGATTTCGTATTTTCTGCAAATTGCATTATCGTCTTCACCGAATGCCGGAGCTGTGTGAACGATTCCTGTTCCTTCTTCAGCTGTTACAAAATCTGCTATTAAAAATTTGAATGCGTTTGGCGTGTCTTTGAAGTAGGGGTATAGGGGTTCATATTTTTTCCCTTCGAGTTTTCCTCCTTTTACTTCTTTTGATATCTCGTATTCATCTTTGGATTTGTAGAATTTTTCTATTAGGTCTTTTGCTAGGAGGTATGTGTTGCCATCGGATTTGTCTTTGACATAGGCGTAAGTTAGTTTTGGGTTTACTGCTAGGGCGAGGTTTGAGGGTAGTGTCCATGGGGTTGTTGTCCATGCGAGTGCGTAGGTGTTTTCTTCTTCTAGTTTGAATTTTACGACGACTGTTATATCTTTTACGTTTTTGTAGGAGTTGTCCATTGCGATTTCTGATTTTGCTAGTGGGGTTGCGCAGTGTGGGCAGTACATTAGGATTTTTTCGCCTTCGTATAAGTAGCCTTTTTCGTAGAGTTGCTTGAAAGCCCACCAGACTGATTCGATGTAGTCTGTATCCATTGTTTTGTAGCCGCCTTCCCAGTCTACCCAACGGCCGATTCTGTCGATGTATTTTTTCCATTCGTCTGAGTAAGTTAGGACTTTGCTTCGGCAGAAGTCGTTGAATTTTTTGACTCCCATTTTTTCTATTTCGTCTTTTGATTTTAATCCGAGTTCTTTTTCGGCTATGCTTTCTACTGGGAGTCCGTGGCAGTCCCATCCCCAGTTTCGTTTTACGTACCTTCCTTGCATTGTGAAGAATCTTGGGAAGACGTCTTTTAGGATTGAGGCCATAATGTGTCCGTAGTGCGGGAGTCCTGTTGCGAAAGGAGGGCCGTCGTAGAAAATGTATGGTTTTCCTGATTCAGTTTGCTTTAGGGATTTTTCGAAAGTTCCATCTTTCTTCCAAAATTCTAATATTTCTTTTTCGATGTCTTTAATTTCGGCCATGATAGTATGTTGGGAGAGATGTTTTTAAGATTATTCTTTTAATTCTTGAATAGCTTCTTCTTCGATGAAATGGAGTTTTGTCGGGATGATTAGGCAGAATGGCATTGGGATGTTTTTTTCTTTTAGGTTTTGTGGGGTGTCGTAGAATAGTTTTTGATTTTTTGTTCCGGCGTTTGATAGGGCGATGATTTTTTCTGGAAGGTCATTAGTGGACTCTAGGAGTTGGTTAATTGCGTCTGAGATTTTTAGGCCTATGTCGGTTAGGATTAGGGTGTGGGCATCGATTGATTGATTTTGTGTGATGTAATTTGCGAATGAAGTCGGTTTATTTGTGTGTTCTTCCCAATTTGGCATGCTTGCGGTTTTCCCGAATTTATAGAGTTGGAGGCCTGTGGTTGCGATTACGGTCATAATTGAGGCGTTGTGGAAGACTTGGTAAGGGATTTTTTGTTTTTTACATTCGAGGATTAGTTGCATATGGGTTGTTGCTGAGAGTGAGTCGCCGTAGACTAGGAGTGCGATTTCTTTGTCTTTTGCTTCTTGTAGTATTGATTCGTCTTCGACTTTTTGCCTGTTTAGTTCTGTTATTTTTATTTTGTAGGTTTTTTCTAATTCTTCTGTTGGGTATGGGAAGTTTACTGTGTAGTTTTCTAGGTAGATTGTGTCGCAGGTTTTTAGGATTTCTAGAGCGTCGGCTGGGATTGAGTTTTTGTCCATTCCTGTTCCTATAATGTAAAGTGTCATAATTTTTTGAGAAGAAGGGGGGTTTTAAGTTTTTGGGAGGGTTAGATTTATTAATGAATTTGTTTTTTGTGATTGATGGGATGTGATTTTTGTTCTGTTGGCTATTTGATTGATTTGGTGCATGATGATCCTGGGAGACACACTATAGAAACGGCTTATAATGAGGTTAGTAGTGTTCTAGCGTGTGTGGGTTTACCGCGACTTCTTTATGAAGAATTTTTTGAAATCACTTTTGGCGCCATAGGTACAGGGAGGGTTTCTTTTTCTGATGGGAAATTTCATGTTGGATATTCAAGCTTTGTTCCATATGAATGTTGTAATGAATACGAATGTCAGTGTTAGGACGATTGTTTTGTCTAGGGTGCTAATAACCTTTTGGAGGTTTTGTTTTAGTTCCTAAAATATTTAGATTTAATTTTTTTATTTGTTTCATAATCTTATCAAGTTCTGTGTCAAGTTCTTTTAGATTTATTCCTTGAAGCAACAAGGAGCTTCTGATATATTTTTCTGTTTTTGAGAAATCATTTTTGAATCTTTGATTTATGTCTTTCCATTTTATTCCTTTTAATGCTTTTGATATTTTTTCTTGGTATTTTATTTTTCTGATAAACATGAGGTAGGCTATAGCGGGGTATCCAAGATATCCTTTCCAATATGAGCCATTATCGTTAGACATTATGGCATTTTCTTTTTCTGAATATTTTATTATATAGAATTTGTTTTTACTCGAAGAGTATATGTGTATTTCGTTGTTTTCTTCTATTATTCTTTCGTCTGCGATACATCCAAGTGCTTCGTATATTTTTATAATAGGGGGGGTTTTCCATTTCATGATTTGTGCCAAATGAGTGTGGTGATGAAAACAAATGTTAGAGTTAATGCGATTGTTTTGTCTAGGGTGTAGAATATTGCTGCGGCGAAAGCGAGAATCCAGAGGATTATTGGGAAGTAAGGTGGTTTAGAGTAGATTTCTTTTTCGTCTTTTGTTATTCCGGCGAGCATTATTCCTAAGGGGATTGCTAAGATTAGGGTTAGATATTCTATCATAAATCTTTTAAGGAGTGAAGGTATTTAATGTTTATGAAATTAGTTGATGTTCATGCGCATTTGGAAAGTTCTAGATTTAAAGATGATTTGGATGAGGTTATTGAGAAATGTAAGAAGGCAGGGGTCGAGTTTGTGATTAATTCTGGGACGAGTCCTGAGAGGAATCGGGAATGTTTGGAGTTGTCTAAGAAATATGATATCGTGAAGGCTTCGTTTGGGATTTATCCTATTGGGAATTTTTCTAAGGATATTGATGGTGAGATTGCTTGGATTGAGGAGCATGCGGATGAGTGTGTTGCTGTTGGGGAATGTGGGCTTGATTTTGATACTGAGGGTAGGAAGGCTAGTTTTGAGAAACAGAAGGTTATTTTTGAGAAGCAGATAGATTTGGCGAAGAGGTTGAAAAAGTCGATTGTGATCCATTCTAGGAAGGCTGAGACGGAAGCTATAGAGATTCTGGAGGAGAATGGGATGAAGGACGAGAAGGTTGTGATGCATTGTTTTTGTGGACGGAAGAGTTTGATTAAGCGGTGTGTTGAGAATGGTTGGTATTT
>CAZETU010000003.1:0-144812 GCA_964514585.1 Candidatus Woesearchaeota archaeon | reverse complement strand
GAATGATGAAGAGATTGAATGACCCTAAGGCAATTTGTAAATTCTGTGGAAAGGTTCATCTGGGGAGAGTGCCTGATAAATGTAAGAGGATTAATTAATTTTTACTGGGTTTCTCTTACTACCTTTTTTGAAATATTTTTTCTTATGCCTAACAAATCCTGCGCCCACTAAAATAACTACCACAACTATAATAACCCACCAGCTTCCAGAACCTCCACCGATAACAGCCCCTGTCATAAAGCTAAAAAAGCTTCTTGGCTCTTCCTCCCCGATGTCAGTTTGGTTTACACTCTCATCGAAAGTTTCTACGTCATAATCTATAACAGTTTCATTAGTTTCATTATTAGTTTCGTTTACTACGACCGCTGGAGCTCCGCTTCCGCCTCCTCCACCACCAGCAGGAGGATCTATAAGGCAAACACCAACATCAGCAGGACAAGAAGAGCAAGTTTCCCCACCATTAGGAATTCCATCCCCACAATAGGTCTTTTGCTCTCTAATCCCTGAATGGCTCAATCCCGAAATTTTATATCTCGTATCATTTTCAACTAAACTACAATTATAGCTCTCAAAACTTCCTGGACAAGTTAACCAATATTCATTTGTTCCAGTACAGCTAGAACTAATTTCACTAATATTCAAAATTTCCTCATCCCTAATGCAAATTCCAGTCCCATTCATAATTCTATCGAGATAAACCGTTTTTGTTTTGTTTTGAGATGTTAAATTTAAACCCGAAATCAACATGTAAGAATAATCACTTTCATTCGATTGTTTTTCTACGAATAAATTTGTTAAATCTGTAGAATCATTAGTGGCATCAAACTCTATAATTATTCCTTCATTGTCTTTAAGTTGTATTGTATTGTTCCATATATGCTTTGTTAAATTTGAGGCAATTTGTGCTTTAACTTCTAAATTTGATATATTCCCATAAGTTACAGATTCTGCTATATCTTCCAGACTGAACCAATATTTTATTTTTTTATCTGTATAATCGCTTAAATTAATTTCAAAAGAACATTCTTGATTTATTCCAAATGGGCATGAAGATTTATGCAAAATTCTTCTTAGCGTTTTATTATTCACTATCCCGCCGCTAGGACTACTACCACCACTAGGAACCCCAATATTAGATCCTCCGCCACCAGAAGAACCGCCACTACTTGGAATCGGAATACTAGAACCTTCTTCGCTAGAACCTCCGCCACTACTTGGAATAGGGACTATAATTTCCGCATTAGATGTAATAATATTAGAATTCCCAAATCCAGGAGTAGGGGTTTCAGAACTTAAATTCTCTTTACATTCTTCAGGTGCCTCGTCAAATGTCGAACATATTGTCTTCAAATAACTTGCAGAATCTCGCCCACTGTTAACTATCTCGCCATTTATAACAAGGGTGGGACTCTCCTCAACTCCAAATACTTCACTTAACTCAGAGTCATAATCCGAAGTCCACATGTAGTCCTTATTTAACAAGCAACCATTTATGGTTTCATTAATGCCCATCTCAATTAAACATTTATCAGAATCTCCATACTCTAAAAAGCATTTCAAATAATCTAAATATTCATCTGGCTTTCTCTCCCTTATACAGATCTGTCTATAATTTTCTTCTAGTTCCTCTTCCCCATGCATAAAAAAATGAGTAAATCTTATTTCACTATTAATCTTATCATCTAATAATTCAAACACTGGGATAATCCCCTTCTCAGCTTGAGCTCCATAGGGGCAATGACTCATCACAAACAATTCAACTTCGGGCTTATCGTCAATTACATATAAATTTAAAGAAATGTCTTTAAGATTCTCCTCGGTATAATTCACCTTAAAATCAGTTATGTTCGGAAGGATAATGCTTCCATCTTCTGGAGATTGGCTATGAATAACAGGCCTAGTTATATCAACATAAAATTTTATGGTTTCAGTTCCAATATTATCTGAATAATCTGAAGCATAAGTGGTAAAAGTATGGATTCCTTCCCCTAAGTCAGATAAATTATATGCTACAGCACTACAATTATTACATTTTAGTTTAGGACCTTCATTATCTAAAGAATTTTTTATCCACTTTGCAGTTTCTCCTGCATAAACATTTGTAAAGATATTGTTAGAATTATGCCAAGAAAAATCTAATGGTGAAAGGATTGCTATTTCTGGAGGAAAGGTATCTGGACATCCACTGTACTCTAACAAGCCAGGTGTATCTGGGCAATTATCATTAATATCCGATACTCCATCATTATCATCATCTGAATCACAAATATCTCCATAAGAATCTCCATCATTATTTTCTTGTAATGGATTTGAATTAATTGGGCAATTATCCACATTATCTTTAATCCCATCATTATCATCATCTGAATCACAAGCATTTCCAAAAACATCCCCATCAGTATTTATTTGTGAAGGGTTATGGACATACATACAATTATCTAATGGGTCTACGTTCAAATCCCCGTCATGATCCCCCCAACCAATTTGTCCTTTGGTATATGATGATGCCCACAGAGAAGTATCAGAGCTACAACATTTCATAATTGAATCTTGAGTTCCTGAACAATAACCACAATTTCCATTAGGATAGCCCCAACGAACTTCCCTTGTACAATCAGCTGAAGAATCACAAGTCCAAGGACCCATATATTCATCGTCAGCACTAAAAGCATGTAAAGATTCATGAATATAAACATCAGATTCATGTTTATTACAAATACCCAATATGCAAGATTCATAATAAAATAATGCAATTCTGGGTATCCATTCGCCAGAACAAGAATACGAAGAGTCAACCCCAAATAAACCTTTATTTTTTACCATAAAAATAGGATAAACATTATCTACATTATTCAACTCTAAAATATGATTATTCAGTTCATCAATAATATATCCATTATTATTAGAATCCGAAAGTCCTAAATTTGCAATAGCTTCATTCATCCAATCCTTGCATTGACAATCATATACATCATTACATTCATTAGGATCTGTTGATATTGAAGAAGTATAATATCCATAATTTATATTAACATTTGCCTGTAACGGGGATTCATCTTCCATCCAATTTTTTGTTTCACCCACCATATTCAGGGCATAACTTATGTCTCCAGAATCCCAATTATTATCAGGGTCATCTACAAAAATAAGAACCACATAAGTATCTCCAGTAAGGGAATCTGCAGTATCCATTATGAGGGCTGAAGAAGCACTGTCAATAGAAGAAAATTTTATTTTACTACTACTCTTATCTATCTTTTCATTAGCATCAAGTAATTCTTTTATATTTGGTTCTTCTAAGTTATCAAGCCCATTAAGTTCACATTTTCTATTGTCTTCGAGTTCCTCTTTAATAAATCTTGAAGTTTCTTCTATAATTTCTTTATCGATACCCAGCCCTAATTTTTCGTTTATTATCTCAAGATATAACGAAACATTACAAATTTGTTTATTATTAAATAGGGGGTATACTTCTGATTCTAAAATTTTAGAATAATTTTCCTTTTCATTATCGGATAAATAAAGATTCAAAAGATCATCTAAATCTTTTATATCTTTAATAGGGTTGTTTGAAAGAGAATAACAATTTTTATTAAATAAATCTGAAGAAGACGAATCGATAAGAGAATTAGTTTTGATATCAACATTATTTGGTTCCTGAATAGCATTAATTAAGGAAAAATTAATTAAAAATAATACCAAAACAGCTATAATAATAAATTTTTTTCTCATTTTTTACGGTTTCTCCCAAAAATAATTAAAATTAAAAAGAGAATTATTAGGCTCCCAAAAATTATTAGGAAAATATTTAATAAATTGCTTTTATGTTCTATAGTCTGGCACCCAATATCTTCTATCCATTCACCATCTTCACACATACATTCACGATTGACTAAGACTCCCCCAGTATTTTTACATTTTGATTCACTAGTTATGGGAAAACAATTAGTTCCGTTCCATTCCATGGTTTGTTTTCCATCTATATATTCACTACAAACACATTCATATCTTGATTCTTCATTTTCTGGAGAAATATACTCCCAAGAAGCACCAACCATTTGACAATCTTCTTCTGCATTGTCCAAATAAAATTCTCCAGTATTATTTATTAAAGTTTCATAAACCTCATCATCAATAGATGCATCAATAAAATTCATAGAAAGGATAAGCATTAATACAATTAGAAGAACTATTTTCAAAGACTGATTTTTATTTTCTTTATCCATATTTTTTCTATCGTCTCTAAACTCAGGAGTTAATGATTAAGAGTTTTTTAACCTTTTAATACTTACTTGGTCAACTCGGGGCGACTAATGCACCCAATGCGATACTTATGACATGCAAAAAGTTTCCTTTGTTTATTTTAACTATCTGACAAATACGCCTTTTAAACATTATGGTAACTCAAAAGGTAACATCTCAATATAAATAATGGTTACTCGTTCAGTATATGGTTGATCCAACAATTATCAGTTTTATTGCCCGAAGTAAGCGAAGGAGAGAAGTTCTAAAATTATTATTAGAAAAACAAATAAGTCAACCTGAGATAATGAGAATAACAAAAATGTACAAGGCGCATACATCTCGAACTATAGGAGAACTATGTGATAAAAAATTGGCTATTTGTAAAAATCCTGAGGATCGTGCATTTAAATTTTATTCTATAACCCGGTTAGGACGAGAAATTTTGAGAGAACTTCCTAATGTGTGCCCTTAGAAGTCTTTTTTTAGCGAAATAATCCTTTGTTATATTTATCATTAATTTGAGATATTCCTCTCTTGATTTGACTATTCCATTTATTTTTAGAGACCTACAAAGATTTAGAAATTCCTGATTGTTTCTTATTTTTTTCATTTCATTTTCCATTATGAATCAGACTATTTGTGTTTTGGTTATATGTTTTTGTATGGTTCGTTATAATAAATGAAGCTAGAAAATCTAAGATTTACAAGATAAGTGAACACGGAAAGAAAATTCTTGAAAAACAAAAGGATATTTCACTTTAAAAATAACTTTTTATACCAGGCCCTCCTTCTGTAAGATGTTAAGAGAAGTTAGAGCAAACCGCATACAGAGGATTATAGTGGAAGATTTAACTCGATGGAGTCGGCGTATTGAAGATGGGCTCAAAACGATGAAAGAAGTATCTGAAAAATGCACTGTAACAAGTATGGCTGAGGGAGAAGTTGATACAGCCTTACCAGGTGATGGTTCAAGTGTGCTTTAGGCTTCTTGATGGCTGAATGGAACTCTAAGGTGGTTTCTTACAAGGTCCAAAGTGGAATGCGAAAAAGATTAAATGACCCCAAGGCAATCTGTAAAGTTTGCGGAAAGGTGCATTTAGGAAGAGTGCCGAATAAGTGTAGAAATTATTAGTATTTAAGATAGATTATTATATCCCCTCCGTTTATTTTTTATATGGGAACATTAGAACCAATCTTAATTGATCTTCTCTTTGAAAATGGGGGGATTGCAAAAGAGGAATCTCTTATCAAGGATATGGTGAAGAATTTAGATTTAGAAGAGGGGACTGTTTCAAAGAGCATAAAAAAATTAATCGGTAGAAATAAATTACATCGGTTAGAAGAGGATTATATTTCATTGACAGATTTTGGGGATACCCAGGAAAATAAAATCAATGAATTACTCGGCAAGTTAGTCTATAACAAATTCTTATTTCTTAATCCGAAGCTAGAAAATGGGGATGAATTTTGTGATAATATGATTTTCTTTGATGGGACACTTGTAGTGTTTCAATCAAAAACCAAAGACTATACTAAAATAGAAGAATTTGACAGATTCAAAAGGAGATGTATAGATAAAGCAATAAGCCAATTAGAAACTACAATTAATTGGGCAAGAAGAGATGAATACAAAAAGAAATTTTATAATAATTTAGGCAAAGAGATAGAAATTAAATCTGAAGATATAAAAAAAGTAATTGGAGTTTGTGTTTCTTATTTTCATGCAGATAAAGACCATTTCATAACCAAAGGGAACACAATTAATCTGAGAAATAAGGACGAAATTCCTAACATTTTAACCTATCAAGAACTTTCAAAAATTATAGAATTTAATGACACTCTCCCCGAGTTTCTGGAATATTTAGACAAGAGAAGAATTTTAGTTCAGAAAAATGCTCCCCTTCTAAGCGAACGGCAAATACTCGGCTATTTTTTCTCCACAAATAGAACTATGATTCCGGCAGAAATGACTCGTGAAGAATTTGACAAGTCATCAATGGTAGTAATTACGGATGATTTTGAGGAAAGTCTAGGAACGGGAGAATTATCAAAGAAATTGAAACGACGGACTGAAAAAAATAAGGATAGCTATTTTATTGATGAGATAATAAATAAAATCTTACCCACAGCCCCCCAGAGTAATGATAAATTTTTAGTAGAGTTAATCAATCTAAATCGTTTTCAAAGGAGGCTAATAGCCGAGAGTATCCTTCCAGCTTATAAGGATTTTATTTTTGGGAGACAAGATTTCAGAGCTCCATTTATTAGTTTAGGGGAGGGTCACAATTATCTATTTATCTTCTCAAGAAAAAATCAAGATGCAAAAACAAATGAGGAAATGTTAAAATTTTACACTGCATTAATGAAGAATAAACATAATGTCGATAAAATTATTGGAGTTTCTGAAAATCATTATGCCAATGGGACGATTAATCATAATTTTTGCGCAATGGAAGGAGATGTTAAATTTGACGATGAGAATCTTCCAGAAGAAATTAAAAAAATGATGGAAGATAAAAGCAAATTCACAGAGAAGAGAGACCTCTATGAATTCGATTGAGGATTCGTCTGAATCTCTTCTATGACAGAAAGGAAGGCGGTATTTGAACAAACTCCTAGTGAGTTTGCAACGTGGGAGAATAAACTAGCCGTTTGAATAATTGGACTATTTTTAATATCCTGAATATCTATTAAGCTGGGAAATTTTGGGAAATCTTGTTCTGATTTCATGCAAATAGGCACCCCAAACTTTTCTACATATTCAATAAACTTTTCACTGTCAATATACAAACTAGTTCTCCAGCAATTTCTTAGCCTCATCTTAAATTCTAACTTATCAGTATACCCACTTTGTTCAAGATAGTCAACATATCTATTAACCAATGCTAAGATAGAGCCAAAAATATGTCTTGTATCAAGAAAATTTATGGATGAAATAGAATCTTCATTTGATTTTTTCAAAACCTTAGAAAACCTTTCTCCAAATGCTCCCGAGAAACCAATTTGTTTATTCAACGGAATTAGCAACTTAAGATTCCCAGAAATATCTATCTCGATGGTTAATCCGTTATAAGCTAAATCTTGATTCTCTAAATTTCTAATTGATATACTCTCCGAATAGGTTTGTATAGAATCAAATTTTATATTTGAAGTAAACGATATTAAGATACTTCCATCCTCTTTTTTTTCTTCAATCTTAACCTCTCCATTGAACTGATTTAAAAGTGCACCCATAACCTCTTCTTTAAAAAAATCTTTTATTACAAAATGGTTAAATGGTATGGTATTGGCATAAATTTCCAAGTAGGGGGTATCATTCTCCAAATTACAAAATGTAAATTCCGAGTTTCTAAATTTTTCAATTCCTTTTTCATAATTTTTCGCTCTCCTATAGAGCTCATCAATAGCAAACCTATTACTTTCTGAAGTTATCGGGTCTGAAGCCGAAGCCTGCCTCCTGTAAATTTTCCCGTTTGAATTTATATAGGGTGTGTTTTCTCCACTTGGAACCACTGCCATTAAAACTTTTTTGTCATTCTCCAAATTAATAGAAAACGTTTCAAAAAAAGGGAATGGTTGTAAGTTTCCTTGAACAGCGTCTCTAATGTCATCTGGTGAGTCTGACACCCCAAGAATATTTTTTGCACAATTTGTTTTTCCATCTTCTTCTATCCCCACGAAATAAATTCCCCCATGTGAATTTGCGAATGATGAGATTGATTTTGAAATATCTCTAGCGTTTGGTTTTTGGCTTTTATATTCTATATTCCAGCCTTCTGCTACAGATTTAAGAATTTCTAAATCTTCTTTTTTCACCTCACTAAATTTTTTACCGAATGGATTAAAAAGTTGTCTCATATTTATGTTATGTGAGTCTGATTTATATATTTAGTTATTGGTCCATACAGCTAAGAAAAAGGGTAGGTCGAAAATTAATAAATTTCACGCATGAAAAAAAGGTTTGAACAAAGGCTTCCAAAGGTTAGCCTTTTTAGAATAAGACGGATAGGTCAAAGCTATTAATTTATCTTCTTTTTCCCCTTTCCATATTCTCAACCACACAACAACCCAAAAAAATTATAAAAATACCCTTAAATCTATTTATTAATTAAATAAACATTCTTTTTGTCTCCAGAATAATGATCATAAACATGCTGGAAAACAACCAATTCCTTTTCCTTCCGATCTTCAGGGGTATAGCTCTCTGGAAGTTTTTCTAATTCATCTTGAATGGTTATGTGAACCGAAGCTAAAGATTGCCTCTTTTTCTTCCACTCTAAAACTACTTTCTTAGGAATTAATTTTTTAAGCAAATCTTTCGATAACTTCTTTATCTTCTTTAATTCTGCATCGGATAATTTTTCTTTCTTAAGTTTATCATAAATTGCCAATTCTTCTTCAGACAATCCTTCCTCTACATACCTTTTCTCCTCTTTGGCCAAATCTTTAGAGAACTTCTTCAGAGCTTCAAAATATTTATCATTATTTTTAGAAGAAGAATTATATTCCTTAATAATTTCCTCAAATCTTTCTTGAAAATCAACACGAGTATCATTAAGTTGCATTAATTCTTTTAATCTGAATGATAGGATATTTTTCAACCTTTCAAGTTGGGAGTTATCTCTGTTTTTGTTGAATTTCTCAGACAATTTCTCGAAATCGATGTCCCCTATATTAATCAAATCGTCTTGTCCTTCTTTGTTAATTAAATATCCTTTAGAAGAAATAGAAAGATCCAGAACTTCTCTAATATCCCTAACTACAGATGTTATATCTACTTCGGGATCTAAAGAATAAATCATCTTAGTCAAAACCTTAATTATTTCTATTTCTTTTGTAAATTCTGAGGCTTGTTTATGTGGTAAAATTGCCTTGTATATTTTAACGGCATTTCCAGCCTTTGTTAAAAAATCTTTTTTAATTTCTTCACTTGCAACTAAGTTAGAAATTGCTTCATTTAAAGGGCCATATTTCTCCATCCCCTTTGAAAGTTCTATTTTTTTCAAATCAACTTTGTTCTTATTGAGGAATTTTTTAAATTCCGTAAAATATTCTTTAAGGGCCTCAAATAACTTTTCTTTTGATTCAATAGGAATTTCAGTTGACCCGTCCCTAGAAGAAGCATAAATAGCCAAGGCCTCTTTTAAATTTTTGAAGACATTTATGTAATCTACAATAAATCCGCCCTGCTTATCTTCGAAAACTCTATTCGCTCTAGCAATCGCTTGCATTAAAGTATGATTTTTCATAGGCTTATCAAGATACATCGTAGAAACAGAAGGAGCATCAAAACCAGTAATCCACATGTTACAAACGAATACTATCTTTAGTGAACTTTTTGTTTTTTTGAACTCTTCCGCCAAATCTTCCTTAACCATTCTCTCTCGATGAGATTTTATTTGTAAACCCTTGTCGGAAAATTTCTTTATTTCATTTTGTTCAGAACTAATAATCACCGCCATGTCCAAATCCTTGATTTCTTTAATTTTTGCCTTTATCTCTTCATGATATTCTGGCTCAGAATCTCTCAACTTTATTTTTAGCGCTTCAAATCTCTTGTCAAAATGATATCTCACTTTATCATGCATTCTTACTGTTGTGAACTTGTCTATAGAAAGTACCATCGCCTTTCCAGAATAACCCCTTCCTAAAAAATGATTAACGATATCTTCAGCAATAATATTCAGTCTATCTTCTCGAGTTATGATATCATAATTTGAGCCCAACCTTTTCTCTAACTTTTCAGTTTCCTTTTCCGAAAGATCTGCATCATCAATCACTTCATAAATCTCATCATTCAAGCTCGGGTTAATTAATTGTAACTCTGGAACCCTATTCTCATAATACAATGGAACCGTTGCTTTATCATCTACCGAATCCCTAAAATTATACTCACTAACATACTCTCCGAAAGTATCCTTAGTTCTTTCCTCTCCCTTTTTCATAAGAGGTGTTCCAGTAAATCCAATAAAAGAAGCATTTGGAAGCGCAGTTCTCATGTTTAAAGCCAAGGTGTCATATTGTGTTCTGTGGGCTTCATCAGTCATAATAATTATATCATCACGATCGGAAATCTCAGGATAAGTTTCCCCTTTCTTAGTGTTAAATTTATGAATTAGCGTGAAAATCATTCTATGGTTTTCTTTTAATAATTCTTTAAGATGTTTCCCGCTTTTTGCTTGAACATCTTCTTCGGTTACAACCCCCGCATTCTGAAAATTTTTATAGATTTGAGTATCTAATTCATCTCTATCTGTTGTAACAACAAAGGTATAATTTCCCTCAAACTTTCTTAATATCTTTTGGGCAAAAAATAACATAGAAAAACTTTTTCCAGAACCTTGAGTATGCCAAAACACTCCCAGCCTTCCTTTATTCTCCTTTCTTTTCTTGAAAGATTCAACAGAATTATTAACTCCCAAAAATTGATGATTTTTCGCAGTTATTTTAACAGGCTTATTGTTAATTGAAGTGAATAAAGTAAAATTTTCAAACAAATCAAGAACATTTTCAGGAGAACAGCTTCCAAGTAAGGCTTTATCTAAAAAAGTTGATGGCTTATCGTCTTCACTTAATTTTTTCCAGCTAGAATAATGCTCATATTCTGAAGTCAGGGATCCAATCTTAGAATCTAATCCATTTGAAATTAAAATGAATGAATTATAATTAAATATTTGAGGTATCGTATCTTTGTAGTCTGTAATATTGTCAGTATAAGCTTTTTGAAGATTTACCTGAGTGCTCTTAAATTCCATTAGGACTAAAGGTATACCATTAACAAATAAGATTAAATCAGGCCTTTTCTTATAAATTTCCCCCGTAATCCAAAATTGAGTTGCAATAAAAAAATCATTCTTTGAGGCATCATTAAAATCTATCACCTTGACAATTTTATCTTCTATCTTATTGTTAATCTTAACTTTAACTTTAACCCCATTTTTTATTAAATGGTAGGCTTCTTTGTTAGCATTAAATAGGCTCATTTTGTTTCTGTCCTTTTTTATTTCAATTATTGCTTGCTCAATTGCATCACTTGGAAGTTTAGGATTTAATGCTGTAATAGCTTCTCTTAGTTTAGAAACCAAAATAACTTCTGAGGCATTTTCCCTCCCAAGAAAGCTTTCTCCTTTTTCAAACTCCTTAAAGCAATCAAGATGAGAATAATTAAATTTTTCAGTTAAAAATTTTACTGCTTCTTTTTCAACAAGCGCATCTTCAGTGTATTCTTTAGCCATTTTATATTAAAGTATTTGATATTTTTAAGTATTAACTATTTCTTGATTTAGTTTAATATCCAATTTTGTTACATCAATTTCTCCTGAAATAAGTTTTGGCAATAAAAGATCTCTAGTTTTTCTGAGGTTTTGGTTTTTTTTATTTAAGATGTGTCTTTGTTCTAATATTGGACAAACTACTCTGTCAAAATTTAAAATTATTTTTTCTTCGGGATAGACCATGTTCATATTCCTCAAGAAAGCTAAACTAAAGAATTTTTGAGAAGTTCCAGAAGCCTTAGTAGAAAAATTTGCTAGATTAGAATCATTGTTGAAATAAGAATAAATAAAAGAAGATAATTCATTAGAGAGGGGTTTGAACAAGGCAATATTTTTTATACTAAATTCAAAATCTTGTTTTACTACTGCAATATTCCCTATTGTCCCTATTTTAGAAAATAAGATGTCTCCTTTTTCTGGCTTACTTCTTAACATTATTTTTTTATGATCTTTTTCAGAAATAAAATGAGTTCTAGAAAAATCAATAAAGCCATCTTTAAGGTTTGTTGCTGAAACCATGTAAAAACCATCCTTCACAGGTTTTATTACCTCATGGGTCCCGTCAGTAATTTTTGAACAAAAATCACTAAATGGTTTTACTTTCCATCCCTCAGGAATTATGCCAAACTCAGTCTCACTATCAATCATTTTCACTTTTTCATGCCCTGGAAACTTAAACCTAACAAACCATTCTTCATAAATCAACTTAGCAATATTCTCAAGAACTTTAATTCTCTTCTCGTTGTTTTCTATTAAACCATCATAATTTGAAAGAATTATTGCTATATTTTTTTGTTCGTTAATTTTTTTTGGAATTGAAATTGAAAATTGTTTAAAATCTTTCAATATGATTCTAGGTATTGCTGCTCCAGAAACATAATTAGCCATAGACTTTTTTACAAAAGGAGATTGTAAATATTTTGCTAAATAGGCTGAATCTATCTTTTCTAAATTTGGCCTTAATATGGCAATTGAAGATAATATTGCTAAATCTTTTTCTTCTTTCCAGACAAAAACATGCTTTAGATAACTTCCATCTTTTGCTATCAAGATATCATTTTTTAGAGGTTTACAATCATTTTTAACTAATTTCTTATAATCTTCTTCAGAAATTTTCCTGCAAGATTCGATATTAAATCCAAAATCTGTCATGTCTTTTACAGAAGCCATTGGGATACCTTCTTTTACAGATTTTGGACTCCAATGTGCACCATCAGTTATTTTTGTACAAACATCAATTAGATTGCAATTAATTCTTTTCATTTCATTTAACCCCTAATAATTTGCTCACATTAATATTAATTTGTTCTCCTAGTTCTTTGGCCTCAATATTAAGTCCTTGCAATTCTTCACTATACTCTTCCAGTGTCGCTTCAAAATCAAAATCTTCTGCTTCTTCTTTATCCTTAACTCCAACATATCTTCCAGGATTTAAGCTCCATCCCTGTGCCTCAATTTCCCCAATTGTCGCAACTTTACAAAGCCCCTTAACATCAGAATATTCCTTCGCTCCTTCTTCCTTCCTATAGCTTCTTACAATCTCTGCAACTTCCTGTATTTGATCTGGACCAAACTCCCTATGTGCCCTGTCAATTTGTGTAAAAATATCTCTCGCATCAACAAACAAAACCTTTCCTTCTCTATCACTACCCTTCTTTCCCTTATCTAGAAACCAAAGCGTACAAGGCAAAGTAACTGTATAAAAAAAGTTTCCAGAAATAGCAATCATAACATCAACTGCATCTCTCTTAATCATCTCCTTCCTAATCTCCGTATCTGTTCCCCTAGCATCTGATGCAGAATTAGCCATAACAAAACCAGCCCTTCCCTTATCATTAAGCGCAGACCAAAAAGCCTGAATCCATAAATAATTAGCCTTCCCAGAAGTTGGAACTCCCAAAGGCCATCGCGGGTCTCCCTTAACTTTAGTAGGATCAACTTTCCTCATATCAACATTAAACGGAGGATTAGCCATCACAAAATCATACTTTCCAACCGAATCATGATTATCTTCATAAAAAGTATTTCCCTGAATGATATCTCCCTCAATCCCATTAACTGCCAAATTCATCTTGGCCAAATTAATCGTTTTCCCCGTCTTCTCCTGGCCATCACAAGCAAGCTCATCGTTTACTGACTTATGATTCTTTTTTACAAAATTTGCACTCTGAACAAACATCCCCCCACTACCACAAGCTGGATCTAAAATTTTTCCATGGAATGGCTCAATAACCTCTACTATCAATTTAACAAGAGACGTTGGAGTATAGAACTCTCCCCCACCCTGGCCCTCACTCATTGCAAACTTACCTAGAAAATATTCATAGATTTTTCCAAAAATATCTCCCTCAGGAATATCAAAATCAAAAGTTTTCAAAAGATTCGCCAATAAATCATTTTCAAAGATAGTATAGTTTTTTGGCAGAATATCTTTTAATCCAGGATTCTCTTTTTCTATCAAAGACATGGCATTATTTATTTTCTCTCCGATATTGTCTCCTTCTGCCAATCTAAGTAATCTAGAGTATCTTGCATCTTCTGGCAAATATAAAACCCCTTTCTCTTGGAAGTGCATTGGAGAGGGGTTTTCTTTTTGTATCTCTTTTTTTGCTTTTCCGAAGATATAGTCAGCGTGTTTTAGAAAAATTAAACCCAGGACAGGCGCAGAATATTGGTTTGCGCTTAATTCAGAGTTCGTCCTAAGATCATTTGCCGCATCCCACAATCTTTTCTCAATTTCTCCATTTGTTTTTGCCATATTAATTTAATCACACAGCTCATTTATTTTTTCTTTAATTAAGTTAGATCTAGCATTAATAAAATCCTCAAATCTATTTTCTTTTAACATATCAATCATTTTCTCAGTAATAAATTGAGAATTCATTATCTTAATAAAATCCTCATAAAGACCTTCCTTCTTGTATTCTTTTTCAAAATCAAGAATATATTCTTTGGGGTCTTTATTCTTTATTCTATTATTATTTGTTTCCTTAGTTATTAAAGATATATTTGCAATATTATTAATTAAATTAGGATAATCTGTATTTTTTAAACTCTCATTTATTTTTTTACCAATCTCAGAATTTTTTGGGAAGATATGATGTTCTTCTAGTTTGCCCCCCGATAAATTTTTCTTTTTAACATCTATGCCATTATAAAAATCCAAAGGACCTTTATCTAAAAGAAGTATAAAAAGAGAGCTATACAGTTGATTTTTTTCACCATAATGAGCATCTATATGATTTGAATTAAAATTTCTGGTTCTATCTTTCCTATATTTTTCAAGAGCTTTTTCCTCAGTATTATTTTTTGATATTATAAAATCTTTTTCTATTTTTTCATTCTGAGCCCCAGGATAACGATTATAAAGAATTGTGTTCCAAAACCATTTTTCTAAGAATTTCTCTTGTTTTAATTCAAGAGCTTTATTATTAGAAATATAGGCTACTAAAAATTTTACTATGGGTTTGAATTTAGATAAATCCTCTTTATCAATTTTATATTTTTCCATATATCGCAAAACTTTCAAATAAATGGAATGAATTTCTTTCAAATTATCTAAAAAATCATCTGTTGTTAACTTCAAAACTTCTTTTTGTTTAAATTCCTTTTTTAGAATAATCAGCATAAGAAAAAGCATTGTAACTTCGTCTATCGATTTATCTGAATCGCTCAAATCAATCTTTTTTAAATTTTCCATATAATCCGATGAAATTGACGAGCTACATTTAATCATAGATAAAAATTTCCTTAAACTAAAATAATTGCTATCGTCAATCATACGATAAGTTTTAGCAATCATTATATCAAAAATATTCAATTTTGTATTTTTTGTATTTATTCTTTCAAAGACATCTAGAACCATTTTTAATTCGCCCTTTTGTTCTATGTCATAAATTTTTCTATCAAGAATACTCTCTTTCAATTTTTGTATTTTATCATGATATTCTAAAAGTAAATCTTTATCTTCTATT
Organism: Candidatus Woesearchaeota archaeon; assembly: GCA_964514585.1. Classification (GTDB taxonomy): domain Archaea; phylum Nanobdellota; class Nanobdellia; order Pacearchaeales; family GW2011-AR1; genus JAGVXH01. Next base: position 129,319 of record CAZETU010000003.1, on the reverse strand, counting down.
TTTTCTTTAAGAAATTTATAACTCTCTTCTTTAAAATAACGATAACAATCCTTAAGTCTAATAAATCTATCACCAAACTTCTCAATAATCTCCCTTTGAGAAAAATCTTTGAGAAAAATCTCATTTCCTTTATAATCAATAGGCTCATCATCAAATATAAATCTTAATTCAGGATTATCTTCTTCATATTTAGAATCAAAATAAAGTTCTACTCTTTCAATCTTCTTGGTATTTTTCCCCTTGTAGACTTCTTTATCTGTAAAAGTTAGAAGCAATGCCGTAGCCCTTTGTTGCCCATCTAATAAATATGTAATAATCTCCGAAGAATCCTTTTTTGGAATCTGAATTTCATTTATGCTCCCTCCCACACGTCTTCTTGCCAATTCATCTCCACCTTGCCAAAAAAGAACGCTGTTTATTGTATAGTCGTTATATATACTATCTATTAATAATCTGATTTGGGACTTTTCCCAAACAAAAGGTCTCTGGAATTCAGGTAAGAATATTTTTTCTCCTTCCACTAAATTGATAAATTCTTTCAGTTTCAAATCATCATTCCACTGTATCTTCATACTATTTCTCACCCTTTAAACCTTTTAATTCTTTCCTCAGCGCTCCAACAATCTCAACTTCAGCCCAAGTATCCAACTCGCAATATCTTTCCAGGGCCTCCCTGACATTATTCCTTTCCTTTTTACTAACCGAAGGATCATAAGTAACCCGCTCATATTCATTACTCGCAAACATCCCCTCGCTAATCTCTAAATCACTATACTTCAAATCCGACATAGCTGGCAAAACCGCCTTTATTGAAGCGGAACCCTTCTGCTTCGGATCATAATAATAAAAATTTCTGAAAACATCTAAAAGATCTTTCACTCTTGGCTCGATATTCCCCTTATACCATTCCATAAACTCAGGCAAAACCGTAGAACACTCGTTCATAACACCCTTCTCAAACCCCTGATTGTAAACTAAAATACTCCCACGCTTCTTTAAATTGTCTCTGAGTGCCTGCATAAACTTAGGTCTCGGATCATTAGTTCCATCAGCTAAAAAAGAAATATGCTTAATCTTCCCAGTCTTACTCTGAATATGTAATGAAAACTGGAATGGAATTCTCTGATAAGGCCTCATCCCATCAAACTTAGGAATTGCTGGAGCAATAGTTTCAAAATCCAAATAATAAATCGGATATTTCAGATTTCTAAGAAAATTCTTGATTTGTAATTTGTCTATATGCTTTCCCCCATCAAATGCAAGTCTTCTTTGTATCTGTTGATTACTATTCAATTTAACGTCCTCTGGGACATCTTTCAGACAAGTAATTCCTCCATTATAAAGCTCAAAACATTTTTTCTTGAGCATATAATAAAATTCAAAAACACTTCCTTCTGTAACATCTTTCCAACATTCACTCTTCAATGCACATTTATATGGTTCTGAACACTGAATTCCAATAGGAAACCCCGTTTCTTTCTTTGACGAAATAATCTTAAACATGTCTTTTATTCTTTCTTCAATTCCTTTCGAATATTCCAGAACATCTTCAGTTATCTCTGTCTGGACAAATAATTCTTCGGGTTCAATATTCCCATCCTTCACATATTCATTATTAATATGCATCAAAAAACATTTCCGAATTTTAAGTCCAGCTTTTTCATAGGTATACTTCTGAAAAGAAACATCATGGATATTTATGTCCTTAACTTTCGTCGCACTTTTTACTTCAATAATATCCCATTCATCCCTTCCAACAGGCAACAAAACATCTGCCCTAGAGAATAAATTCTCAACCATAACCCCTGCCTCATAAATCGTCTGTCTTTTTTTAATTGCTTCTTTAGTCTTATTAATATTCTCCATAAATCCTAAATCTGCAAGATCTGTTCCATTAACAAAAGCCTTAGTAGCTAAAACTCCAATAATATCTCCCATCATAAAATTATGCTTTGCAGAATTATCTGGCTCAGGCATTCTTTGTTTATCGTTTTTTGCAACCCAGAGTAGTTTTGGACATTGTAGCCCCTGGAGGTAGTTTGATTTTGTTAATAACATAGAATTTCATTAGAAGTAAACTATAAATATCTTATGAGTGTTAAAAAATAATGAATAAGAAAGGTCAAATTGAAATACCAGATAATCCTGGAGAATTTATCATGTGGATAGTTGGAATAGTTATCACACTTGTTATGGTTATAGGTTTACTAAATGTACTGTCTGGCCTTAGTTGTGAAAATGAAAAAAATAAGATTAATCAATTAAGCACAGATCTTTCAGTATGCCAATCTCAACTTCAAAATCAAACCGATCTAACAAATGAACTTAATAATCAATGTAATCAAAAAATCAATGAAAGCATAACTGGATGCAACAAAGATCTTCAAATTAATCTAAATATTGTTAAAAATTATAAGTCTTGGTTTATCATTTACCATATTACAATTGTGTTTTCTATTATTTTTGCATTAAATCTATTTAAAGGATTTTTAAGATTTGAAATAAAGGTCAAAAATAGAAAATTAAAGATATTATTTAAGGGTATAAAATTTGTATGGATTGGTATTAAATGGATTTTATTTATCGGATTTATTCTTTTGATTATTCTTAGCCTTTTAATTTTATTATTTCCAGGTTGGTTCTTTTAATTTTAATCTATTATTCTTAAAAAGGATATTTGCGAAATAATTATAAACATTCCCTAATTGTGAAAAATATGGACTTTGATAAGAATGGGAAAATAATAGTTCCTGAAAGGGTAAATGTGGATAAGGAAGAAGAGAAAAATAGTATAATTTTTAAAAAAATACAAGTCAGTCAAAACAATCCTGCGATTGCTCAATTAAAGATAGTTCTTCCTTATAATATTACTAATTCTGAGGAGATAAAAAAAACCTATGAAATACTGGATACCCGTTTTCAATCAGTGGTAACTTCTATGAAACAATTAGATTCGAAAAATATTATTTTCGAAGCAAGAGAAACATGGCTCATGTACTCCTTTTTGGAGACTTTGGAAAAAGAATTGGAAGATATGTTTCGGGGAGACATCAAGATCTTCAAAAGAGGCTATTGGCCAAAATTTGATAATTAATATTTTAAGTTAAATTTAGTTATTTCCGAACATATTTAAACTTTGTCTGCATTATTAATACATGGTTATCAGAAAGAATAAAAGTGGATATAAAGTATTTACAGATAATGATGGAACTACACAGTCTGTCCACAAAAGGGTTTTAGAAAAGAAAATGGGTGGCAAAGTAAAAAAGGGATATGAGGCCCACCATGTTGACGGGAATAAGAATAATAACCAACCAGGCAACCTTCGCTCAGTTAAGAAAAGTAAGCATAAGAAAGGGCCAACAAGTTCTTGGTAGGGATTAAATTACCCCACCATTAGTTGGTTCCTAAACATTTTTAAGGTTTGATTCATTGTTATATTAATGGCGAAGATAAGTCCGAAAATCACAGCAGTTTTGTCAGCAATAGCTTTAATTTATGCCTTGTTTGACAGTTTTAATATTCCAGTAGCTATTGGATCATTTCTCGTATTGTTTCTTTCTGTCGGAATGATTATAGAGGGAAGTTAAATCCCCATTAGCCCCCGGTTGGGGCGTAACCCACTTGGAGCATAATCGATGAGCTTTCAAGCGGAAAAACAAAACTCTGACTTCTAAACGACACCTGTAAGATACCCATAAGGTACCTGTGCAAAACCTCGATGTTAATAAATAGTGTTTGCTTTTCAGACAATGAAAAGAGATCCATACAAACACAAGGAAAAATACCATGCTTGGAAAATAGCAGTAAAAGACGGCGTTCCAGGGATTAGTAAAGTAAATTCTGATTTAACTTTAAGATATGTCGGAGACATGGAGGTCGGGAGAAATGTTTCTTCAAGAAGTTCAAAAGGTCCGAGAAGTTTTATTAGATTGAACACATTGAGACAAAAAATGATATTTTTCTCTAAAAGGTTTAAAGATGAATTTGGACTTGATGATATTACCAAAATAACTGAGGATCAAATCATAGTATTCTTTTCCAAAATTAGAACAGGGGAAGTCTCTAGGGAAGATGGTAAAATCTATGCCTCAATAGACACTTATGGGAAAGCCTTCAAATCATTTTGGCATTGGTGGATTAAAGTGAATAGAAAAGAAGGTGTCACCGTTGAAGATATCACAATCGATTTAGACGTTAGACGGGATAAACCAAAATGGGTATATTTAACAGAAGATCAGGTTAGAAGTTTTTGCGATAAATCCACTTTCAAATATAGGACGATGATTATGTTTTTGTTTGATACTGGAATTAGAGCCCCGACCGAATTAATTAATATTAAAATTTCAGACCTTCATAACGACTTTAAGGAAGTTCACATAAGAGATGAGATAAGTAAAACTTTTGGTAGAAGAATAAAGTTAATGTTATCTTCTGACCTAATCAAACGATATATTAGGGAAGAAAAACTGGAGCTTCATGATTATTTATTTACATTTAAGCCATATAATGTAAATAGAGTTATAAAAAACACAGCTAGGAAACTTTTTGGAGAAGGAGTTTCTCCTGCAGGAGAAAAGTACTGCAATCTAACCATGTATGATTTTAGGCATTGTGCTTGTTGCTATTGGATGCCTCGTTATAAAAGTGAATCAGCTCTTAAATATAGATTCGGTTGGAAAAAAAGCGATAAAATACATTATTACAGCGAACTATTAGGAATGAGGGATACGATTTCAGAAGAGGATATGCTAATAGACACGACTAAAACAGAATTAGAAAAAGAGTTGAATTCAACAAAAAGACAAAATGAAATCTTGCAAGAAAGAATGGAATTAATGGAAATAAATATGGCTAAATTTGAAAAATTAGCTAGTCAGATTGAAGGGGTTGTTAGTTGAACAATTCCAAGCACCTATTTCTTTTGATACTTGATTGTATAAAACAATCCTGTAAAACTCATAAGTGTTGCAAGAGAGTTTAGTATTAAGAAAACCGTATCTTTTATCTGAACTGAATAGATTACTAATACGAAAGAGCCGATGACATAAATTAATGCAAATTTAATGTTTAATCCACTTTTCTTAGTTTTAATTGTTTCGATTATTTGTGGAAGCCATGCAACTGCAATTAAAATAAGTCCGATTATTCCTAGTATCATAATAAGATATGATTTGATAGTTTATAAATAATTTTATAAGCTACTTAGCCCTAAATCTTTTATGCCAAAGCTACTATCAAAATCAAGTTACCTACTAGGGCTACAATGCCCAAAATTATTATGGGTTAAAATTAACGACAAGAGGCGACTTCCTGAACCTGATGAATTAGCTCAAAAGAAATTCGATGACGGTCATGTTGTTGGAGAGTTAGCTAAGAAAGTTTTTCCCGAAGGAGAAAATATTCCCGATGAAAATTTTAAAGAGAATTTAGAAAACACTAAGAAATTAATAAAAAAAAGAATTCCTTTATTTGAACCTGCATTTATGGTTGATAATTTATATTCTAGGGCAGATATTTTAGTTCCTGTTGGAAAAGATGAATGGGATATTATTGAAGTTAAAAGTGCAACTAAGGTTAAAGATGTAAATTTGCACGACGTATCATTTCAAAAATATATTTATGAGAAATATGGACTTAAAATTAGAAAGTGTTTCTTAATGCATATTAATAACCAATATTGCCTTAATGGTCAAATTGAGCCAAAAGAATTATTTATTCAAACTGAAATTACTGAAAATATTAAAGAATTTTCAAAATACGTCGAGTCTAACATTGAAGAAATGATAAAGGTTATTAATTCTCAAGAAGAACCTACTTGTAACATAAGTCCTTCATGTGCAGACCCTTATGATTGTCCAATTAAGGATGAATGTTGGGACGAAGTTCCTGAAAATAGTATATTTGATTTTTATCGAATGTTAAAGAAGAAATGTTTCGAATTATATAATGGAGGAATTGTATGCTTAACTGATGTTCCTGAAAGCACAAAACTAAATGAAAAACAACAAATACAAAGAAGATTGGCTCATGACGGAGGAAAACATATAGATAAAACTGAGATTAATAATTTTCTGAGAAATTTAGAATATCCAATTTATTATTTAGATTTTGAGACAATAAATCCTATTTTGCCTAAGTTTGATGGGATGAATCCATACCAAAGAATACCTTTTCAGTTTAGTTTGCATATTCAAAAAGAAGAAGGTGGAGAAGTTGAGCATATCTCTTTTTTAGCTGATGGAACTGATGATCCTCGACCTAAATTTATGCAATCATTAAGAGATAACTTAGGCGACTCTGGAAGTATTTTGGTCTATAATCAGGGGTTTGAAAAAGGCGTTATGAACGAGTCTGCAACGGCATTTCCTGAATTTAGAGAATGGTATGATGAAAATATTTTGTCAAGGATAAAAGACTTATGGGATGTTTTTAGGAATTTTCATTATTATGATCCGAAACAATGTGGAAGTGCAAGTATTAAGGCAGTTCTGCCTGTAATGTCGGACTTGAGTTATAAAAATTTGAAAGATGTTAAGAAAGGGGATCAGGCTAGTTATGAATATGAAAGGGTTACTTACGATTCTTCTGTTAGTGAGGAGGAAAGGCAAAAGATTCGAGATGCTTTGGAGAAATATTGTGAATTGGATACTTTGGCAGAGGTTGAGATTGTTAAGGGTTTGCAAAACGAATTAAAATAAATTGCCCTAAATTTTCCAAAAGATTTATAAACTAAAACCCATATGAATCCATATGGGTAGAAAAACTGTTGCATTGAGCCTTGATGAGGAAATCTATGATGAATACAAAGAATATTGTGAGAAAAATGCAATAATTCTTTCAAGAAAAGTAGATAATTTTATGAAATCTGAATTAAAAGGAGAAAATAAAAATGCAGAATCTAAAAATTAAGGAGAAAGAATCTCTATTGAAATATGAGGATAAGAAACTTATGAAATTTTTTAATCTAAATCATTCTGATATTTTGACATCCTTGTTTTCTAAGGAGGATAATTCTACCAACCAAATTAAAGTTAAAATCCTAATGGATAATATCCATAAAACACCTAGAGACCTTCTTTTGCTACTAGGAGAGAACAAGCCAGAGAAAGAATATTTTAATTATTATCAAAATTTAATATTATTACTAGCCTCCCATAATCTCGATGAGTCTAATTTTCAATTTGAATTAGGGAAAATAAATGAGAAGGGTCAAGAGCGAAGAGAAAAAGGAGTTTATTATACTCCTGAAGATATATCCGATTTTATAATTTATAATTCTATTTTTCAATTAATTACTAATAAGTTTAAATTAAAATTTAAACCGGAGCATCCAGATAAAATTATTCATAAAATTATTAGTCTTTCAAAGAATAATCAAAAGGAGATAATTAATCTTATTCAGAAAAGTTCAATTTTAGATCCAACTTGCGGAACTGGGGCCTTTTTGGTACAAGTTCTAACTATCAAATTGAATATAATCAATGAAATAAACGGGAAAATTTCTTCTGGAAATATTGATGATATTATCGATAGCCTTCATGGAAATGATTTAGATCCCTACTCAACCTATATTTCAAAAATAAGAATTATATTTAAATGCTTATATTTTTGCAAAACTTCCAATATTAAAAATATTTTGGGAACATTAGATAAAAATTTTACAAGTAAAAATTTTATCTCTAATTGCAATTTCGACTTATCTTTCGATCTAATAATAGGAAATCCGCCCTATGTTGAAAAGACAAAAACAGAAGACAGTCACATTATGAAATACGGTAATACCTATGCAGATACAATTCACAATAGCTTAAATATATTAAAACCCCACGGAGTATTAGGCTTTATAATTCCGATATCTTATATATCAACTGCAAGGATGGGAAGTTTAAGAAAATTTGTTGAAAGTCAATCAAAATACCAATTTGTCCTAAGCTATAATGATCGTCCAGATTGTTTATTTTCCGGAGTGCATCAAAAATTAAATATTCTTTTTTTAAAGAAGGGGCAGGGTGAAGGGCATAAAATATTTACTTCAGATTATAAGTATTGGTATAAAAATGAAAGAAAGGAGCTATTTCTTGAAAATGAATTTATTCTAAACAATCCAAATTTTCCAGAATTTTATCCAAAACTAGGAGACGTAAAGGAATTAAGTATTTTTTCAAAAATAAATTCCTATGAAAAAAACTTATTAACCCTTGAAGAGGGTTCAGAGACACTATACCTTAATAAGAGGGCTGCTTTCTGGATTAAATCTTTTTTAACTAAGCCAGACAAACTGAATGAATATACTCCTATGAAACTAACTATGGATAATTTACATATTGCGAATGCAATTTTTAATTCAAGTTTGTATTGGTGGTTTTGGATAAAGGTTTCTGACTGTTGGCACATTACTAAAAAAGAACTGTTTAATTTTACCGTACCTAAAATAGGGGGGAAGTCTATAGATAAACTAGTCCAATTATCAAGAAAATTGGATAAAAAATTGGAAGACACAAAAGAAAAGATAGATAGCAAACAAACAATGTATGAATATAAGCATAAGAAATGCAAAGATGTTATTGATGAAATCGATGAGGAGCTTGGAAAGATATATTTACTAACACCGAACGAAATAAACTTTATAAAAAAATATAAAGAAAGATACCGAACTGGACAGGAGGATCTAAAATGAAGTCTCTTAATGTGGTTGATTTATTTGCAGGAGTTGGAGGATTGTCTGTTGGGTTTTCCAAGGCGGGCTTTAATATTTCTGCTGCTGTTGAATATGATAAGCAAATCGCAGAGACTTATAGAGTAAATCATCCAGGGGTCAAACTTTATGTAGAAGATATAAAAAAAATAGCTGAGGATAAAAATTTAAAAAATTATCCCGCAGATATTATTATTGGAGGGCCTCCTTGTCAGGGGTTTTCTATGGCAGGGGCTAGAATAAGGCAGGGATTCATCGAAGATCCAAGGAATAATCTTTTTAAGGAATATTATGAAATAGTGAGACAACTCAAGCCATCCTTTTTTCTTTTTGAAAATGTTAAAGGGATATTGACTATGGATAAAGGAAGGATCTTAAATACTATTTTAGAATTGTTTCAAGATAAGGATAAGTTAGGGGGAGATAAGTATTATACTTACTATCGTGTTTTCAAGGCATCTGATTTTGGCATTCCTCAGGGGAGAGAAAGGGTTTTTATTATGGGATCTTTGAACAATGCTGTTGATTTCGAAAAAATTATTGAGCAAACCAAATCAGATATACTAAAAATGTACCCTCATTTTTTTGATAAAACAACTGTATGGGATGCTATATCTAACTTGGAAAATGCAGATTTGATCGGAGATATTAAGGGGCTTATTCCGAATAATCAGTATCAAGAATTTTTGGAATCCCCAACAAAAAAAACATCAAATCACAATAAACCCACTCATGATAAGCAAATAGTGGACAGAATAAAAAAGATATCCCCCGGGGAAAATTATACTAAATTAGATGAAAATATCAAATCAATTCATAGCGGGTCATACGGTCGACTTGAAAAAAATGGAATTGCTCCAACAATCACGACTCGTTTTGATACTCCTTCTGGAGGAAGATTTATACATCCAGTTGAAAATAGAACTCTCTCTCCAAGGGAAGGGGCTAGAATTCAAAGTTTTCCAGATAATTTTAAATTTGTAGGTACAAAGAGTTCTATATATAGGCAAATAGGAAATGCCGTTCCCCCGAAATTAGCCTTTTTTATGGCAGAGGTTATAAAGAATGCCAAAAAATCAATTCGGCTAGAATAATTTTAATAAATTTTCTATAGGTTCTAAATCAGATAAATACTTCCAATATGCAAATCCCTCTCCAAAATTAATTTTGCCATTCTTTTTCAAATCTTCACAAGTGCAAAATCCTAGAATTTCTCCATATTTTAATGAATCATCAATCATAATCCCAATATAATAATCCTTGTTTTTATTCCCCTCAAATTGATCTTCAGGAACAAGAATTCTTTTATGATAGGGCTTATATGCAGTTTTAATGTCAATTGTTTTATCCCCTTTAGTTTTGAAGTCAAATTTATCAACATTTGTTTCTCCTTCGAATATTTGAAACATATCTGAAACATCTGGAAAGATATTATTGGAATTTAGAAACTTTAAAAATACAACCTCTCCAACCTTCCCGTAAAAAATTCTGTCTACTCTTTCCTTGTCAGATTTATTAAATCGGTTATATGTTTCGTCTAATACTTTTTCTGCAAACTCCCTACATTTTTTAATTTCTGAATCTTCTAGTTTTATTTTAATTTCCATGATAAGAAAGGATGTCCTTTTCAGAATATAACATTTTCAAATATTTTTCGGGTAACTCCTCATTAAACATAATTAATTTTTTTGAATTCATAAGAGAAAGAAATTTTGAAACTCTTTTTCTCAATTCAGGAATATGTTTTTGGTTTAACTTTACTCCATCCCTTGTCATGATCAGATACTTATTATAGGCGAGGATATTGAAAAATCTTGGATCAATGTTATTTTTTTTATTTAAAAGTTTTTCAAGTTCGTATTTCTCTTCATAATTTCTAAAATTGATGATTTTTTCTAAAGTTTCATTTACTTCTTCCTGATTCTTGGATATTGCCAAGAAGGAATTAAATTCCAATTTACTTAACTCTCCATCTTTGTACCCATAGTCATCAATAAGCTTTAGCAATACCTCATAGAGAAAAAAGAAGGGATAAAGATGAAAGTCTTTGTACGATACTCTTTCATCGGAAGGAACATATTTACTGAAGGTACCATAAATAATATTCCAATAAAATATTTTCTCAATTTGACTTGTTAAAATTTCTTGATATTCTTCAATGTTTGAAAAATTCCCCTTACATATCTTTTTTATTTTAAGGAAGGCGGGGGTTACCTTTAAAGGAGATCGCAAGCTAACTAACCCAGATATTTTGCTTAGCATTAATGCTCTAAAACCTGCAGTCATTGTTTTGTTGGGATAATTTTTTTCAACGATTTTCCCAACTTCGTTTTTAAAATCCTCTTCAGAAATACTAGGGTTGTTTTTGATAATATTGAGCCCCTCTAGCTGAACTGGGAAATGTCTATTTTGCTGAGTTGTTTTCCAGTAAAGATTATCCTTCGTCCACTTTTCCAAGTAATCTGCATACTCCATCCACTCTTTACTTAATACCTCAGATCTAACTTTTTTAGTCGATTTGCTTAGCATCATTTTGAAAATTTCTACTACTTCATTTTCAAATTCTACCCTCCTCCCATTGTTATCATAGTAATATATATCTCTTTCATTATCCTTGGTTAATTCCCCCGTCCCTCCAATGCCCAATGCGGGCAAGATATTATGAGCTGTTTTATAATTTCCTATAAAATCTAATATTAAAACTTCCTTCTTGCCCGGAGAAATTCTTAATCCTCTCCCAATCTGTTGTGTTAAAATTGTCGCAGATTCTGTAGGTCTAAGCAGTAAAACACATTCTACGTCAGGGAAATTTACTCCTTCATTAAACATATCTACGACAAAGGCAACTTGATATTTCCCTTCTTTAAATCCTTTTATGAGTTTATCACGATCTCTCATTTCTATAGGCTGCTCACTTCTGTCAAGCTTAGAATGTATCGAGATTGCATTAATACCTACCTCTCTAAATTTCTTTGCACACCAATCGGCATGCTCAATTGAAACACAGAAACCTATTGTTTTTTTATTAGCACCCATCTCTTTGAATTTTTCTATTATGGCCCTATCTCTTTTTTCAATCATTAAAGCTTTGTTTAAATCTGAAATATCATATTTAAATCCATTAAAATAAATCTGAGAATAATCCACATTGTCTTTGAATCCAAGATATTTCAATCCAGTTAAATAACCTTTTTTAATTGCCTCATCCTGATCCATCTTGAATACAAGATTATTATTGTAAAAAGGTAAAATTTCTTTATTATCCATTCTGTCCGGAGTCGCAGTTAATCCCAAAAAGAACTTAGGATTAAAATATTCGAAAACAGGTTTGTAAGAAGGGGCTGCACCATGGTGAGTTTCATCTAAAATAATATAGTCAAACTGCTCCGAGTCAAATTGATTTAAATTTTTTTCTCGATTAAGTGTCTGAATCGTGGCAAAGATTATATTTTTCCCAGATTCTTTTTCTTTGCCTGTAAAAAATCCCATTTCCTTTGATCTTTCTGGCATTACCTCTTCAAACGAATTTCTTGCATCCTTTAAAACCTCCCCAACATGAACAATAAAAAGTATTTTTTTTGATTTAAGTTGTCGAGTATCAAATACTCCAAGGTAGGTCTTACCCAAACCTGTAGCCAAAACAACTAAACCCTTCTTTTTTCCTGCCGAACGAGTTTCATTTAATTTATTCAAAGCAATTTCTTGAACCTCATGTGGCGACACTAGCCCTTTATTCCTATTAAGAAATATTGAGAATAGCTCTTCATCTGCAATAAAAAGTCTTCTAAGCTGATAAATTGCATCTGAAGGATTTTGGACAATCTGGTCTCTTGTAATCTCTGTGTAGATATATCCCTGCCTAATAGTTTCATTCCTTTTATTGTGTAAATCATTATCTCTGTCTTTAGAAACCATTCCCGAGGCATGATAGTTAAATCCATCACATTCAATGGCGTATTTGGCAAACTTTGTTTTAATAACAAAGTCTATTCTCCACTTCCTACCAGTTCCGTCATTCCTATCAATATCAACTTCAGGTGTAATAAATTCCAGGCCAGCATCTCCCAAGTCCTCATAATATATATTTTTAAAGAACGCCATTTCTAAATAGCCCATCTTTTTTCCATACTTACTTAGAAAGCTATCTAGTTTCATGGAATGAGTAAGAATTCCTAACTTAAAAACATTTAGACTTTGATTTGTAATTCTATTATTTTATAAAACTTGCCTAATCACTATTCCTTAACAAACCAAACCAACAACGGAGGAACCCCAATATCTTTCTTAATTCTCTTAATCTCTTTTTCTAACTGATCAAATCCCCTACAAAACATTAACTTATATCCAAATTTATCCTGTCGCCTTTTTAATTGCTTAAACTCATTAAAAATTTCACTCTTCAAACGAAGAGTCCCCCAAGCTCGCTGACTTTCTGTATAAGACATCTTGCCTTCCATTTCCATCGGATCTTCTGTTGGCTTGAGGATTTTTTGATTTTCTTTTGATAGGGTCATTTGTTTTCCTATCACCTTCTAGATATACTAAAGAATTTCTTTATTAAAACCCTTTTAGAAAAAATGGAGTAATAACTATCAAAAACATTTAATAAGTGCAAAGATTACTCTTAATCATAAGATGGTTGACGAAAAGGATAAATTGATTTTATTTGAGTTGCTACAAGATTGTAGGCAATCTGTTTCTAAAATTGCTAAGTCGGTTAGGCTTCCTCAACAAACTGTTGACAAGAGAATTAAGAAATTAGAAAAATCTGGAGTTATCAAAAAATATGCATTAAATGTAAATTATCCAAAGTTTGGATTTAGTCGTCATTCAATCTATTTAGATATTCATGGAGTATCTGCCAAAGATGTTGACAAATACCTAAAGGAGATTACTAGTATCGAAGAAGTTAGTTGTTGTTATATGTTACATGATGTTAGCGAGTGGAAGTTATATGTTTCAGTTTGGACAAAGACTATTGAAAGATATGACGAGATACAAACTAAAATCTTAATCAAGTTTAAAGATAAAATAAAAAATTATCTTTCTTTCCAAAGTGTTAAATCTCAAACATATTTAGCTAGACGATTAAATCCGAAAAAGAAATCAAGGGTTGATATCAAAGGAACTCCTGAAGACGTAAAGCTAAAGCCCGAAGAATTAAAACTAATAACTCTTCTAAAGAAAAACTCAAGATTATCTATTGTTGAATTATCTAAAAAACTTAACTCTAGTGTAAGTTCTGTTATGAGACGAATAAATTCTCTAAAGAAAAGAGAAATTATTTTAAGATTCTATCCCATTATAGATATGAAAAAAGTAGGCTACACAGAGTATACTTATATTTCAAGAATTGATCCTTCTTGCACAAAAGAGTTAGAGAATTTTATGAAAATGATAGAAAAAGACCCGAGATTTATTATTATGATAAAGGCTGTAGGTTATGTAAATTTCTATTATGCTTTTTTGGTTAAAGATCGAGAAGAGTTAAAAGAAATTAATGAGACTATTGAACAAACTCTTGGAAAAGCGGTTTTAGAAAATCATAAAATTGAAGTTGATGAGATGGTTAGTTAAAATTCCCACAGTCACTCGACATATTAGGGGCAGGGGGCGGAAGTGACTGTAGCTATATACCGACGGCACTATCTATTTTCTCTTTTAGGTATCTCAAATCAATTGTCTTGCCATATTTTTGATAATCTTTAATTTTATTTCTATTTGTAACAACAAAAAACCACTTATCATAGTTTTTATTCAACTCCTTAACCTTTTCTTCAAAGACTTTTCTTCGAGTTAGCATACTCCCAGTCTCAACTTCGATAGCAACCTTCTTCCCCTTGACCATAAATACCAAATCGGGTTTACGAGTAGCAAAAGTTTGAACTTTAATTTTCTTTCTCTCTAAATATTCCTTGATAATATGTATTGTGAAAAAATGTTTATCACTTTCGTTTTTTCTAGGTCTAATTAAAAACTTCTGTTTCTTAGAATTTCCAAAAGGTTTTTGCATTGAAACTTTATACTTTTTATTCAAAAGAAATTTGACTTCCTCTTTTGTAAGTTTGTCAAACCTAAAGCAACCAAAACAATCATTGAGATCAATCTTTATTTCTTTAGTTGGTTTTTGTTCAAGCCTCTTAGACTCTTCCTCAGCCCTCTCCCTTTCAGTAACCTCATCGGGATTAGTTGTAATTAATTTATGTTCTTCAGGAGAAGCCTTGACTTTAATCTTTGTATGGTCATCTTCCATAATCAAAAGCCCTTCTCCAATGCCACAAGTTAGAAGATGTTGTTTTTCTGCTTGACTCAAATGGAAAGTGTGACAAATATCTCTAATGACTGCAGGCTTTTGTCTCATTAATAAGGTATACGCAGAATTTGCAAGTACTGATTTTCCTGCCTGAGAATTAAATAACCCCTCAACTTCTTGATTAATCAAAAGCAAGCCTAAATTAAATTTCCTACAAGTCTTAACAATTTCAAAAACATAACTTGCATCCTCAGTCCTCCCAAGAAGAGACCACGCTTCATCAATCAATAATATTTTCTTAGACAGATCTGCCTTCATCTTCATATAAACATAATCTAAAACTAAAAACATAATTGTCGGCTTAACTTGCCTTGGCATATTTCCAATATCAAAACAAACAAGCCCCTCTTCAAAATCAATGTTTGTTTGCCGATTCATAAAACTAAAAACCCCAGAAACATACATTTCAAGCCGATTAATCAAGCTCCCCAAAATACTGCTATCCATTTGATTAGAACTTTTCATATATCTCTTCAAATTATCTAAAACATCACCCAAAATTGGAGGTTTGTTTTTCCAAGTCCTAGAATCTTCATTTATTCCGCATCTTTCATATGACTCAGAAATCGCTTTATCAATAAATGATCGCTGAGATTCGGTCAATTTTCCAAGCATAACTCCCATTAAATCAATCAAACTAAGTCGTTTCTCTATGTAGTCGTGTCCCATTAAATCTAGAGGGTTGATGATTGTATCGGAATCCTTAGAAATCTCCACACGTTGCCCCTTAAAATGCGACACGAGGGCTTTGTACTCACCTTGAGGATCTATAATCATAACCCTTGTCCCATTAAGTAAATACCTCGTTATCAATAATTTACAAAAATAAGATTTTCCCCCGCCAGACTGAGCCAACACTAACCCATTCGGATTAGGCAACTTGAAAATATCTTTAATTATAGGAATTCCATTATTGTTATTTCCAATCCAAACACCATTATCATCAACATCTAAGAATTGAGAAGTAAAGGGGAAGAAAGCAGACAAAGCCTCTGTGGTTATATTCCTTGTTTCTTTCAACTCGTCAATTCCAAAAGGCATACAGGATTTCAAACCCAACAACATTCTAAAATTCGGAGTTTGCGGAATAATCATGATACTATTTAATTCAGATTCTACCTTTTTCGTCAAAAAATCTAACTCCTCCTTAGAGTTTGCTTTACAAACAACATAAAGACTAATGTTAAACAACTTTTCTTTCCCCTTTTGTAATTCTTCTAATGTATTCCTAGTATCCCTGTTTTGAATTTCCAGTGATGGGTTAGAAATTCCTTTAGATTGCATAGCATACAAATCTGCTTTTTGTTTCTGCAACTCCTTATTCAATCCAATCATAGTTTCATCAATTGGCTTTGGATTAATGTGTATACTTAAATTAAAATCCGAAAGAGAACTAACAATTTTATCCAGAAAACCAAGCTCAACATTTCGAGGATAGCCTGAAGCATAAATGATTCTACTAAACCCCTTATCAGTTTCTATATGATCCTGATTATTTTTTATAAACTTAAATTGCATTGAATTAACAAATTTTGTCAAACCCCTTTTCCCAAGAGGATAGACTTTCATATTCATCGTCCTCAGTCGATCCATGCAAATATCTACTTGAATTTTAATATCTGTTTTCTCAGGAATTATCACATAAAATACTCTATTCAATAATTTATCTGAAACGATTGTTTTTCTCAGATGACTTTTATATTTTTCAAACAATTCTTTAAACCCCTCATTGTTATTTGTTTTTTCAATTGATTTCACATAAGAATCTATGTTTATACTCTCGGTGTTCATTAAAATTTGAATCGGGAAGTCTAGAGAATTTAGAAACTTTTGAAATGCATAAATTATTGATTCTTTTTCTTCATCAGGTTTAATTCCAAAATTTATAGGCGAAACTTTCAAAACAGCAACCTTCTTTTGGTCTTTAGTCAAAATAGTATCCTCTTTAATCTTTTCAAATTCAAAAAATTCTGACATCTTTTTAGTATCTTCAATAATCTCCCGATTCCACAAAAAATTCTTATAATTTTTAATTAATTGATCCAAATTAAAAAACATAAACAATACAGCTAGAAATGAAAAGAAAAATATGAAAGGAATCGCAAAGTAAATACTCGGACTTCTCTTAAATACAAGAACATTCAAGAGTCCAAATAAAAAGGCATAAGCTAACTGTTTGAAGGTTAAGCCAAACATAATTTTTTCTTGGTATTGTAATTGTTGAGGGATTTGATAGCTCATGCGAAATATTTTGCAACTGAAACTATTGGTCTTGCAACCGAGGCAGTAGTTTTTAATGCAGATTTAATAATCGAGAAAAATAGAAGATAGAGCATCAACAAATTAGCCATAGAAAAAGTTCCTATCATAACCATAATTTTCATATTCTCAAAAATTTGAATTTGGATCAACTGAGAAGCTACTAGAAAAATTACTGAATCAAAAAACCCAATGAAGATACAAATGCCAAGATAATTTAATATTAATTTTCCATAATCCTGAACTGGAGGAATAAAATATAGAAAGATTCCAATTGGGAACAAAACAACACCTATCGCAACTGTCAAATATCTTATCATAAGAATTAACATCGTGAGGAGTAATGTTAAAACGTAAAATAGTGCAAAGAAAAACTGCAATCCTATGTTAATTATATTATCTGCGGTCAAGAGGAAGAACTCTTCATTAACAAGATTCATCATCCCTGCAGTTAATAAGCTAGAGACATCTAAAATCATCGCATATAAAAAGAAAGACATTTGGGTAAATAAAATCATTAGGAAAACATTTTGAAACCATTCTTTTGATTTTGCTCTTTTAACCTCGTTATGCCCTGAAAACATAAAATTCATCCCAGCATAAAGTAATAGTAATCCATAAAATATAGACAAAACATAGAGGATAATTGCCCAAATAGGTGCTAAAACTTTTATGTTAACTGGCTCGGTCAACAAACTCTTGATAAAACCCAATAGCGGTTTTAATGGAGCATTTAAAACAGAAATAAAAAACCCATAAAGTTTTTCAGGAATACAACTTGCTAAATTTAATAAGCCACATTCTCCCATATTTGCCTCCAGTGTTTTTTAATTATAACATATAAAATAACAAAAACTAGAATGATTATAAATAAATTATAAAGCAAAGTTAATCTAGATTTATTCTTAATATAAATTATTTTTTCTGAAAGTTCCCCATGGTATACCGTAGTTATTTTATTATAAGGCTCGATGGCATTTAGGGTTACTCGGTCTTTCACTAGATAAGATTCTCCTGCATAAGTTAAATTTACAAGAACATCTTCTGGAAAGATTTCAATCTCAATTTCTTCCCCGTTGTTATACCTTAACTTATCGGTTTTTATTTTCAAACCAATAAAACTATTTTCTAAAGAACATTCACTTTCTACTTCATTAAAGAAATCAAAACCTCTTATAGCACATTCTTCAATATTATTAACTATCAGCGAATCATCTTCCCTAAAAAGATTAGTTAATGTTTCTCCGCCATAATTCGTTGCCTTTAAGGTCAAAATATTGTAGGGCGGAAATGAATTAGTAAATTCAAATAAATATTTATGATAATTATATTCAGAATTAACAAAAGAAACCTCGGTGGAATCAGAATAATCTAGTTTTACCCTCGAGGAATATCCATCATTAGTTATCTCCAAAATATCTGCCACTAGATTATTCTCATAAATTTTAACATCAATAGAATCTCTAATTTCTATTTGTCCTGCTTTTGTTTCATTATGATCATAATCGCAATCATAACAATACTTTACGCATCGCCCATCACTTCTCTTGCAACAATATCTATCCCATTCATAATAATCAACATCATATTTTATCTTAACCGCATAAACTGACTCAATCTTAGAATCTTGATTTATTGTAATTGGAACCAATCGCCCTTGCCCCTGATAAGCCCCATTTACATAAATTTTATTTTCTTCTGTTTTTTCAAGAAGTCGATACCAAGTTCTGCAATCTCCATTAGAAGTCCTTGGATATCCCGAACTTCGATAATCTTCGGGCTCATTAAATTCATAATGAAAACCAGTTAACACTTTTGTATTTCTTGGAACATAAAGAAAATCCTGATAAACTACCAAAGGCATTGCAGTGAAAATTTTCATCCATGCATTTTCTATATATTTATCGTTGAAAGTTTGAATTCCATAGGGAACATTTTCAATTTGTAAACCAGTATTTTTACCATAAATAAGAAAGTGATTTGGCTCAAGATTATTCTCATATTCTAAATTTGAAATTAATAACTCTTTCTCAGAATCACTTAAGTCACTCCCAGAAATATCTAAACAGGCGTCCTTAATTTCTCCAGACATATCGTCGCAGGAATAAGAAAAAATAAAGGGAGATTGCACTATAATTAATAGTACAAGAGCTCCAAAAAAAGAAAATCTTTCCATGCTATCCAACGACAAAGTTTACTATCAAAGGTGCTGCCCAAATAACAACGAGCCCTACAATAACATATGTTGCCATGTTCTTTGCCTTTTCTCGCTTCCCAGGATCTGCTCCTGCAGTAATATACGTTATACCTGCAAACAACAAAACCATAACAGCAATTACGCTGGCACTATACTTGACAAAATTATAGATCTTCATTACTGGTTCAAGAATCTCATCAAATGCTTCTTTGTCTTCATCTGATATATCACTATCAAAATCAACAGCCAAAACAAATTGAATCAAAAAAGTGAACACAATAAGCGTTATCGCAAAGATAGCTAGTGTCTTTTTTCCCATCGTTTCCTCCTGAAATTTAGTTTAGGTTTTTCAAGGGTTTCTAGAAAAATCTTCAAGTTTTCCTCAAAGGTTTCCCCATACTTCCATTTGAAAAATTCGGTACAAGAACTGCAGACACCTTTCTCGTGGATCGATTCCACACCACAAACCTTGCATTTTTCCATGCTGTCTGTTGATGGATGTTTTATATAGGTATACGAGTGAAAAATTCTACAAACTTTTCTACATAGTTTTTTTCACTCGGCGTTATTTAAGGATTAATAAATTCTAGGATTTATGAAAAGAAAAGATTTCAAATGGAATGTAAAATCCGATAAAAAATATAATATCATTTATGCCGATCCGCCATGGAAATATTCAACTGACGTTAGCAAACATTATCCAACGGTTCCAATAAAGGATATTCACAACTTTCCTATTGATGAATTTGCTGATGAAAATTGTGCTTTATTCTTATGGGTTACATTAGGTATTTTACCAGAAGCTATTGAAACTGTTAAGCAATGGGGCTTTCGTTATGTGACTGTTGCCTTTAATTGGGTTAAAACGAATAAGGGAAATGGAAAACCATTTTTAGGGATGGGTGCTTGGACTCGTGCTAATTCTGAAATCTGTGTTTTGGGAATTAAGGGGAAATTAAAAAGACAATCGGCAAATATTCCTCAAATAGTTTTATCTCAAAGAAGGGAGCATTCTAGAAAGCCTGATGAAATTCGTGATAAGATTGTTGATTTAATGGGAAACTTACCGAGAGTTGAATTATTTGCTAGAGAAAGTATGGCTGGATGGGATTCTTGGGGCAATCAGACAAATAAATTCAATGGAGAGCAAAATGCCTTATGAGAAAGTAGATGCTGATGAAATTATTAGAAAGTTGAAACGAATCTTAGAGATCTTGAAAATTAAATATGGGATTGTATTCGATGAAGAGAAACTCGAAGATACATGTTTGGATTGAAACTTCCTTGTTGGAAAAATTGAAGAAAGAGGCACAAGATAGGGGAATTAGCTTATCTGATTGGGTTAGGATGCGGTTGAGGGGGTTTTGATATATAATTGTTTAAATAGTTTGGATGTTATGGGTTTTTATGGAAACAAAAGGTGGCGGAAAATTTTATTTTCCTGAATTTAAGAAAGAATTTGAATCTCAATTTATAATAGATCAAAAAATTTCCGAAGAAAGTATGATATTTGTAGAGTTGAGAGTAAATGAGGAATTTTCAAAGTTTTTAATGGAAAAACATAATGAAAAAGAAACACGTTTAAGGTGCTCTATTAATGGAGAATTAGAATCAGGGATGAATATTCAGGTCGAAGAGGCTTATTTTATAGGAGCAAACATTAAAAATTTTATGGCAACATTAAAATTTAAAATATTTTCGAATGTTATAATCGGAAAAAGGGGATTTAAAGATTCTAAAGACGATGAAGAAATACATTTTTTAATAACTAATCTTGAATTTGTTGGTACCGAAAGAACAGTTTCCCAAAAAGGGGGCTGGAGATTAGATAGGAGTAGAATCACCGTGGGAAATTATGAACTTATCTTTAAACAGTTCGATGATTATGATAAATTAATCAAAGCTCTAAAAAAAGAATTTAAGGATACGGGTGCTTTTACGACAGAAATTATTATTAAAACTTCTCTGAAAAATCACGAAGAAGTTAAGGGTATTGTCGAAAATGTATGCTATTTGCTTTCTTTTGCCAGGGGAGTTGATATAATACCTTCAAAATCTTTCCATCTCAGGGAAGGGGAAAAAGTTTGGGGAGAGGCAACGAATATAGGCAAAAGACCGTTCAGGGCTGGAGATTATTTAATTCATCATTTGCCCCCGGAAGGATTATTTGATTTTATTGAAGAAGTATATCCGAATTATATCAAATATAAAGATAATATTGGACTTCCAGTCCTTTTCAATCTTTATACTGCAATGAAATCTGCATTTTATATGGAATTGAGATGCTTGATTGGATATGTTATATTAGAAACTCTCGGGGAGAATTTGCAAGGTTTTTATCAGGAAAGGGAAGATCCGATTGAAAGCAGTTTAAAACTTAAGCCAAAAAAATTAAAAAAAATCCTTCCAAAAGAACATAATTTAAGCAAGGATAATATTAATGATATCTGTTCAAAATTATCTTATAATAACCCAAGCCTTCAAGATTCAATTGAAAGAATAAAAAGGGACTTTAAATTTCTATATAGAACTGAAGATAAAAAACTCTTTGAATATAGAAAGTATTTTGTACATAAAGGGAGATTTCCTGAAGGGATTAACAAGGTACAAACTTACCAGGAAATAATCAGCCTTATAGATCGCTTGCTTCTTTCTATCCTGAAGTATACAGGAGATTATTGTGATGTCTCAAGGGGATATAAAACGGAGAAAATAGAATATGAAAAATTAATTAAATTAAAAAAGAATTCTAAATAAAATTTAATCCTGCCCCACTCTCTCAACAATATATAAACTTAATTATTTCAGAGATTCAACAAAACACCATTTAAATAAGAGAGTTTAAATACCAAATAAATATAATGAATCAGGTTAATTTACAAACCTAAATTAAAGGGAGGTATAAACATGCCAGTAAAAAAGAAAAAGAAAGCAGCTGCAAAAGAAGCAGCAAAAAGACCAGCAAAAAAAAAGAAAAATAAAAAGTAATCCCAATTACTAACAATATATTTTATTTATTAATTTTATAACTTTCGCCACAATCTCCTATTTAATCATACCTGTAATTCCAGCGCTCATTGATGCAGGTAATGTTTTTAAAATATTCTGAATATACTTTTTATTTTTACCCATTGGCAAAGCATCCCCCCATAAATAATCTGAAAATATCTTCATTATTGGTATTTAAATCTGTGCCTAAACTTTATGCCCCTTTTAAGTTACACTTTGTTCTAAGGAAGGCTTTTAAGGCATTTTATTATAGAGATTTAACTAAATGGAGGTATAAAAATGGGAAAAGCAAAAAAAGAAAACGAAGAATCTGAAGAAGAAGAAGAATCTGAAGAAGAAGAAGAATCTGAAGAAGAAGATAAGAGCAAAGATAAGAAAGAAGATAAAGATTCTGATGAAGATGAAGATTAAGATAAGGAGTATTAATTCTTGATCATATTTTTTTATTTTTTATTAAATTTCTATAATAAAGTCTCAGTCGGAATTCAAAATAAAACTCCCAGAATTTGAGACTTCTGAGACTTCCGTCACCATCTAGTGGTCGACAAGACTTATAAAGAAAATCCCCCAATCAGTATAAAGCAAACACAAACGACATCACCTTAGGATGCTTGACTGGGGTCGTGCGCGGTTGGGGCAGATCAGGGGAGTTGCGCCATTAGCGTCGATAAAACATATTATTTCCAAACCTACCTTTTCTTAAAAAATTCACTTTCTTTCCTTCTTTTTAAAATATTTTAAACAATAAAAAATGGACAAACCTAAAGCAATTATAATAAACACCCCAACAAAAATCCATTTGTTATTTTCAGCAACTTTCGTATCATCATTTACTCCTTCAATATTTTCACTTGAATTATTATCGGTATTATCTATTCCCAATATATCCACCACAGGCTCATTTATAGCTTTCAAACTTACATTCACCTTCTCTGAAGAGATATTTATCAGACTAATCAACATATCGTAGTAACCATCAACATCAACATCAAACATTTTCTCATCACCAATGTTAAAAACTGCCTGCTGAGAAACCGAGGAAACATTTATTGTTGCCATGGTCCCAGTCAATTCCACAACGCCTACATGATGATTAGTCCCATTAATTTTAAGTTCTACCCTATTCTTTACAGATAGCAATTTAATAAATTCACTTTCCTCAAAATCTTTAAGTTCTTGACTGTTTAAAACATAGGTTGAAGTCCAAAAAGAAGTAGATGATACTCCCCCAGAACTACTACCCCCTGTACTACTACTGCTTTCCTCCGCAGCCAAACTAACACTCATCGTTGATTGCCCACTTATAACCGAAGTCCCAGAATTAGCATCATATCCCGTCTTAGAAACACTTACAGTCATTGAACTATAATTATACCCACCAGTAGAGTTATAAAAATAATAGGTTGCTTCACCATAGGAAGTGTACCCATTTGAAGCAGTTGTCTTACTCCATTGCTGTTCTGCGCTATTATTGTTTGTCAAAACAACTGTTGCTCCAGAAAGCGCAGAAGTTCCATCATCAACATAACTCCTAACATATTCTTGAAGAGTTATATTGCAAGCTTCATTAACATTTAGCCTACTTTCATTTAAAGATGAATTAATTAAAACCATGGTAGTATTAATAATGGGGGAGATAAGCCCTCCGTTTAAAACTGAAGCATCATAAGTTCCGCAATCCGTTAAAGCGAAACCATAAACTGTATAGTCTCCAGCTTCTGCACTTATACATACATCTGCATTTCTAATCACATTACCCGTCCCATATATTACATCTCCAAAAGATTCATTAGAGGCCTCAGCATTAGTTCCAAGGCCTAACCCATAACTATTATTTCCAAGACTTGAATTTATCTCATTATTATTTAAAGTAATTTCATTTTCCCCCGAATTAAGATACATAGAAATGGCTATAGGATAAGTACAACTATCATTTGTATCTTCGTAGATTATATTTGAAGAGGCCGTTACATTTGCAATCCAAATTAAAATTCCACCACAATAAGTTCCAGGGCCCTCGTCATTTCCATATAAAGTATTTAATTCAACATTTACAGAAGTTCCATTTTGTACTCTAATTCCATAAACATAAGACCCCGAACCAGGATAAACTGTCCCAGAAACAGTATTTGAAGAAATATTTGAAGAAGTGCTCACATAATCATAAATCCCGTAAGTTTCTGCATTAACAATTGTATTGGAATAAGCCAAAGAATCATTACAATCATTTAAATAAATTCCATAACCCCCCGTTCCAGTTAAATTATTATTTGATAAATTTCCATCGGTGCAACTATCTAACCAAATTCCATGAGAAGAATTTCCAGAAGTATTGATTAAATTATTATAAACTTTTGAATCATCAGAAGACATCTCCACAAGAATCCCCTCTGAATTATTTCCTGTTGTGGTAATATTATTATTCGTCAAATCCATCTCCTCAGCACTACTTAAAAAAATTCCATAAGAATTAATCCCTGAAGTTGTGATATTATTTAAATCAACATAGGACAAATTCCCCCAAACAAAAATCCCAGTCGAATTAACGCCAGAAGTTGTGATAGTATTAGAAGACATATTTATATCAAAAACTCCAGTATCTACCATAATTCCTCCTCTTCCGTGGTCTTGACGAGAATTCATATCCCCCGAGATATTAATTGTATTACTATATATAGTTCCCGAAGAAGCATCATCCATAATAAGAACTCCCGAAGATTCATTTCCTAAAACATCAATAATGTTGAAATTCACACTAAACTCTGTTCCATTTGGTCCTATTTTAATCCCTGGTATGGGGTTGCTATTCCCTGAAACAGTTCCAGAAAGAGTAACATTGTTCAAACTGATATTCATACCAGTAGTATTATCTTGGGTACTAATCCCTAAACTTAAATGCCCCACAACAGTAATCCTATTCCTAGAAACATTCATACTTTCGGAATTTTCCCAAATAAAAATCCCTGCAGAGTCATCTCCAGAAATATTAATATCATTATTTTCAATGGTCGAGTTTTCTCCAGTCAAATCTATTCCATATAAAACACCTCCAAAAGCAGTTATATTATTTGAAGTAATATTTGCACCATTAGAATCATCGCCAATATGAATTATCAAGGCATTGCTTCCAGCAGTACTATTAAATGTAATTGTATTTTCAAAAATACTGCAATCTTCAGAACCTTCGTAAAAATAAATTCCCCAACTATCCTGACTTTCAATTGTAAAAGTATTCCCATAAATCGACATATTCGAAGCATTCTCCGTAAGATAAACCCCCATCGTTCTGTTTCCCACAACATTAAAGGTATTATTATAAATAACCCCATTCTGAGAACCACTTCCAAAGGATATAGCGGAACTAGTATTCGTAGCCGTTTCATTTTGAACAAAGTTACAATTTTTAATAGTTACATTATTTAATCCAGAAAGATCTCCTGCCGTGAGATTAATAGCCAAAATGCCAAATCCTGGATCGGTAGAATTTCCATAGGTAATATTATATCCTGAACAATCTAGGATAATATCAGAAGTATTTACAAATAAACAAGAATCTCCTGAATTCAAAGAAACATTCAAAACATAAGTAGTATCCCCCTCGCTTAAAATTCCACATTCACTAACATTAGTCGCGGCATTAACAAAATTAAAACTGAATAAAAATATTCCAATTAAAAATAAAATTATTAACCTCTTTTTCATAGTTAACCTATAAATACAAAGTATAAAAACCTATCTTTCGATGTAGCCAACAATACTAAATAAAATGTAATTAATTATACCAAAAAAAACTCTCCGACTACTATCGGTTGGAATGTCCGATTTTATAAGCCACAAAAGATAGATTTTTATATCTCCTTTTCTAATAACATTAATGAAAAAAGAGGTAATAGTCTTACTTTTATTAGGAATCTTAATAATTTTGCCTTTAGTTTTAGCTCAGGAACAAACTCAAACATATTCTGGATTTGGTAGATTTGTTGATAATGTTAAAATATTTTTTACCTCTGGAGATAATGAAGTTAAGTTGGCTTTGGAAATTAGAGAAAAAGAAGTAGATTCCGCAATAGTTAATTCTCAAAATCAGGATGAGGACAAGGCTATTAAAAATTTAGAAAGGGCCAAACAAAAACTTCAAATTGTGCAAGAAAAAGTTTCTTTGGATACCTCTGAGCAAATTAAAACAAGCGTTGATGAAATCACTGATAAAATTAATGATGAAAAAAATCTTCCAGATGAATTTGATGAATATCTTTTAGAAGAAGAAAAGACGCAATTAACTGCCATACTTACCGAGAAAACCTATGAATATTGTAGCGAACTTGCAAAAGAGAATTTTGCTTTAATGCTAAAAGATGAAGAATGTAATCCAGAGACTGCTCCCGAACCTCTTAAAGAGGATTTAGAAAAATTGAAAGACCTTCAAGAAAGGATGTTTGTTAAATTAATGTTGGAAATTAGAAGTTGCATGGATGATCCTGGAACTTGTAATTGTGAAGCTAATGAAGATATTGAAGAAAAGGCAAAATGTGAGAAGATGGTTGCTTTAGCGCTTAGATGTGAATATCAGGGGGATGAGGGTGCCTGTGGTGAATTAAATTCTATGGAACCTCCAAAAGCAGAAAGTTTTGTTCCTGATTTTTTAATGAATTTATTTAGAGCAAAAGAGAAACAGATGTTATGGGGTGACAGTCCTTCAGATTGTGTTCCTGAAGAATGTTGGAATGAAAATGATAAACCAGAATGTAAACAATATGATAAGTTTAAAGAAACAGAAGACGATTGGGATGAATACGGGAATTTTATAGGACCAAGAGATAAGTGTGGTAGAGAAGGGCAAACTCCAACGATGAAAGAAGGAATCCCACAATGTTTTGACGGTGATGTTTTCTTAGAAGAAAAATGTGGTAAAATTACAATGGTTGAAAATGGGGAAGGCTTAATAAATTATATTATTGAAAATGAAATTAATAAAATTGTAGATGAATTTGAAAATAAATCAAGACAATACGCACCCGGGACTTCTGCCAATGGGACAATGGGAGGCAATGGAACAATGGAGATTAGAGAAGGGTGGATGATGGAGAACAACGAATGGGTAGTAGATGAAGGAGCTCAGGAAATAAAAAAAGAGATGAATGAAATTAGAAATCAAATTGAAAATATAACTTATGCTTCTGGGACTGGTCCCAATACTGTTGTAAGAGGAAATGCTTCTGGTGATGATGGATTAAAAACAGAAATTAAGAAGGGTGCTACAGAAGGAAATGCTTCTGGTGATGATGGATTAAAAACAGAAATTAAAACTTATTCTCCTGGAGATGATACTGAAAAAAACGAGGTTGTTGAAGGTGGAGAGGCTAGTGGAGGAGAAGCTCATTATGATCCTTCGATAACTCATGCCCCAGGAGATACAACCGATGGAGATTGTGGAGACGGGGTTGATTGCGGAGATGGTAGTGCAGAACCTGGAGTAGAATCAGAAATTTTAGATAATGTTGACGAAAATTAAAAAGAGATAATTTTTACCGAACCCTCACATAATTTAACAAAAAATTATATCCCAGACATAAGCGCAATTATTCAAACCACACTAACTATTACCTCATATTCCGTCATATTCAAATCTAGACCGGAGAATTTTTCATCGTGGTGTTCAGCACACTAGATTTCACAAAAAATGGTCAAATTTACCAAAAAATGGCAATATAATACCACAAAATGGCAAACTTTAAAAAGACCAATAACATTTTCTGAATATGAAAGCTGAAGAAAAAATTTATAAGACATTTTATGAGAGTAAAAAAGAATGGTTATATTTTACGGAAATAAAAAATCTCACTAAATTATCAAATAGTTCTCTTCAAAATGCTTTATTAAAACTTTTAAATTCTAAAAAAATCGAAGAAGATAAAAAAACTTCAAATGTTTATTACAGAATTTTTAGCACAGAAAAATCAGAAATTTTTAGCATTTTAGATAAAGAAAAATTAAACAAGCTAAACCCAAACGTAAAAATACCATTGAGAAATTTTCTTAAAGAAGCCCCTTCTGAGTTGGAATTTATTATTTTTTTTGGATCATCTTCAAGAAAACAGGAAAAAGAAAATTCAGATATTGATTTATTAGTAGTATTACATAAATTTGAAAATGATGGATTACAGAAACTTTATGAGAAAGAAATTAGAAAGAAATTAGAAGTATTGAAAAAGAGAATAAACTCTGAATCGAATCATCCACTAAGTATAATCTATACAAATTTAGATATGTTTAAAACTTCTAAAGACCATTTAGTTACACAAGCGAAAAATTATGGATTTCCAATATTAGGAAATTTAGAATATTACAAAGAAAATGAAAAAAATTAAAGACTATTTCGAAAATGAAAAGTTTCTCGATAAAGAAATAAAATTTCATAAAGACAAGAAAAACTTAATAGAATCTAAACATTCCCTAGAATTAATCGATGCGCATCTGGAAAAATCTAAACATAATTTAAGGATGGTCGATTTGTTAATAAGAAATAAGGATTACAATGACTGGGTTGTTGTGGGCCTTTACTATTCCCTTTATCACTCCTGCCTAGCTCTTTTGTCTAAAAAGGGTTATTATTCTAAAAATCATACGGCAACATTACTATTCTTAATAAAAAATTATTCCAGTTTTTCTTTTGAAGAAATAGAGATGATTGAAGAATTATCAATAAATAAGTCTGATGCAGAGTTCTACACCGACTTAAAACAAGAAAGACACAATGCAAGCTATTCTACAAATAGCTTATTCAACGAAGACAAGATAAAGAAATTAAGAAAAAAGACTATATCCTTCATCAATAAAGTAGAGCTTATTTTAGAAAAATAAATGGTTACTCTACTATCGCTAAAACCTACGCACCAATGAACTCCGGTTGGGGCGTGGCAATACCCAGACGGGGCGTTGTATATTTTCTATTTTTATCGAATGAAGGGATTGATAAATTTCTCGGGCGTTAAGCAAGACCCGTATAAGTTTACTCTTCTTGAGTAAGTTTCTTAATTTTTTCCTCAAGAAAATCTAATCTGGATTCTTGTAGTTTATTATCTATGTAAATTTTATTTACCTTGCTTTTGAATAACATGCTACTAGTATCTTGCAATAAATCTTCATCAGATATTGTATCCTGCATACCCAGCATTTCAGAATAGTAATATATTCTTTCAGATTTCTTCCACCCGAAGCGATATTTTAATCCAGATTCCGATTTATATTTTGGAAGCCAATAACAGCAAGAGCAATGCCTAAAATCATACATTGTAAGTTCTGAATATTTTTGACCTGCTAAGCTTCTTTCAGTTCCTAATGTCTTTTCTGCTAATTTTTGAAGATTGTGATTAATCGTAAATGGGCTCATAGAGAAAATATAGTCTTCTTTTGAGAGTCCTCTTTTGTTTACATATTCTTTAACGAGTTTTGAACAGAACATTAATTTAATCCGTCTTCCAAATGTCTTACTTATTTCATCTCTGATGTGAACTTCCTTGAAATCGTTATAGAAATCTGAAATCTTTAGATTTAATAATTCTCCCGGAGCTCTTACGCCTGCATCATAAAGAAATGTTATTAAAACTTTATACTCAAAGGGAGCTCTTTTACATAACGTCATAATTTGTTCTTCAGTTAGGTAAACCCATTTTGGCTTCTCTACACTCGTGTCAAGGTCAATAGTTATATCATCAATATTAACTCCCTTCTTTCTATTGACTTTTTGATGCCAATGCCAAAACGCTTTGAAAATCTTTACAAAGTTTACAGGATCCTGATATACTTTTCCATCCACCCTTTTTAATGTCCCATTCCTTATTTTATTAAAAAAATCATGTAGTTGTTCTTCTTCAATTCTTGAGACCTCCTCTAAATTATAAATAGCCTCAAATTTCTTTATTAAAAAAATCATTCTTTGTCTGATATTATTCAATCTTGTATAACTCCTTGCCCCTTTTTTAGATTTAGCTGAGATGTTTAGACCTTTTTGCATATCTGAGAGATAGCTTAGAATCAGTGAAGAATTAATAACTGAGATATTCTTTATCCCATTGAGATTTTCTTCCATCCATTTAAGATACCGTTCTTTATGTTTATAGACATCTTTCTTTTCCATAATGAGAAATACGCATTTAAATTATTAATTTTATTTTACTATTCAGCCTCTTTTGTAGATTTTTGGTTTAATGACTGCTATTTAGCACTATTTTTTACAAAATGTGTAAGTTTTTATGCCAAAAAGAAAGTATCGATTATAGGAAAAGATATACAATCAATTAGTCAAATAGGGCATATATGAAGACACCACTTATGGCTTAATGACATCCATAAGAATCTTCTCCAGATATTTTAAAAACTCTCGTGTATCTACAAAATAATTAGGATAAGCTTTTTCTAAATCACTAGTTTTATCTGCCCCAACTAAAACAACATCATAGCTACGGTTATTTTGATTTACCTTCTCTGCCCTAGAATAATCTGAGATTGCTTTTTCTTCATCTTCTTGAGAATATCCTGTTAAATTAAGTTTTTCCTGCAAAACATCAAGCTCCAAAAGAAAAAATTTAAGGTTTGGCTTCTCTTTAGAAGCTTGTCTAAAAACTCTCACGGCTGAAGCCCATCCCCTCATGACTTTTATAACTTGCAATTCTTTTTCTTTTTCTTTTATCTGAGCATACAATTCTTTCAAATTAGCAGGAGTATTCGGAACAAGAGGAGTTTTCTCCATTACAGCGAAAGCTGAACTAACTAACCTAAAGAAATCCTTCCATTCCTTTTCCCCTTCATTAGATTTTATCGCTTGCCTAGTAAACAAATCTACTGTCTCAATTGCCGTTGCCCAAAGATGTTGAAGTTTAGACCGTATTTGAATTTCTATTTGTAATCCGTTATACTCTTTTTTACCTTCCTTGTTGCTTTTATATTTATAAACCAAATGAATGCTTCGATAGCCATCTGATTTTGGATATGAGATATAATCTTTCTCATTAACTCTTGTATGCTTTAAATCACTCTGAAGATAACCTTCTTTGTAGAGTCTTTTTGCCAAAGAAACATTAGACACAACGGCCCTACATCCTGCAATATCCTGCATTCGCGAAAGCTTCATTGAGGATTTATTTCCAGAATAAACTCTTTGTAATTTTTTTAAAACAGAGGGAAGCCTTTTTAGTCTTTGAACACTAACGGCATTCTTATCAATTTTTTCTGAAACTAATTTTAATCTTTTTTTAAAAATATGCATGGGGTATCTATGGATGGCCCTCCAATTGTCTAAGATATTAAGTGCTTCATCTTTTTCCTCCGCAGAACTATTCTTGTCAATTAGAATATTTCCTGCCCAATCTACTCTTTTCTTACTATATCCTTCGGGCTTTGTCCAGACCATAACAATTTATAATAATACAACTATTTAAATCTTTGTTTTGGGCGGTTTTAAAAAGAGAAAAAGTAGGTTTTGGGCGGTCATTTTTATGCGTAAATGGATATTTTTAGAATAAAAAAGAAGTTTTGGGCAGTTTCATACCCCTAATTCAGTAATTTTGGGCGGGATGAATAAATAGTTTTCAAGCCTATCGATCTTAATCTATGCCAATATTCCAGTCCCTAATCTATCTTGAAGCAAGTGGGTTAAATATACATGACACAACCATATTTTTAATCCATCATCCAAAAGTAGACCGACAAGACTAATTCAATTAATCTACCTACTCAACCTCGACAATACTTATAAAGTCCAACAGCGTCAATAAATCATACTAAAATAAATATTCAATGACAAAAAAAGATACTCATTAAATATGCCACAAAGGTCGCTTACGGGGTGGGGGGATTCTGGGGGATTGAACCATTTGATGACAAATCCTATAAACCCCAGCTCATTATTAATAATAATTAACACTATGGTATATGCAAATATCCCCGATGGAGATTTTTATAAAATAGATTCTAAAGGAAAAAGGTAATTACGTAGCTATAGTTATATCTAATTCCGTAACCCCAAAGTAGACCGACAAGACTTAAAAAGAAAAGCCACCAACTAACATAAGGCAAACGCAAACGACATCACCTTAGGATGCTTGACTGGGGTCGTGGGCGGTTGGGGCGTTCGCAATACTGTTAAGGTTTCATGGGTGCTGGGCGAATATACAACATTTATACAATGACCTTTTTATTTGTATATCCTTCTAAAATTAATGAAAGTTGATCCATATAATCATGAAGAACGATATCTTTTGTGGAAAGAATCTGTAAAAAATGGAATCCCAGAGATATCCAGGGAAAACCAAAAACCTTATAAATAAGATAATCTTACTTTCTTATATGGAAATGTCAAAAATAAGTTCAAGAGGACAACTCGTAATACCTCAAACAATTAGGCAAGAACTAGATTTAAATGAAGGTTCGATTGTCGGAATGGAAAACTTAAATGGAATGATTGTAATAAAGAAAATGAATACAGATTTAATTGGGCAATTTGAAAAAAGTTTGCTTGACTTGAAATCTAAGAAAGTAAGAAAATTAGCTTAATAATTCTTTCATATAAATTTTAAATTCAGGAAGTAACTTTATTATTTCGTCAATTGTACCTTTTTGTGCTTTTTTGCCACCAACTGCGACAACAAGAACAGAAGAAAATTCTTCATAAATAATATAATAAATTCGCTTTTCTTTTATCCTCTTTTCTCTAAAAAATCTATATCTTATAGAATCACCTACGTAGGGATTTTCTTTCAATTGTAAAAAAATCTTCTTGATGGGATCTCGATAATCATTTCCTAGTTTCTCAAACTCTTTTTCAAATGTTTCTGTTCCATAAACAACATAAGCCATATAACTTTTCTATTTAAATATTATTTAAGAGTTTGGGATCATCCATTCGTCACCCTCAAATAGACCGACAAGACTTATATATCTTAATCAGCAACGACAAATCGAATGATATCTAAACGAAAAAGGATCCCAGCACCCATGAAACCCAGACACTCTCCAGTCACGCCGGTTGGGGCGTGAATTATACCATCGCTGTTTTACATTTTCTCAAAATCCGGGCGTTGAATGCCAATGACAAACCTTATAAATCCCGATCTACTATTAATAATAATTAACACCATGGGGATAGGCGACTAACCCCATGATTTTTCATAAAATGAATTCTGGCAAGAAAGGAGCAATTATTTATATCGATGGAAGTAATTTCTATTTTTCTATAAAAAACACATTCCATTGCAAGGTTAATATTGAAGATTTTTGCAAGAAAATTTCAGCAATGAATAATTTAATACAAATCAATTATTACATAGCACCTGTCGGGGAGAGCAACCCAAAAATGTATGCAGAACAGCAAAAATTCTTTGAAAAACTAAAGAAAATAAATAAATTAAAAATAATTTTCGGAAGATTGGAAAAACACAAAAAGGATGGAAAAATATTTTACGTAGAAAAAGCAACAGATGTCAATCTTGCACTTGACTTGGCTTTGGACGCTCAAGCAGAAAATTATGATAAAGCATACTTGATATCAAATGACGGAGATTTCTCAGGTGCGGTAAAAGCATCCATTGAAAAATTCAACAGAGAAGTTATATATGTCGCTATTGGCAACCAGGGATCCATATCTTACCATCTTAAAAAAGTTGCATCAAAAACGTTAAAAATAGATGAAGATTTTATCTCTGATTTAAAATTAACGTAAAGGGTCATGTTCATTACAGTGAAAGTAACTAATAGCAGAACACCATCAAACTAAAAACATAATTCTTCCCTAAAATCTATTAATCTGTCACCCACAAGTAGACCGACAAGATTTATAAAATCCTTCCATCGCACACTCACGAATGATATCTAAACTAAACGAAAAAGGATCCCAGCACCCATGAAACCCAGACACTCTCCAGTAGCCCCGGTTGGGACGTTTTTGAAGTTTTATCGACGCTGTTTTATTATTTTTTTGAGAAGTTGAAGGGCGTAATTTTAAAAAACTCATTTAGTCATATTTTTTACTTGCTCTAAAGAAAAATATTGCCTTTAAAATGCTTGCAGCAGTTAGAGTTAGTGGTATTAGGATCGCCCCTATTATACTCATCATAAGAATGCCATCAACAATATACATCACACCGATAGCAGTAGCTATTCCATTAAAAACTTTTTTTAATTTTAAAAAAGCAATTCCTAAAACTAATCCGTTAATACCCAACAATATCAGAAGAATAAAGTCAAACACTGTAGCGCCTTTGACAGAAATTACAAAAATTTTAGAAATAAATATAATAATCAATGAGATATATACCATAACTTCTAGAAATTTTAATTTATTCTTTTTTGCAACTCTTATATATCCTAAAAATAACAATACTGTTATCAACATACTAACCACCACTGAAATCATCGAAAGAGTATAAATTATTTTATTTTCAGGAATTATTGACAATAACATCCCAAATATAAAACCAGGAATTGTAATAATTGCAGCAATAATTGCTGCCCATGCAGAAATTTTTAAATTCATATCTTTAAATTAGGCTAATTAGTTTATATAGTTTACTTTGTCCAAATAGCCAACAGCTCTTAAAAACTCCCCCACTACTATCGGTTGGGGCATAAATTTTACAGTAGATAAAAATACTTTTTCAAAATCTATGAAATCCGCAAACCGTTATCCCCCTCAGTCCAACTTCTTCAATTCTTTAAACAACTTCACCTGAGCCCTACTCAACTTCTTAGGAGTTTTTACAACAATATTAACAAACAAATCACCCTTGTAACTAGGATTATTAACAATTGGCACACCCTTATCTCTCAATCTCAAAACACTCCCAGACTCAGTTCCCTTAGTAATCTTAATCTTAACGTCTTCATCTAATGTAGGCACAGAAATTTCATCACCAAGTGCAGCCTGCGCAAACGTTATTGAAAAATCCATATAAACATCAATCCCATCCCGCTTGAAAACTTTATGCGGCTTAACCTGAATCTGCAAAAACAAATCACCATTAGCAACACCCTTCATAGCATTCCCACCATTCATAACTCGTATAGTCTGCCCATTATCAATCCCCTCAGGAATCTTAATCTTAACTTTCTCTCTACTCCTCACAATTCCCTTGCCACTACAATAAGAACATTTATTCTTGGCAATTCTTCCCTCACCTTCACACTCATCACACTTAACTACTCGACGCATTGCACCCCAAGGAGTCTGCTGAATCGTCTCAACTCTACCATTACCATTACATCTCTTACAAATATCAAACTTACCATCCTTAGAACCAGACCCATCACATTTCTTACACGGAATCTCTTTCTTAATAGAGATTTCTTTTTCAACACCATTAATAGCTTCCATAAAATCTATCACCAATCTATAATGCAAATCTAAATCAGGACCCTCTTCTCCAAAGCTTCCACCACCAAAAATATCCCCAAAAATATCCCCAAATCCACCATAGCTCTGTCCGCCACCTCTCTGCCTAAATTGGCTAGCTCCACCACCCGCATCATACTGCCTCTTTTTTCCCTCATCACTTAAAACAGAATACGCCTCATTAATTTCCTTAAACTTATCCTCGGCATCTTTCTTCTTATCGTCTGTAGCCTTATCAGGATGATACTTCAAGGCCAATTTCTTATAACTTTTTTTAATAACATCTATAGAATCAGTTTTATTCACTTCCAATATCTTGTAGTAATCTTTATTTGCCATAATGGATAAATATCATTTAGTCTTTTAAATTCGTCGCAACAAAATTATTCTTTTTGTCTTTCATCTTCCGAAGAATCATTTTCATTCTTTTCCTCTTTTTTCTTCTCATCTTCTTTCTTTTTCTCAGACTCTTCAACCACTTCAGCATCAACAATATTAGAATCACCCTCAGCCTCAGCTCCACCTTGCGCCGCAGCCGCCTGCTCGTAAATCTTAACACCAAGTTCCTGAGCAACAGTCTTAACTTCCTCAAGCTTTGCCTTAATCTTCTCAGTATCCTCGCTCTTCAAAGTTTCCTTTAACTCATCAAGCCCAGCCTGAATCTTACCAATTGTTTCCTTGTCAACCTTATCTTTATGCTCTTTCAATAATTTCTCAGTAGAATAAATCAAGGACTCAGATTCATTTACAATCATAATCTTTTCTTTCTTTTTCTCATCTTCTTCTTTAAACTTCTCAGCATTCTTAACCATATCCGCAATCTCTTCATCACTCAAAGATCCACCAGTAACTGTAATCTTCTGTTCTTTACCAGTTCCCAAATCCTTTGCAGAAACATTTACAATTCCGTTAGTATCAATATCAAAAGTAACTTCAATCTGAGGAACTCCTCGTGGTGCAGGAATAATCCCCACCAAATCAAACTTACCAAGAGACTTATTATCATTCGCCATTTCTCTTTCCCCTTGTAAAACATTAATTGTTACCGCATCCTGATTATCAGCAGCTGTAGAGAAAACTTCCGCCTTCTTGGTTGGAATAGTAGTATTCCTATCAATCAAAGCAACTCTTAGTCCACCTTGAGTCTCAATTCCAAGAGTCAAAGATGTAACATCAAGAAGCAAAACATCCTTAACGTCTCCACCAATAATTCCACCCTGGATTGCAGCCCCTAAAGAAATAGCCTCATCAGGATTTACAGACTTATCAGAATCCATTCCAGTAATATCTTTAACAATTTCTTGAACCTTAGGAATCCGTGTACTTCCACCAACTAAAATAACCTTATCAATCTTAGGAGACTTAGCATCCTTAATTGCTTGCTGTGTTGGACCCTTCAACTTATCAAAAAAATCTGAACAAATATTTTCAAAGTTAGCTCGAGTCAAATTAACATCTAAATGCTTTGGACCTTTATCATCTGAAGTAATATATGGGATAGTAATCTTCGTACTCGTAGCTGAACTAAGTTCAATCTTAGCCTTTTCTGCAGCTTCCTTAAGCCTCTGCAGTGCAACCAAATCTTCTTTCAAATCAATTCCATTATCCTTCTTGAATTCCACAACTAAATAATCAATTATCAAATCATCAATATCATCGCCCCCTAAGACATTGTTTCCAGCAGTAGACTTAACTTCAAAAACTCCACCACCAATCTCTAGAATTGAAACATCAAAAGTTCCACCACCAAAATCAAAAACTAAAATTGTATGATCATCATCTTTTTCCAAACCATAAGCAAGTGCCGCAGCTGTTGGTTCGTTAATAATTCTCTTTACATTAAGACCAGCAATCTTACCCGCATCCTTAGTCGCATTTCTCTGAGCATCCCCAAAATAAGCCGGAACAGTAATTACAGCATCAGTTACTTCATGACCCAAATAAGCCTCAGCATCTTTCTTTAACTTCGTCAAAATCATTGCAGAAACCTGCTCAGGAGAATATTCCTTATCATCAATCTTTGTCATTTTCTTAGTTCCCATAATTCTCTTAATACTTCGAATAGTATTCTTAGGACTAGCAACAGCTCCTCGCCTTGCAACTTCACCAACTAAAACTTCATCGCCATTAATAGATACAACACTAGGAGTAGTATTATTCCCTTCAGTATTTGGTATAATCTTCGGCTTTCCAGCTTCAAGCACACTTACCGCTGAAAATGTCGTCCCTAAATCAATTCCTATAATTTTTGCCATATTATTTTAATCTCCGTGTATACAAACTTGTGTATACTTTGTTTTTTAAACATTTCGGTTCACCGTTAACACCTACTTTCTAGAAGTACTAATCTTAACCTTAGAGGCCCGTAAAAGTTTACCATTCAATAAATATCCCTTCTGAAATTCCTCTAAAATAACCCCGTCTTCTTCACTCTCTTCTTGCACTATCGCCTCATGAAATTGAGGACAAAACTTGCCTTCAGTCTTAATCACCATCAATCCTTGCTTCTCCAAAACTCTAAACAAATCCTCATGAATCATAGCCACTCCAGAATCTTCATTATGTTTCAAAGCCAAATCAAAATTATCCAAAACTTCCAATAACTGCAAAATCAAATCCGCATTAGCATTACTATAAATTTCACTCTTCTCTTTATCAGTCCTCTTCTCATAATTAGCAAACTCAGCCTGCAACCTCAAAAACTTCTCCATATAATTAACCTCAACCTTTGGCTCCACTATAGCCCCAACAACTTCCGGAACATCTTCAACTACCTTATGATATTTAACAGTTTCCATAGTTTCCTCTACAAATTCCTTAGCCGTTTTCATCTTTTCAGTTTTCTTCTTCTTATCCATATATAAATTTCTAAAAGTTCCCTTATAAAAGTTGCTACTCCCCAATAGCTTAAACTTATAAACCGAATTTTTGACATATTATGATGTTAAAGGTAAAAGGATACGAATTAGAAGAACCAGTCTTTAAGGACTCATTTGATCGACGTGCCGTTAAGGTTCAAAATAACATTTTTACAACACTAAAGCAGCTAAACATAGAGCGTGATGACGCAAATATCCCTATGGAAAAAATGGCCCAAAAGAAAGCAAAAGCCTCTGTATCATTCTGGTTCGAAGGTCGAAACCTAAAGTATGCCTACTCTCAAATGCCAAGATTTATTGACAACCTTTACGTAATCGACAAAATCCTAGAAATTTACATAAACCAATTATTCGAAAAAGAAATCACACTGGACCAATTTCAAAGAGAATTTTCTAGTGACGATAAAATAGATGAAAAACTAGCTGAAGCAAGAAAGAATCTAGGTGTTGACGAAGACGAAACAGACTTAGAATTAATTTCCAAGAATTATAAATCTCTAGCTAAAAAACATCACCCTGACATGGGCGGAGACCACAAAATGTTCCAAAAAATTAACGCAGCCCATAAGATGATCAAAAAAGAACTAGAATAATCCTATTACTCACTTCCACATTAAACAAAACTCTTTCTCTTTCATTTAATAAAAATTGAAATAGATAAAAAAATCGCTCATCTTAACTCAGCAATTTCTTTATTTCATCAACGGTGCAGACTTTTCCATAAGCCTTAACCTCTTCATCAACAACAATTGCCGGTGTAGACATAACTCCGTATTCCATAATCTTCACTATGTCGGTCACTTTCTTTAGTCTTGCGTCAATTCCAAGTTCTTTCAATGCTGTTTTTGCATTTTTTTCTAAAGTAACACAATTTGGGCATCCAGTTCCAAGTATTTTTATCTCCATTTTGTTTCTCTCCTAATTTAACTATAACCAAACATTGATAACATAATATCCTCCAATAATTACAAATAATATTGCAACAACATACCTCATTCCTTTCTCAAATACTTGAACTTTGTTCATAACTTTCCCTACCTTTGAAACACTAAATGTTAGTATGAAAGAAAAAATAATTACTGGGAGACCGGTTGCTATGGAAAAGATTGATGGAATTAAGAAAGCGTCAGAGTAGTTAATTGCAAGAGGTATTAACATGCCAAAAAACAGAACTGCGCTAAAAGGACAAAAGGCAAGAGCAAAGAAGACACCTAGTAAAAAACCACCAAGATATCCTTTTTCTGAAAGATTCTCCTTTATTTTATTAATTTTGTCACTTGTTTTGAAGGTTGGTAATTTAATTATGTTCAACATTATTAGGCCGATAAAAATTAACGCGGGACCTAGAATTCTTTCTCCATACTTTTGTAAAAATAAAGAGATTAATGTTACATTAACGCCAATATAAACAATTAAACCTGCCAAAAGAACGTATGTAAACATTCTTCCAAGGGTATATATGAATCCGGTGATTAATGTCTTTTTCCCATTATCTATCTTTTTAGAAATATATGCTATAGCTGTTATATTGGACGCCAAGGGGCAAGGACTTATAGCCGTCATTAACCCAATAAAAAATGCGGCAATTAATGGAAAACTACTTCCAGACATGGACCCCATGAAAGCCATCAAGCTCATTTTATGCCTCAACAAACTTTGTTTCAATTACTCCCTTCAGATAAGAGACAAAGTTTTCTTTATTATCAATTTTGTACCACACTGCTGTATCCTCTTCTTTTGAAAAGCTCCCATCCTTGTAATAGGTTCCAATAATCAACGAAGAACCCTTTGCTTCGTATTTGCTTGCAAGTTCTTTATTCTCCGGGAGATCTATATTTATTGAATCAAAAATTATTATTTTAGAATCAAGTTCTTCTTTGAAGTGAATATTTACTGTTTCTTTTGCGTATTCTCCAATAGTCTTACATGAATAACATTGTCTATTCGCATGAAAATGGTATATTTCAACTTTTTTAATCTCTCCAAAGACAACCTTCCCATTAATGGTCTCAGCCGTCGCAAAATATTTGGGCACTGTAAAAACAATAAGTAGTAATATTATAATTCCCACGCCCCCAATCATATATTTATGTTTCATAACATATTGATAATCTTCAATATATATAAATCTTGTCGGTCCACTCAACCTCGACAATACTTAAAAAGTTCAACAGCGTCACTAATTCAACAATAAATAAAAATATTCGATATTTAAACGCAGTCCCTAAGAGATGCCAAAAAGGTCTCGACTCCGGTTGGGGCGTCCTAAGGATTCATAAAAGGTCCTTCAACACAAGTTCTAATACCATTCTTATCTGCACAACTTCCACAAATACCAACTCCACATCGAGTCATATAGTCAACCGAAGAAAAAATTCTTCTAGACTCAGTCAGTTCAAGTTCCAATGGCAAAACAGCATTTATCATTCCTTTCGGCCCACAATTAAAGAAGTAAGTCCCCTCCTCTATTTTAAAATCTTTTATTAAATCCGTGACCAATCCCATCCTACCCAAACTCCCATCTTCAGTAGCTATCTTAATTTCCCCACAATTTCCAAACTCCTCCAAATAAGCAAGACGATCTTTATCCTTCGCTGCCAACAATATTGTAACCCTCGCCCTCTTAGAAAATTTCTTTGCAAGAAGATAGAGTCCCGCAACGCCGCATCCTCCTCCGACTAAAACAACATTAGACCCCTCGGGAACATAAGCCTCATCACCATAAGGTCCCCGAAAATAAAAACTATCTCCCTCTTTTAATTTACCAAACTCTTTAGTAAACTCGCCCACTTCTAAAATTCCTACAGTAAATGGATCATCATCCATAACTGAGAACGGCTTTTCCCCGATCCCCGGCAACCACAAAAAGACAAATTCGCCCGGCCGCGATCTAAGCGATCTATCCGCCCTAAAGACTTTAAAATTCCCCGACCCTTCAACACTCATAACCTTCGCCTCTTGATAATCCATATCTATTTTCCGCAAAAATCCTTTAGAGTAGTTTGTTTTATTTCTTACATCATCTACAATCGCCGCAAAATAATCTTTCAAATTATTATCAGTCATCCCAGCAAGCGCACTTCCAATTCCAAACATATTTGCTCCAGCATCTTGATAGGCTTCAACTTCCTTAGGAGAACCAATTCCCCCCATCCCAAGAATTGGAACACCCTCGCCAATTGCTTGTCGAATCTCACGAACACATTTAACCCCAATCGGAGCGATACCTGCACCAGAAAGCCCCCCTACCTTATTTGTCAAGACAGGATTTCTATGAGCCATATGACATCCCGGCCCGACAGTATTAATTGCAACTATCCCATAAGCCCCAGCATCAACAGCAGACTTAGCAATCTCTCCAATATTCCCAGCATTAGGGGTCAGCTTCGCAAAAACCGGTTTATCCGTTATTCTAACAACCCCACTAACAATCTCATTAACAATTTTTGGATCTTGCCCGAGTTGCATCCCATACCCCTTAGCATGAGGACAAGAAAGATTCAATTCGAAGCCGTCAACATAATCTTCCAAAGTCTGAGCAACCTCGACAAATTCATCCACATTCCCCCCAAAAATAGATGCAAGTAAAAATTTATCTTTTGGAAAATCTGCCTCAGATAATTCCTTCGCAAACTTCTTAACCCCTGGATTTGTCAACCCCACTGCATTAATAAATCCGCCATCAATATGTTGAGACAAAATAGGCTCACGATTTCCAGGCTTTGGTTCGGGCCCAATACTCTTTGTCGTTAATATTCCAAGCTCCGGAATTTCCCTAGCTAATTTTACCAAACAAGAAACTTGAGTTGTAATAATCCCCGAAGGAATTGTAAAAGGCATAACCTCCTTATTCCCCAGTTTTATTTTTTCCAACTTCATGTCAAATTTTTCATAAGGATTAAACACATATTCATCAACATGCGACTTGATTCCAAAATTCAATTTTCCAATTTGAGTTCCAAAAATCTTATTCACATTTTCAAAGGCAACCCTTTTCAAAAGAACGTTCCCAACCCCTTCCTTTTTCAATATATTCGTAAAAATAGGCCAAGACGCAAGCTCAGGTATACCAGACATATACCCCCGAAGTTTTTCTTCTCTCGTATGAGGAGCATGATCTGTCTCCAACACATCAATCTTCCCCTGCTTAAACTTCTCTAACAAAATCCTTTGACTACTCTTTTTTCTCAAAGGAGGATTCACCTTGTAAAATATACCCTCTTTAGATTTCATTATTTCGTCATTCAACAACAAATGATGCGGAGTAGCACCACAAGAAATATTCAAAGAATTCCTAAAAAAATCTATAATATCAACGGTCCGCGGAACAGAAACATGAGCAATGTGCAATTTCCCCACAGTATTCAAATTAGCATATCCAGTTTGTAACGCAAAATTTATCTGATCCTTAACAGAAGCCAGTTCTGCCTCTTCGGGTCTCGCATCACCATGAGTTTCAGAATTAAGAGAGTCCCATAGCTCCGGTTTCATTTCAGATTCTTTTTCACAATGAACTACCAAAACACCAGAAAAATTATTCTTAACCAATTGTTTGTAAACCTCCAACTGAGCGCTAGGCTCACCAATGGTCAAATCCCCCACCGATTTACCTGCAAACATTTTCAAACCAATCACTCCCATATTAGCATCAGAAGTCTTAGGGAAAAATTCTCGATAAGTATCAACAGCTTCCTTAATTTGATCAGGATTAGAAGTGAGCCCAATATAAAGCCCATAAAAAACAGGAGAATTTACAGCCTTTGCAAGAGCAAATCTTTCAAGCACCCCTTTTCTTGTAGTCACGGCAGGACTAGTATTTGGCATATCAAAAATAGCACTCACACCCGAATCTTCAGCAACCCTAAGTGCATGAGCAACAGTTTCTTTATGACTTTGTTCAAAATCCCGACAATGAACATGACAATCTATAAACATATCCTCTTCCCGCCAAAATATTATTTAAAATTATGCTTAATATTTTCATCAATACAAAGTAGCAAAAAATTTTAGACAAAATTTATATATCACCCTCACTAAACTCCATTATGGATTACTCAAAAGAGATTGCCAAAGCCGCATTAAAAATTCACGCCATTAAATTACGACCGGACAATCCCTTCACATGGGCATCAGGCTACCGAATGCCAATATATAATGACAACCGAATGTTTCTTGCCAGTCCAAAATATCGAGAATTAATATTAAATGCTTTTGAGAATTTATTAAAGACTGAAGGAATTTCCTTCGATATTATTGCCGGAACATCCACTTCAGGAATCCCACCAGCAACGACCTTAGCCGATTCCCTACAAAAGCCACTAATCTATGTACGAGATAAACCAAAAGGACATGGACTAAGAAACCAGATAGAAGGAATTGATGCAGAATCAGATCTAGAAGGAAAAGAAGTAATATTAATTGAAGACTTAATTTCTACGGGTGGCAGTTCGGCAAGAGCGGTCCAGGCCATAAGAGATGCCAACGGTGTTTGCAAGTATTGTATCTCAATATTTAGTTATGGGCTCGGCAAAGCCAACAACGCATTCGAAAAACTTGACGAACCATGCGAAGTAATATCTCTTCTAGATTACGACACACTACTAAAAACTGCCAAACAAGAAGAATACATTAATCAAAATCAAACAGAGATGCTGGCAGAGTGGAGACGAGATCCTTTCAACTGGGGAGAAAAACACGGTTTTCCAAAAATAATAAAAATAGAATTAACCGAAAAAGAAAAAGCTGCAAGGGAAATGGTTTGTTTACCATTGGACGGACTCGAAACAATAGAAGAAGTGAAGGCAAGGGTCGCTGAATTAAGCCAAGTGGTCGGCCTGTTCAAGATAGGAAAAGAAACATTCACAAGATTTGGACCCGAAGTCGTAAAACTAGTCCAAAACAATGGCGCAAATGTTTTCTTAGATCTAAAATACCATGATATTCCAAATACTGTAAAAGGCGCGGCGGATGCTGCAAGTAAGCTTGGAATTTACATGTTTAATATTCACGCATCTGGAGGATTGGAAATGATGCAA
This sequence comes from Candidatus Woesearchaeota archaeon, assembly GCA_964514585.1. GTDB lineage: Archaea > Nanobdellota > Nanobdellia > Pacearchaeales > GW2011-AR1 > JAGVXH01. The sequence goes on along the minus strand of CAZETU010000003.1, from coordinate 84,545 downwards.
GCGGCAGTTGATGGGGCAAAAGCCGGAGCCTTGAAATATGGGACAAAAGTTCCAAAGATCACCGCAGTAACGGTTCTAACAAGTATAGACAGAGAGATATTAAATCACCAACTGAATGTTCCAGGGCCCCTCCCCGACCAGGTTTTAAAGTTAGCACAATTAACTCAAAAAGCAGGTCTTGATGGTGTCGTTTGTTCAGCAGCCGATCTCCACGAAATCAAAAGCAAACTCCCTGAAGGTTTTATGTATGTAACTCCAGGGATAAAGGGACCAAATACTCCTGCAGGATCCGACCAGAAAAGAGTTTTTACTCCAGGAAATGCAGTTCAGGATGGCTCCGATATTTTAGTTATAGGAAGAGCAATAACAGGCCAAAAAACTTCAGAAGAAAGAGTTATGGCAGCACATGAAATTTTGCAAGATATGGCCAAGCACTTATAATTTCTAGAATATTCAAAAACTACACATGCGACATCACGATTGAGACATAATACTCTTTAGTTTCTTTTTTGTGGAAATAAGATATCTCTATAGGAATAACTTAAATAATATATATTCTTAAAATCAATATAAAATGGTAAACGCAGTAATATTTGATATGGATGGGGTTTTGGTGGATACTCCAGAATATGTAACAATAGCATTTAATCAACTTCTTGAAAAGTATGGGCTCATATGAGTTCTAAATATAGAAAAAAGACAATAGGAAGATCTCTTAGAGATCAGATAGAAATGTGGAAAAAAGATTTTAATATTTCAGAATATATAGATTCTCTTGATTTTTCAAAAAAAGCATTTGCAATAGAACTTCAATTAATGAAAGAAAAAATTAAACCAAATGATTACTTATTAAATTTAGTTAAAAAATTAAAAGATAATAATATTAAGATAGCTGTTGCTACATCAAGCACGAAAGACAGAGCAATCCAATTACTTAAATTAGTTGATTTTTTTGATAAGATAGATATTCTAATTACAGCTGAAGATATTAACTTACACAAACCTAATCCTGAAATGTTTCTAAAAGCTGCAGAAGAATTAGAAGTTAATCCAAAAAACTGTATTGTAATAGAAGATGCTGTGAATGGAATTCAAGCTGCAAATGCAGCAAATATGAAATCTATTGCATTTGTAACATCATACCATACTAAAGAAGAATTTCAAGATATTGCCGATTTAATAATCAATGATTTTTCAGAAATTAATTATAAAAACATAACTCATTTATTCCCCAATTAAACTCCCCCACTACTATCATTAAGAACATTCTGCATGATATCTCACTTGCATGAGCAAATATTATTAATTTGTATTCTAAAACAATCATATCAACAAAAACATTGCTTGCCCAGATTCAATTTAAGATTCGCCAAAAATCACAAGACCTTCTCGGCATAATAAGTATCATCCTGCTCCGTAATCAAAAATCCTTTTTTTTCAAACATGTCCTTCATAATATCATTATCTTTCAAAAGATAACCATACACCTTATCAACCTTTCTTTTCTTTGCTAACTCTAACATATAATCCATCATTTTATTACCAAGACCATGTCCCTGCCATGGATCCGCAACAACAATCGCAAACTCCGCACTATTTTCATACGGATCTGTTATTAATCTTACAACACCCGCAAACTTTTTCTTACCCTTCTCTTCAATTTCCGCCGCCAATCCAATTTCCCGATCATAATCATTACAAGTATACTGCACTAGTATATCATGAGTGGCTTCTTTCAAGTGCCTAAAAAATCTAAACCTCTGAGTTTCCTCAGAAAACTTTTCAATCATTTCTTTTTCAATCAGTTCATCTTCGGGCCTTATAGGTCTCAACGTAACCTCTTTACCTTTGTTCGTTTTTATTTTGGTTACATATTCCTTAGGGTAAGGTCTTATAACTAAATGAGAGTAAGGAACTTCAGCCTTGTGGCTTCCGCTTAAATATTTTTTATCTAAAACTATTTTTGCATCAAGAACCATACCCCCTTCCTCGTTCATACTAAATGGGTTAATATCAATTTCACTAATTTCCGGAAAATCTATTATAAGATAAGAAAATTTATAGAGAATAGACTTCAAGAAATTAATATCTACACCTTTCATATTTCTATATCCCCTCAGTAATTTAGACACTTTTGTATCATCTATTAAAGATTCTGCCAAATCCATATTCAATGGAGGAAGCCCAATACTTGTATCCTTAAACAAGTTAACAGCAACGCCACCAAGTCCAAAAACAATTACAGGACCGAATATCGGATCCTTTTTACACCCAATGATCAGTTCATATTTCTTAGAAGACATTTTTTCAAGAATAATTCCATTAATCTTTGCCTTAGAATTATATTTTTTAACATTTGACATTATCTCCCCGTAAGCTTTTTTAACTTCACTTCCAGAATGAATATCTAACTTAACCGCATCGATTTCTGTCTTATGCAATATATTTGGAGAAGCTATCTTCATAACTAACGGATAACCCATCTTCTTCGCAATTTCTAATGCCTGCTTAACATTCTTAGCAATTTTTTGAGAAGAGGCCGGAATACCATAACTCGACAATATTCTCTTAGAATCAAAATCATCTAACGAGAAAAAATTTTTCGCAACAGATTTATTAATTATCTTTTTTACTTCATCCGTATCTGGTTCAAATGCATGAGGAATAGAGCCCGGAAGTTGATACAAAAATTCTATATTTTTAGAATAATCATATAAATAACTAAATGCCTTAACAGCACGCTCCGGATATGGAAACGTCGGTATTTTTCCCTCTTCAAGAATTTTCTTACCCTTCTCAACGCTAGGCCCACCCATAAAAGACACAAGAATTGGCTTATCATTCTTAATCGAAACAATTGATTTAGCAATCGCAACAGAATCCGTCATTGTCTGAGGAGTCAATAAAACTAAAATTCCATCAACCCCCTCATCACCTAAACAAAACTCAATAGCCTTTTTGTAATCAAAAGCATTAGCATCCCCTAAGATATCCACTGGATTCCCATGGCTCCAATTCTCCGGTAAAACTTTATTTAAATTTTTAATTGTTTTATCAGATAATTCTGCAACCCTACCACCCCTGTGAACAAGAACATCAGCTGATAAAACACCTGGCCCTCCAGCATTAGTAACTATTGCAAGCCTATTCCCTTTAGGTTTTTGCTGCTTTGAAAGTGTTTTTGCACAGTCAAATAAATCATCCGTCTCATTAACCCTAACAATTCCTGCCCGCCTAAATGCTGAATCAAAAACTAAATCATTCCCCGCCAAACTCCCAGTATGAGATTTAGCAGCTCTCGCCCCCTCTTCGCTCCTTCCAGATTTTAAAACAATTATAGGTTTCTTTTTAGAAAACGCTCTTGCAGCTGACATAAATTTTCGAGCGTTATTCAAGGATTCCATATAAACAACAATACTCTCAGTCTGAGGATCATTCCCTAAATAATCGATTAAATCACTAAAACTTATATCTGCCATAGCGCCCAAAGAAGCAAAAAAACTAAAACCCAAATCATGATCTAAAGCCCAATCTAAAGCCGAAGAACCCATAGCTCCAGATTGAGATATGAATGCTATATTCCCCTTCTTCAATTTGTTATTTGCAAAACTTACATTTAATCCTAAATGAGGATTAATAAACCCCATACAATTAGGACCCATTACTCGAACATTATGTTTCCTCGTAATCTTCAAAACTTCTTCCTGAATTTTTTCTCCATCCTTCCCCCTTTCCTTAAACCCCGAGCTAATAATAACTATACACTTAACCTTTTTCTTACAACAATCCTTAACAACAGGTAAGACAGTAGAAACAGGGGTTGCTATTACTGCCAAATCCACCTCCTCCAAGATATCAAGTATTGATGAATAAGATTTCTTTCCCAAAATAGTTTTATGTTTTTTATTAATTGGATAAATCTTCTTTTTCGAATCGAGAAGATTTTTAAAAATTCCATAACCTACCTTTTTAGAACTATTTGAAGCACCAATTATTGCAATTGAATTTGGATTAAAAATTTCTTGTAATTTTTTTATTGTCATTTTTTTATTTCCAATATTTATTTATACTTTTCTCGGCAAGTTTTACCCTCTTATCAAATTCTTTTTTAACAGTTGAACTAGATTTTGTTGGGTTATCTTTTTTATATACATTCTCACCATTAATCCCATTCAAAAAATTATTAATACAATCCTTAAGCGATCCAATATCATACCCCCCTTCCAGAGTTGCATAAAAATTCTCAAAATTATTTTTTATTATCTGACCAATCTTATAATAAATACCAGCACTAAGATTCAAATCCAATAATAAATCATTTTTATAAGCATCAAAACCCGCAGAAATTGCTACAACATCTGGATTAAACTTTTTTAAAATCCATAAAAATTCATTAATAGCCTCAAGATATAAATCATCTCCAGTACCTGCCGGAAGAGGGACATTCAATGTATACCCCACGCCTTTTTTTGTTCCAATTTCATTCGCCCACCCAGAACCTGGAAATGCAGGATATTGATGAAGAGAAAAATAAAAAACTTTATTCTTATCATAAAATATTTTTTCAGTCCCATCTCCTAGATGCCCATCAAAATCAAAAATCAAAACCTTTTTTCCTTTTTTAACTAAATTTTGGACACTTATAGCAAGACTGTTGAAAACACAAAAACCACTAGCTCTACCCGGATGCGCATGGTGTCCCGGAGGACGAACAATTGCAAAGCCACCCTCTTCGGATGCCTGAATAGTTGCCCCAACAGCCATAACTGCCGCCTTATAAGTTTTCTTTGAAGTAACAGTATCCTGGTCTAAATTCTCAGATTTTTTACACGCATCTTTTACTTGTTTAATATAATGCTTATCATGAATTAATGAAAGATATTTTTCCCCATTACTTACCTTCCCACTTTTAAATTTTAACACCTCTAATCTTTTTTTATTTTCAGGATGCATCCCCGTATCATGTTCTAAAAAAATATCATTATAAATAAATTTCATTAATTAACCTCTTAATATTATAACTAAAAATGAACTTTAAAAAGATACTCCCTATATAATCATAAATTTAATCAAGAACAATAGTAATTCCCATTAGAAGAATCATATCCGCAAGAAGAATTAATCACACATTCCTTTGCAACATCAACAAAAACTTCGCTCTCATTCCCATCGCTATCAATATAAATTTTCTTAGACTTCGCAATCCTACAACACTCCTCTCCAACATCCCCACAATCAAACCCGCCAATCTCATAACAAATAGCCTCGGTACTCCCAATCTGATGACAAGCATACCCCTCATCACAATAAATATGCTGCTTAAACTGCTCAACATAAATCTCCTCAACTGAAACATCCAAAGTCTCATTAATCCGCGTCCTACCACAGCAAGGCCCACCATTCTTCCCACACTCAGTACTAGTCACAACAACAGGTTCATCTTCCACAGGAGAAACAGGAGTCTCATTCACAGAAGAATTATCATCAACCTCGACAATCTCAACAGAAGAATTAGAAGAATCATTCACAACTTCCTCAGACCCAGATTCCTCTAAGGCAACCTCCTCAACAGACCCACTAGGACTCCAAATAAAAAAAGAAGTAGCGACTAAAAAAACAACAACCAAAATACCAATCCCTATCTTAAAAATTCCACTATTATCTCCATCATCACCCATAAAATTCAAAACAAAACATAATACTTAAAACTTACCCCTTAAACAATAATCCCAACGACAAAAGATAGTTGTGCAGGAGCATTTAGATCACAAAATTATAGATTATGGCAAATTGTTTTTTCTAAAAAAGGTATTGAAGGCGGATATAAATCAATACGTTAAAATAACTAAACCCCAGAAACTTTCTTAACCACATACTCTCCTAATGATGCACTCTTCTTCCTGTGTTTCCGCCATAAAAAAATCCACACAGCTATTACAAATAATGCAAATATTACAAAACTAGAAAAATATATTTTTTTAGCAAGACTAGAAGAATCAGACAATTCCTCCCCACTCTCATTATCCAAAGGGTCTTCTAATTCCTCAATGCCACCCAAATCACTTCCACTCCCACTATTGCCATCACCCACACCAGAATTAACACTCTCATTAGTTACATTATCAACCACAGGAGTAACTCCCCCACTACTACCTCCACCACCAGGAGGAGGAACTACTGGCGGTGCCACATAAGATTCATAAACAGTATACGTAGAAAACTCCGAAACATTAACTACAAAAATATTAGACAAATAACTTACTTCCTGACAAATTAACGCAGAACAAGAAGCTCCATCTCTTAAAATTCCCGGATTAGTATACGTCACACCATAAAAATACAACAAGGAAGATATATTCAACCTATCAAAACCAGTCGAATTAATCTCTATTCTCCTAGTCGAAATATTCGCGTATCTATCCAAGTCAGCCCCACCAGACAAATTAACAACCTGAGTATAATTCAATTTTCCAAAAGAATTCTCAAGTACAAGCGAAACATTAGATAAATTAGAAGGGTGTATCGCAGTAAAATTTGTCGTATTTATGGAAAATTCATCCGACCTAATCACTGTGACAACTCTCTCCTCGCTCGCATTCCTATTCCCGACGCTATCCGTACAATTTACACTCCAGTAATTTTCCCCAGCCGGCAAGCTAACATTCATATTCTGAGTCAAACTAATTACCACCGAAGAATTCGTTTCATTAATAGAACTATTAATTATCAAACTACAATTAGCCACCTCATCATCACTCACATTAAATCTAAACAATCCATTCCCCGAAGAAACAGTATTGTTATCAGGCGACACAAGAGTTATCACAGGATAACTCAAATCTATCGAAAAAGTCAAATTAGTCGCATTCACATTATTTTCAGAATCATTAACATAAGCAATAATCGTATTACTCCCCTCCGTAAAATTATAATTAATCGCCGCAGTATACGTCAAATTATCCGTCCCATTAAACCACCAAATAGAACTCGCATCCGAACTATTCGTTATATTTATCAATAATTCCTGAGAAGAATAAGATTGATTCAATGGAGAAACAAACGAAACATTAGGAGGAGTTGTGTCTGACTCAATTGTAATATTCACAACCTCAATCACATGTTCACCGCTCAAAGTAACATTAAAAATCAAAACCCCAGAAGAATTAGAAGATACATTCTGAGAATCTTGCACACTCGTAGAATTCCAAGTAGTCACATTATAATCAGCCGAAACATTAAACCCTTCCCAAGTCAAAGTTAAATTATTATCAACACCAAGCAAGGTAATATTCTTAACACTCGACGTCCCATTAACATAATCCTTAATCACAACCTTATCATTAGCCCCAACAGAATATCCATTAGAATCAGTAATAGTCCCATTATCGCAAACCAAAACCCCCTCATCAAACGTCGTATACAAAGTACTCCTATTAGACAACATAACAACTTCCTCGATATTTAAATTTCTGGCAAACTTCACATAACCTTGCTGAGTATATGGAAAAGGGTCCTCGCTCGCAGCCCCTCTATCTGTACTATTAATCGTCCCATCAATCTTAAAAAACTCATTAGAATGAATGCTACAAATAGCCTTAATTGCAGTCTCCAGGGCTGTCGCATTCAAATAATCGTCACTAAACCCTTCAGCCATACTAGCAGCAATCATCGTTGTACCAGAAGACTCTAAATACGAAGAGCTATCATTAATTAATTGGCGCCAAGCTCCACTCGAATCCTGATAACTTGGCAAAGAATAAATCGCCTTTCGAAAATTAATTTCTAAAAGAGTCCGATTCGTATCTATCGCTGATTTATTATGATAATAACCCATCGTCCCAAGAAATGACTCCAGCCACCAACCATTCCCCCTAGACCAAAATCGCTCATTCCTAATCTCTTTGTACAGCTGCTCAGTCTCACGCCACGCATCGTTATCAATAAAAATCATCCAATCTCTCGTCTTATTCATATTCGTCTCATTCCCACTCAAATTAGCTGCTCTAAATAAACCCTCAAAAGAATATGCAAAGTCAGTGATATTATGATACTGATGACTTCCATCAGCAGCAAAATTCTGAGTATTAAAAAACCAATTAGTTGAATTAACTGCCACATTCTTATAATAATCTATACCAGTCAAATCATAAGTCTCCAACGAATATTTTATTCTACCCATAGGATGATCAGCAAACCCACCCCAATTAACAGAATAAGGATCTCTGAAGGTATAAGAAGTTCTATTCACTTGATAATCAATTATATCAACCATCCTCATCAAATAAAATATATCTTCAGTAACATTATAAGTATCCATCAACCCCCCGATCAGCGTTCCGGTCGTCCAAGCATCTCTCCAGTAACCAGCATCAGTATCTATAGCGTTATTAAAACTATTTGCATAATCATTCTCATTAAACCAATCCCTAATCTCCCCCTCCTTATTATGACTCCTCAAAATCCAAGAACCAGCCAACTCAACATTCGTCAAATCATGATCAAAAACATGCTGCTTCATGTAACCATCATGTTCAGAAACATCGTTCCCAAAAAGATACGGAACAAATGTAAATCGCTTATAATCTATACTATAATTCCACAACTGAGAAAAATTTCTATACCAAAATATCTGCTGACTCGAAGTATTAGAATAGCTAGAATTCAATAAATTTCCAAAAGACACCCTTAAAGCCGAATATCCGTCATCATAATTAAAATATCCCCCAGTATAACTTCCACCAACATCCGAATAAACATAACTTAAATTCAACTCATCAGTATAACTATCAGTCTCATTAAAAACAACTCCAATCCCTGTAAGAGTAATCCCGGCAGGAACATGAACAAATCGAGAAGCCTCCAACTGTTTGGAATTATTATCCAAGTCAAACCAAAAATTCCAAAAAACATTACCCTGATCTATCTCATACTTCACAATTGTATGATTCCCTATAGTAAAATTATATATCGTCGGAACAAAATCCAAAGTATCATAGCTCCCCGTCACATTCTTAAATCTCCCCCACATGCTAATATTGTAATACGTCCAAGAGTCGGTAGATTCATTTCTCCAACCTAGCTCAACAAGTTTTCCACCATCTTCAGACAAATTCAAAAGAAAATTAGTCGACACAAACGAAGTCGTACTCTCAGAAGAAACAAACTCAATACACAAAAATACTAAAATCAGCAATACAAAAACCCTCATTCCTCTCATAATCTAAATATATAAATCAAATATATAAATGCATCTAAATTTTAATCTAAACAACAACCCCAACAACAAAAGAAACCAAATTAATAAAAGCGGACATCAACAGAGCTCTCAAAAATCTCACTTTCAAAATCATCAAATAAACTATAGCTTCAACAAACACAACCAACAGTTCTCCAATCAAAACATAATTATTCGCCAAAATATAAGGAGGTAATACAAACCAAAGATAGGGAAGCGTCAAAACAGAAGCGAATATCCCCGCAAATAATATATCCTTCTTCTCACACTTCAACCTCAGAACATTCCCAACAACAATAAACAACAAAGGAACTTCCACAACCAAAGTAATCAACAAAGCCACCAAAAATCCAGTCTCATAAAGCATCTTAAAATTATACTCCTGCAGCTAAAAAACTCCACCAAGGAGTCTCTGTGTCTATTAAGTCCCCCTCAAGATTAACAACCCCTTTAACCTTTGCAGTCATAGGAAGAAGCCAAAATAACATCGCCCTATCTTCTCCATAAACAGAATAAGCCGCCTGCCCCTCATGTTCCTCAATCATTATCTTCTCAACAGAACGAATCCTAGTTTTAATGGCAGCATTTTCAGGAGTAATCAACATCTCACGCCTCTCCCCTCCATGCTCAATATAAACCTTACCAGCATCTTCAATAATAGGCATATTCAAAGAAATAACTTCATATTTCCCAACGGTAATTTTGTTTCCTACAACACTAATCTCCATTCCCTCAATCCTAGATCTTTGCACAGCAATAACTTCACCTTTCTCACCAGTAACTGTCTGAGTTTGCTCGACAGATATTTTTTGAGTCTGAGTTACACTCGTCCCTTCCCCTTCTTTATGAGGCTCCACTAAAACACAATTCTGAGTAGCCGTCGGCTTACCATTCTCCGTTCCACAATCACTAACATCTACACACTCACCCATACAATTATCACAAACCCATTCTTCAATACAATCAACGCCCCCTTCAGGTATTTCAAAAGTTATCTCACAACTTCTCCACGCATACAAAGGACTTTCTTGTTCGCCTGTATCTACACAAGTATCAAAATCAACCGGAGAATTACTATAATTCTCTATCAAAAACTCCCTACCATCAACTTCACCCACCAAATTACAATATTCAAGATATCTATAATTCAAATAATAGGGGTTAGTATGTACACAACTATACTCCTCACAATCAAAAGAAAAAGTAAACGCAATTTCCGGGGTATATCCAACAGGAGGCTCAGCAACCGGAGGACCAGGCTCATAAACATAACCCCAACAATTCACCGTAGCAGAAACTTCTCCTTCGTAAGGCTCACCTCCAGAAGTAAAATAAACAGTAGTCTCTGTGGGAAAAATAACATCAGCTAAAACAAAAGAAGACACAATAATCAATAACAAAACAAAAACAAACACTTTTTTCATAACATTCACTATGAAAATAAGTATAAAAACGTTTCCCAACCCTACTCCCAGCTAAACCTCTTCTCGCTTCCTAACTTAAAGCCCCGAACAATCCCAATACTATCCAAAAACAAAACAGTTGAATCAGATAAATAGGGAAACTTAGCTATTTCATCAACAGGAATAAATTTCTGCTCCCGATGTTTATATGGTTCATTATTTTTTAATTCGCCAGAATGAACTAAGACCCCATAAACATGAACAACAACATTAACCTTCTTTCCATCTCTAAAATAAACCTGATCCCTAGCAACAATCTCCCGAACATCTTCAACAACCAAATTACACTCTTCCAGAATCTCCCTCTTCAAACCCTCAATAGGGTCATCACCAATATCAGCCTTGCCAATAGGAATAGTCCAAAACCCAAACTTAACATGATCCTGCATCAGAACATGACCCTCGCTATTTCTAATAACAGCAGAAACTCCATGGTGACCATCAACTAAATCCTCATCATTATAACTCACATTAAAAATATCATCAGGAATCGTATACAATAACTCATCCTCAAAATCCTTATGTGCCCTAATTTTTTCAATTATAAATTTACCATCATCAAACAAACTCGCCTTAACACCAGTCTCACTCCCAGACTCAATAGCTCTAATAATTTTCTCTCGATGCTCAGCAAAATTTCCATGCTCAAACAAAATTTTCTCAATAGGTATCTCATAACCTCTATTCTTCAAATCATTAAAAACAACAACCTCAAACTCCTCATGATCATCCCACATATCATGCAACTTCCGAAGAACATGAACCAAATTAGAATAATTAATATTATCCGTTTCCATAATCGTCTCAAGTTCAATCAATTCCCGCTCAATGTCCTCATGATCTCGCTTTATTTTCTCAATAGGATTCATCAAATTCCAAACATAAAATAATACTTAAACATTTACAAACACTTATAAGTCAAAAAGCCTAAACAAAATCATGGCAAACAAGGTATTTGCACTAATTTTAGGATTATTAGTTATCCTTCTAAGCTTCCAACTAGTTTTAGCAGAAAATAGCACTGTAGAAGCAAATGAAACTGAAGATAACGAAACAGATACATGTGAAGGAGTGTGTCAACCGCCTACATGTGAAGATTATGAAATTTTAGAAGAAGAAGACTTAGGCGAATGTTGCCCAGAATATGAATGTAAAGAAGTTGACCATGATGAAAACGAAACTGATAATGATAAAGACAAAATAAACAAAACAAAGAGAGGATTAGGGCAATATATCAGAGGAAGGGTTAGAGCAGGAGAGGTCACACTAGAAAACGGAGAAACCGTAAGAGTTAGAGAACTAGCCCAAAATAGAATGGAACTTTTATTCGGAGAAATTAGAATAGAAACAGAGCTCGAAATCGAAGAAGAAACAGAAAACGGAACCTCCAAATTAAAAGTCAAAATGAAAAACGGCCTCAAAAAAGAAATAAAAATAATGCCAGAAACAGCTAGACAAAGAGCACTCGAAAGATTAAGATTAAGAGTATGCTCCGAAGAAAACAATTGTACTATCGAACTCAAAGAAGTCGGAAAGAATAAACAACTAGCTTACGAATTACAAATAAAAAGACATTCAAAAATTTTAGGAATATTCAAGACCAAAATGAAAGTCCAGGCACAAGTAGACGCTGAAAACGGTGAAGTAATCAAGATAAAAAAACCATGGTGGGCATTCATCGCAAGCGAACCCGAAGAATAATTCTCTTTCAAAATAAAATAAAAAAAAATAAAAATTTGATTTAATTAGATGTTAATTCTAAGAATGCATCCATAATACTTGAGCTACAACCAAACTTGTAATGACCCCTCATCTCGCCAAACTCTTCTGGATCATATTCATTTAACCAGTCAAGTATTTGAGAACAGCTACAACCTTGTGTATCTTCAACAGTATAGAACTTCTTTGGACCCTTCCCTTTAGGAGAATTGGTCACAAAATCGCTAGTAGTACTATCAAAAATCCATCGGTTCGTACCAAATCTCAAAAATGCAGCATTTTCAACAGTCTCACTACAAATACCGTCACAAACATCTCCAATACCATCCTGATCTACATCAGCTTGGTCTGGATTAGCATTTGTTGGACAGTTATCACATCCGTCTGGAATACCATCGCCGTCAGCATCTAGATTGTCATCATATCCTTCACAGATATCATCACAATCACTAACGCCATCATCGTCGCCATCTGTAATTGGAAGGTCAATTTGTATCTGAAAAATCAGTCCAGCAGGATTACTCGAAGAACTACCAGTCCTAAAATAATTCAAGGCTCTAAATTCAATAGTATTTTCTCCAGTAACTAAGCCCGTAAGATTAAAAGTCTTCTCTAATTTCCAGCTCTGAGCATCTGGACCATCCTTATCCATAATTCCTCGACCACCCATATCAACACTATTAAATGACATTCTATATGCATTATCCGCAGCCGCAGTCATGGTCCCAGTCATATTATCTTCATCAACACATTCCGGAATATCAAAAGTCTTCCTAAAATACCAACCTCCATCTGGAACATTGTTATATTCCCAAACAGGATCAGTCACAGAAGTCCTCCAAATCCACGAAGCACCAGCAATAGTAGGCCAAGCAGAATGAACCCATGTATCAAAAGTTGAATTCCAGTTAGCACCATCAGCAGACCATTCCATAGTATCATCGCTAGAAATAGTCAAAGTATCAGCCATAACGAAACCCGTAGCTAAAACCAATATCAAAAACGTCGTCGCACTCAATAATAATTTATTATTCATATATTTATACCCCCTTTCAAGAATTACTTAAAATAATCTTCCGAGGAGAATAACAAACAGCAAAATTATTATTTAAGATTATCTTATTACTAAAACCCAGTGAAAAACTAATTAAAACATCGACCTTACTCGAAAAGCACGACATTCTTAATAAACCTTTCCCTAAAAAACTCGACCCCGATAACACTTATAAATCGTCAAAAATTCGTATCTCCATGGAAGAAGGAGACGATGATGAACCTAACAGTCAAACGATATGCTTTTTGGGGAATTATCCACCAAAAGAGTGCGGAATAGCTACGTTTACCAAAGATTTATCCTCCGCAATGAACCGAAATTTCGAACCAGGACTAAAGTCCAGAATCATTGCTTTAAACGAAGATGCTAATATCTACAATTATGACCAAAACGTAATAATCGAAATAAATAAAGACGATATCGACGATTACATCCAAAAAGCCAAAGAAATCAATGAAAATGACAAAATCAAATTAATCTGCATCCAACACGAATTCGGAATTTTCGGCGGCGAATATGGAAACCACATAATTCCATTCCTTGAATTAATCGAAAAACCAATTGTAGTCATCTTCCACTCAGTCCTCCCAACCCCAAACACTGCAGTTAAAAGAATTATTAAATCCCTATGTGAAAAATCATCAACCGCAGTCGTCATGGCAAATAAAGCAATCGAAATCCTAGTAAACGATTATGAAATAGACAGAGAGAAACTTCACTTCATCCCACACGGAATTCCAAGCGTTCCATTTAGAAGTTCGGAATTGGCAAAACAAAAAATTCACTTCGGGAACAGAACAATTATCTCGACATTCGGACTACTAAGTCGAGGCAAAGGAATTGAATATATGATCCGGGCCATGCCAAAAATAGTAGAAGAGCATCCCGACGTTTTATACATAATAATAGGAGAAACTCATCCAGTTATCCAAAGAGAAGAAGGCGAATCTTACCGAAGAGAGCTAATGGCAGAAATCGAAAAACTCGGTCTAAAAAACCACGTCAAATTCTTCAACAAATTCCTATCCCTTCAAGAACTTATAGAATACCTCACAGCAAGCGACATCTACGTATGTACAAATATCGACACAAAACAAATCGTAAGCGGAACTCTATCATACGCAATGGGATGCGGAAAAGTAGTAGTTTCCTCCCCAATAGAATATGCAAAAGAATTCCTAGCCCAAGACCGAGGAGTTATAGCCAAAGAAAAAGACCCAGAATCATACGCAACAGCAATAAATACAGTCCTATCAAACCCAAATTATAAAAAACTAATCGAAAGAAACGCATACGCATACAGCAGACGCATGACATGGCAAAACGTCGCAATTAGCTACGGAAAATTATTCAACAAAGTTCTAAAACTCCAAGACAAAACAATAGAAAATCTCCCAGAAATAAAACTAGACCATCTAATCAGAATGACAGACGACTTCGGAATGCTACAATTCTGCAACCACGCCGAACCAGACGATTCATCAGGATACACAATAGACGACAATTCCCGAGCCCTAATGGCCGCAGTCCTACACTCCAAGCTCTTCGACTCCCAAGAATCACTAGAGCTCTCAAGAATATACCTAAATTTCATCAAACAATGCCAAGACAAATACGGAAATTTTCAAAACAATTTCAAAAACGAAAACGAACTACTTGATCCACACAGCGACGACTCATTCGGAAGAACAATATGGGCATTGGGTTATACAACAAATAAATCAGATGACGAAGAAATGATACACAAATCAGAACAACTTATAAGAAAATCCCTAGGATTTCTCGCCGACATCAAATCCCCAAGAGCTGTCGCATTCTCAATCATAGGATTATATCACTATTACCAAAAAGGACAAAACAAGGAAATCTTAGCACTAATCCAAAGATTAGCAAACTACCTCGTCCAAAGATACCACCTTGAAAGCGCCGAAGACTGGCACTGGTTCGAAGAAGTCCTGTCCTACTCAAACTCAAAACTCCCAGAAGCACTCTACCTCGCATACGACATAACTCAAAATGAAGAGTACCTCAAAATAGCAGAAAAATCCCTAAAATTTCTAACAGAATTAGTATTCGTCGATAGCAAAATTTGCCTAATCGGCCAAAACGGCTGGTTCAAAAGAAATGGAAAACGGGCCCTCTACGACCAACAACCAGTAGACGCCTCTTCATTAGTCCATACATACTTAACCGCCTTCACAGTAACTAAAAATTCAGAATATCATCAAAACGCAATTCAATCAATCCACTGGTTCTTCGGAAACAACCACCTTAATCAAATGGTATACGATGAAAGCACAGGCGGCTGCTTCGACGGAATAGGAAAATACAACCTAAACATGAATCAGGGGGCTGAATCAACACTTTCCTATCTTATGGCACGTCTCGCAATCGAAGAAATAAAAAAAGAGAGTGAGTAAACTCCTCATCACAACTAATCATGGAAAGAAAAAAATTAAAAATTGCTATTCTGTCTCCAATTGCCTGGAGAACTCCTCCAAGAGATTACGGTCCATGGGAATTAGTTGCAAGTAATATAGCAGAAGGACTAGTAAAAAGAGGCCACGAAGTAACCTTATTCGCAACAAAAGAAAGCATCACTGAAGGAGATTTACACGCAGTATGTCACACAGGATACGAAGAAGACAAATCAATCAACTCAGACGTCTGGCGACTCTTACATATCTCAGAAATTTTTGAACGTGCCGATGATTTCGATATAATCCACAATCATTTCGACTTCACCCCCCTAACATTTTCTAAACTCACAAAGACTCCAATTCTCACAACAATTCACGGATTCTCTTCTCCAGAAATCTACCCAATCTACGAAAAATATAACGAAAACACACACTATGTTTCCATAAGCGATTCAGATAGACATGAAAAACTAGACTACGTCGACACAGTTCACAATGGAATCAATATAGACGAATTCAACTACAACCCCGCTGGAGGAGACTACTTAGTTTTTCTCGGAAGAATTTGCTACGAAAAAGGAACATATGAATGCATCCAAATAGCCAAAAAATCAAACAAAAAATTAATTATCGCCGGAATAATTCAGGAAAAAGATTACTTCAAAAAATATATCGAACCATTTATCGACGGAGAACAAATAAAATTCATTGGACCCGTAAACCCAGAAAAAAGAAACGAATTGCTTGGCAATGCTCTTGCAACACTTCATCCAGTAATGCGCCCCGAAAGATTTGGATTAATAATGCCAGAATCATTCGCTTGCGGAACTCCCGTAATCGGATTTGACAAAGGATCAATAAAGGAAGTCATTAATGACGGAAAAACGGGATTTATAGTAAATAACATCGATGAAGCCGTAGAAGCAGTAAAAAAAATCGACAACATTAATAGAATCGATTGCCGAATCGAAGCGGTCGAAAAATTCAGCGTTGAAAAAATGGTCGAAGGATATCTAAAGGTTTATAATAAAATCTTGACTCTAAAAGATAAAGATAAATAAAAAAAGGTGCAAAATTTTAACCAAAAAAGTAAAATTCAACAACAGAAATATAACTCTTAATTCTAATAAACCTGTTTATCGCCTCAAGAAAAATCCAATAATAACACCGAGGCAAGTCAATGATGTTTGGAAAGATACCAAATTCCAAGTAAAAACAGTTCACAACGCAGGGATCACAGAATACGACGGTAAAATACTAATACTTTTCAGAAGCCACTTGAAAAATGGAATCTCCGTCTTAGGTACCGCAATAAGCAAAAATGGCATCGACAAATGGAAAATAAGCGAAGGACCAACTATGGTTCCAGAAAAAACCTATGAACTCGGCGGCATCGAAGACCCAAGAATCGTAAAAATAAACAACTCCTATTACATAACCTATAGCGGCTACACCAACAAAAACAAACCAAGAGTCTGTTTAGCAAAAACACGCGACTTCAAAAAATTCTTACGACTCGGACCAATGACAAACGAAAAATCAAGAAACGCAGTCATTTTCCCAGAAAAAATCAACAACAAATATTACGCTCTATTTAGGTTAAACGATTCAAAAAAAGAATTCGGAACAAAATACAAACAAATATTCATTGGAACCTGCAGTAATCTCAATTTAAATAAATGGATTCTTTCAAAAGGTCCAGTTATTCAATCTCCAAAAGGTCCAAGTGCCATCTCAGACAAAATCGGACCAGGCGCCACACCAATCAAAACAAAAAAAGGTTGGCTAAATATATTCCACGGAGCAAGAACAACAATGGCAGGAACAAATTACGTTCTATCAGTCGCCTTACACGACCTAAAAAATCCTAAAAAAATCCAAGTATCCAACATCCCCATCCTATTCCCCACAAAGGCCGATTGCAGAATAAAAGAAACCGAATATGTCCACGTTCCCAACGTCATCTTCAGTTGTGGCGCAATAAAAAAGAAAAACAAAACAATCCTAATTTACTACGGCGGCTGCGACACAATCATGAACTTGGCAGTGACCCACGAAGACATCTTAATAGATCTCTGTAAAAATTACTCACAAGACCAAATCACAGGAAAACCAAATTACAAATTATTCTAATACTTCGGCTTCTTCAAATGACTAAGAAGTTCCTTAAGACTAACTTCCGCCACGCCAATTTTAGTATCCGCACACCCATAATATATCTTCAACTTATCCCCATTAAGGGTCGCCCCCTCAGGAAAAACTACATTACTAACATCCCCTTTCCTCTCCCAAGAATGTGTCGGCGAAAACAAAGGTTCTTTCAATCGAGTTATCTCCATCTCCGGCTTCTTTAAATCTAACAACGCAGCCCCAGCATGATAAACCAGAGGCAACCTTTTCTCTCTATTTTTATAAAGAAATTTCTTAAAATTATACCATCCCTTCGCTTTCATCTTAAGCGTCGCCTTCTCCCTATTTAAATTAACCCCATGATAAATCAAAAGCCACCCTTTCTTCGTCTCAATCGGAGGCGCCCCAGCTCCAATATGCTGATCCTCCCAACTATACCGTCGATATAAAGAAACATCATCCCTGCCCTCACTTAAATTACCAATATATTTCTTCCAAAACTGATTACTCTTTAATTCTGAAAAATTCTTAAACTTAACAATCTGAACATCCGGCAAAAACCTATGCAACATCACAAACTTCCCACCAATCTTCCTCGGAAATAAAACAGCATCTTTATCCCAAAGTGCATCTCGCGATCCACCAACTTCTTGACCTTTCCACTTATCTCGATATTTCTTAATCTTAACCAACTTCCGAGCATCTCTCACAGGAACACTTGGGCTAATAATTCCCTTCCTCTTCCATTTCTTCAAATCCTTCGAAACCGCATAAGCAATCCTTGCATCGGCTCCATCAAACGCCGTATACAACATATAATAAGTATCTCCAATCTTTGTAACCCGCGGATCCTCAAGCCCCATCTTCTCATAACTTTTTGTCGGACTCAACAAAGGCTCATTAAATCGTTCAACTTTCCCATTCTTGACTTTCGCATAACCAATACTCGAAACCCAATTCTTTGCAACCGCTCTATAAAAAATATGATCGGTTCCATCTTTGTCCTGCACAACCGCTGGATTCAAAACAGCTCGAGCCTCCCACTTATTCTTAGAGGGACCCATAAGCAACTTCCGTTTAACTTTTACACCCATGACAATCCCCCAAAATCAAATTTAAAATCTATAACATTTTCCCCGAACGCCTTAATTAACCGATCTCTCTCATCCGTAAAAAACAAAACACTCCCACCGCCACCACTTCCACAAACCTTCGCAGCAATCACACCATTCTTAAAACCCTTGTCAATAAACTTTTGTAACTGCGACCCAACAATACCCTTATGTAACTTCTTTCTCTCTTCAGTTTCTTCATTCATCAACGACGCAAACTTATGCAAATCTTCTTTCTTCAAGGCATCTCTCATTTCCTTGGCAATCCCCTTAATCCGAACAAGATTCCCAGTATTCTTACCCTTCTTCAAATCATCCATCATAGATTTATTTGTACTCCCAGAAAAATGCGGCTTACCAGTATAAACCAAAACTAACTTACTCTCAAGTTTTTTCACAAAGGCCGACGACAATTTCAATTGCTCCAACTTAACCTCATCCCCATTAAACTCAATATAATTAATCCCACCAAAAGCCGCAGCATACTGATCCTGTTTCCCGCCAACCAAACCCATCGACTGCTCAATCCCATAAACCTTAGCGGCTAACTCCATTCGATTTTTATAAGAAACTCCACCCTTCCTCTTCATCTTAATCTGACTAATCAGCGCCAACCAAACCAAATTCATAACTCCACTAGTTCCAAGCCCACTCGAAGTCGGAGAATTGCCAGTATATTCCAAGTGAACACTTTCATCCGTAGCAACAAGTTTACCAACGACATAACGATCAATCCCACAATTCAAAACAGCCCCGCCATGCGTATGTGTAAACGGATAAATATCAGTAGTCCCACCACCAAAATCTACCCTAATCGGCGCCCGAACTTTTTTCACGCTCATTCTAAATACAAACTCGCCCCCAACACTCCCGGATGATTTAATTTACTCCAACGAATCGGTGTTTTCTTAGGCAATCGAAAATATTTCTGAGAGTGCTTCCTAATCATTTTCAAAAAATCATCTCCACATTCCCTAACTCCTCCAGCCAAAATAACGGCCTCAGGATCAAAACAATGAATCAGCGACGCAATTCCCTGCCCATAATATTCAGTAAACTCATAAAGAAGTTTCTTCGCCCTAGCATCTTCCATCCTCATCAAGTCACTAAACAACATTTTCTTCCCAAAAGTTTTCTTCGTCAATCTCCCCAGTCTCTTCGAAGCAGCTAACTCCTCAAAATTTTTACCATGATCCAAAATTATATGACCCAACTCACCACCATAACCTTCTCCTCGATAAAGCTTTCCATCCATAATTATTCCGCCACCAATCCCCGTCCCAAGAGTCAATAAAATAAAATTCTTCTTTTTGCAACCAAGCTCCAACTCAGCAAAAGCAACACAATCCGCATCATTCTTGACCACAGCAGAAACCCCAAACCTTTTCTCCAATTCCTTCTTTAAATTATAATTTCTCAACGGCAAATTCGGCGGATTCTTAATCGTCCCATCTTTCAACGGCCCAGGCGAAGCAACAGCAATTCCCTTAATTTCCTTAGACATATAATTTCCAACCAACTCAAAAATTTTCTTCTTTATTTCAGGAGCCACTCTAGGCGTCTTTACTTTCAAATACTTCAAAATCTTCCTATTCTCAATAATCGCAATCCGAAGATTGGTCCCCCCTAAATCAATAGCAATTATTTTCTTACGCCCGACCATAAACATCCTCCAATCTTATCTCATCTTTCTGATCAAACGTCCCATAAGAAATCTCCAAAACTTTCACCTCGCTCTTTTTCGCAAAAATCCGATGCGCCTGCATCTTTCGAATAGTCACTATTTCACCTTTCTTGATTTTTTTCTTTTTAGTCCCAAGCTGCACCCAGCCATCTGTTAAAAAATACCACTGTTCTTTTCGCTTCTTATGTTTTTGCAAACTCAAAATTTGATTTGGCTGAACAGTCAAAATTTTTATCGTACATTTCATATTTCTTACAAAATGTTTTTCGTCTCCCCACGGACGTTTCACCTCTCTCATAAAATAACAATATTCTCTACGTTTAAATACTATTCGCTGACAAACACAGAAATTAAAAACCCCTCTAGCAATCTACCTCCATGCAAAAAAAGAAAATAATTCTAATTGGAACAATCGTAATAATCATAGCAATAATCTTATTCTCAATAAACAAGAAACCCCAAGAAAAAGAAATCACACAAATAAAAGAAGTCAAAGAAGAAATTATAGACTGGAACAAATATAACTATGATTATATTGAAGAAGATGTAAAAAAAAACCTAAACTCAATGATTGATCCAAACAGCAAAACAGCATTCTACCTTCCACCGACAGGATATATTAACGTCTCAAAAGGACAAAAATTCGGAGTCGCATACGCCCTAAATAATCCAAACCCTTCAGGAGAAAACTATTTCGAATTTAACTGGAGTGCCGATGAAAACACTGCAAAGAATTGCGGAATAACAGCAACCGAAGCTAAAACCTGGATAGAAAGAGGATGGACTAGCTTCGGAAAAATACCAAAAGGATGGATCGACCACATGACAGTCTATTTCTCATTCCCAGAAGACGCCCCAAGCTGCAACATTAAATACAATTTCATCATCACAAAAGACAAGACCTTCTATGATTCCAAAACCTTAGAATTCAATATAAACTAACCAATAAAAAAATAAAAATTATGCCTCTAATTAAATCTTAATTTCGAGGGTTGTTTTTCTTAAAACACTCTTGACAAAAAACGTCTCGTCCTTCAGTAGGCTTAAACGGTACTTCACATTCTTTCTTACATCCCGAGCATATTGCTTTGTGCATTTCTCGTGGTGCTCTACTAAAGTTATTGTTCCGTCTACCAGAATCATTTCTTCTATTGTCGAATCTTCTTTCCATATTACTTGTATCTCCTTTCATCTATTATACCGAAAGGATTGGGCAACTTTTGCCAAGATAATTCTAACAATATAATAAAAAACCAATTCATAGTTTAAAAAGCTGTGCCTATCTCGTAATTTGTCAATTTTCATCCAAAACAAGTAGTAATAAGGTTTAAATAAAAAATTCGCATTATACTATAGGTGAAAAATGAGCCTTTCTTTCTGGATGAGCGTTCTGAATCTTATGATTGTCTTAGTTGTATTCTGCATCATCCTCGTATTTATCACACAAAACGAAAGAAAGAAAGAAGTCGTGCCCCTGAAAAATAAAAACCTAATCAGCGGATCATGGACCGTCTCAGTTCTCATCCCAGCCCACAACGAAGAAAAATCAATAGAAAAATGCATCACCTCTTGCCTCAGACAAACCAGACCACCAGATAAAATTATTGTCGTCAACGACGGCTCCACAGATAATACGCTAAAAATATTAAAATCATTTGGAAACAGAATAAAAATAGTAAACTTAGAAAAAAACACAGGAAACAAATCTAAAGCACAAGAGGTTGGGTTAAAATATGTAGACACGGACATTTTTATTACAGTAGATGCTGACACAAGATTAGATAAGAATTTCGTCTTCCAAATTCTCAAAAGCTTCTACGAAAAAGACATTGTCGCTGTTTGCGGCATGGTAGAATCAGAAAAAGGAAACTGGATTACAAAAGTCAGAGAAATAAACTACCTCATCGGACAAACAATTTACAAAAAGGCACAAATAGCAATCTCAGCCCTATTCGTTCTATCGGGATGTGCCTCTGGATTCAAAACAGAAGAATTCAAAAAAATAGTTACATTTGATCACGACACCGTAACAGAAGATTTAGATTTCACCTACAAATTAAAACTAGCCAACAAAAAATTAGACTTCAACAACCAAGCAATCGTCTACACTCAAGATCCAAACAACCTAAAGTCATATTTCAAACAACTCTACCGATGGTATTCCGGCGGTTGGACATGTCTCAAAAAGAACGTCAAAATATTCTCCAAACCCAACAATGCTCTAATGCTTTCTTTAATTTACGTCGAAGGTTTTCTAATGGGAGCACTATTTCTCTTCGCCCCTCTACTAGTATTCATAGGAATCAAATATTTCGCGTACCTTCTATTACTCCAATTCCTCATCGTTTCCATCTGCCTTTCATACGGAATTTTCAAATATAAAAAATACTCTTTATACCTTTATCTTCCCCATCATTATTTCCTAGGCCTAGCTGACAAAAGCATCTTCGTCGGAAGTTTCTTCAAAGAAATAATACTAAATAAACGAAATTTGCAATGGCAAAAGGCGGATAGATACTGATGTTATTTCCAGTCGGCGGAATCAGTTTAATCGTGAACCTTTCAATTATCATAATTGATAAAATATTCCACTTGTCATCGTGGATTCTCAGAAGATGAAATTTTTACCCGTAATCAAAATCACCACTTCCGCCGCATTAATAATCTTAGTATCTACTGCCATGATCATCAGCTTATTCGGAATGACTTCATCAGTCCAAGTAAAAGGAATAAATCTCAAATGCGAAAGAATCTGGCACGCACCCGGAGAAAGAAACATAATTTTAAGAATCGACGACATCCAAGCTTTCACATGGAGAGAAACCCAAATAAAAATGGTTGAAGATGCACTAGAAAGAAACAAAACCCTAGTTCTCGGAGTAATCCCAGGAATCTCTGGCGGAATTTTTGAAGATATCGAGATAATAAAACTCCTCCAAGAAAAAAAATGCAAGGTCGAAATAGCGCTTCACGGCTACGAACACACATATAGAGAATTCCGAAACCTAAGCTTCTCAAAAGCAGAGAAAAAAATCAACAAAGGGCTAATAATCTTAAATGAAATTGAAAAAGACATAGTTACATTTATTCCACCAGATAATACAATCTCACAAGGAACATTCCCGGCACTAAAAAAACACGGAATCAAATTCATATCCGCAGGCCATAACTCAGACGAATATGGATTCAGTTCCTCAACATACGATTGGGACAATAAAAAACTAGAATCTATAGACACTGTAATAGAAGAATGCAGCGACGCTCTAGACGAAAAAGGACTCTGTATAATAATGCTCCACCCTCAAGATTACACCGACTCAAAAAAGAATCACAACCCAGAAAAATATGCCGAATACATAAAACTCCTAGAAGAAATCGACAAACTTAACGCCACATCAATTACATTCAGAGATTTAATTCTAAAAGGAACAATCTTCATCAACTAATTAACAAATATTTTACGTCATCCCCTATCTATTAATAATTTCTTTTTTTACTTTTCCGAAATCCCAATCCATATTCACCCTCATCTTCTCCTCATTGGGCAAATGTTTATACAAATTCTTAAGCTGCTTAAATATCTCCCTCGCTTTTTTCATATTACCTGCTTCATGATACCCATCAAATTCTTTTTTTAAATCATTAAAAATTTCTAATTCATTTCCTTCTTTAACAGCCACTTTGCCCCTACGATCAACTAAATAAATTTTAACAATAACTAAAACAACCAAAACAACTAAAAGTATCAATATCAACCCCAATGTTCCCATTAAATAAAGAAAGCTATATTCTTTATAAATATTTTCAAAACAACAAACAATTAACAAATATTTTTAAACAACAAAATTATAGAAATTACATGCGTGGGTAGTATAGTGGTTATTATTCGACGTTGCCAACGTTGGGGCCCGGGTTCAATTCCCGGCCCGCGCATTCATTCTTTCTAAAATAAACCCTCAAAACTCTAAAAATTATCGCAACCTTTAATAAGTAAGAAAAAGAAATAATAAATATAAACACAAAGGGGCAAAAATGAAGGTTTTAATGTTTGGCTGGGAATTCCCTCCTTTTAACAGTGGAGGGCTTGGTACTGCTTGCTTTGGTCTAACACGAGGACTAAGCAAACACGACGTAGACGTGACATTCGTTCTCCCAAGAAAAGTTGATATCGACGTTGATTTCTTAAAAATGGTATTCGGTGACGAAACAAAAAGCGTAATAAAAAAACAATATTTCGTAAACTCGCCACTTCAAGCATACGCCACCGAAGAAAGTTACGAATACAGATTATCAGAAGAAGAAAAGAAAACCAAGCAAATCTACGGAAATAATTTATTTGAAGAAGTTGAAAGATATGGAGCAATTGGTGGTCAAATCGCCGAACAAGAAGAATTCGACATAATCCACGCCCACGACTGGTTAACCTACAAAGCCGCAATCGCAGCAAAAAAAGTCTCAGGAAAACATTTGGTCGTCCACGTCCATGCAACAGAATTTGACCGAGGCGGTGGAAACGAGGTAAACCAATATGTCTATAACATCGAGAAAAAAGGGATGGAAGAAGCAGACACTGTAATCGCAGTCAGCAACTTAACAAGGAACAGAATCATAGAAAGCTACGGCATCGCCCCAGAAAAAGTAAGAGTCGTCCACAACGCTGTTGAATTCGAAAATTACGCACTAGATCAAATGCACGAACTAAAGAAAACCAAAAAAATAGTACTATTCCTAGGAAGATTAACACTACAAAAAGGTCCAGATTATTTCGTAGCAGCAGCAAAAAAAGTTTTAGAATATTATCCGGATGTTATTTTCGTCGTAGCCGGCTCAGGAGATATGGAAAAAGCAACAATTAGAAGAGTCGCAGAACTCGGAATTGCAGATAAATTCATTTTTACAGGATTCCTCCGAGGAAAAGACATTCACGAAGCATACCAAATGGCCGACCTCTACGTCATGCCCTCAGTATCCGAACCTTTCGGAATCACACCATTAGAATCACTAATGTGCGGAACCCCCGTCCTAATTTCACATCAATCAGGCGTCTCTGAAGTACTAACACATTGCCTAAAAACCGATTTCTGGAATACGGATGAAATGGCAAACAAAATAGTATCAATCTTAAGACATGGAGAGCTACATAAAACTCTAAAAGAAAACGGAGTAAAAGAAGTAAAAAAATTCAGCTGGAAAGAACCAGCTGCACGTTGCATCGACATCTACGATCAAACACTAGGGAGAAAAAATTAATGGTATCAATCTGCCTCTACTTCCAAGTCCACCAACCATACAGAATCAAAAAATATTCAATCTTCGACATCGGCCAAGATGAAAACTATTTCTCCGACAATTCCGAAACTAGCGTCAATAATGCATTTGTCCTTAGAAAAGTCGCAAGAAAATGCTACCTACCAACAAACGCTCTACTTCTCGAACTCCTGGATCAACACCCAGAATTCAAAATAAGCTTCTCATTCTCAGGAGTCTTTCTCGAACAACTCGAAGAATTCGCCCCAGAAGTCCTCGAATCATTTCAAAAATTAGTCGCAACAGGAAGAGCCGAAGTCCTCGAAGAAACATACTACCACTCTCTAGCATTCCTCTACTCAAAAGGCGAATTCCGAGAACAAGTAAGACTACACAGAGAACTAATCGAAAGACTATTCAACGTAACTCCAAAAGTTTTCCGAAACACAGAACTAATCTACAACAACGCAATTGCAAAAGAGGTCGAATCAATGGGATACAAAGGAATCTTAGCAGAAGGTGCAGATCACATCCTCGGATGGAAATCACCAAATTTTTTATACAAACCAACAGGTGCCAATAACATAAAACTTCTTTTAAAAAACTACAAACTCAGCGACGACATCGCCTTCAGATTCTCAGAAAAAAGCTGGAAAGAATTCCCACTAACCGCTCCAAAATATGCGAAGTGGGTAAACGCAGTCAACGGAAACGGAGACGTCATAAATCTATTCATGGACTACGAAACGTTTGGAGAACACCAATGGGAAGACACGGGAATCTTTAACTTCCTAAAACACTTACCAACAGAAATACTAAAACATCCAGATAACAATTTTAAAACACCCTCAGAAATCATCGAATCATATAACCATGTAGGCGAATGCGACGTACCACACTACATCTCATGGGCAGACCTAGAAAGAGATTTAAGTGCATGGCTAGGCAACGACATGCAGCACGCCGCAATTAATAGAATTTACGCTCTCGGATTCAAAGTTCTAAAGACAAAAGACAAAAATCTAATTCATAAATGGAGAAAACTACAAACATCAGATCACTTTTATTACATGTGCACTAAATGGTTTTCCGACGGTGACGTTCACAAATACTTCAGTCCATACGATAGTCCATACGACGCATTCATCAGCTTTATGAATGTCCTCCACGACCTCGAAATTCGAATAGATAATCTATCAAAAAATGATTCATCCTCAGAGATAATCGAAATTTCAAAGGAACATTTATAAAGATAAATTAATTAAAATAAATAAAGAGGAGCGCAAAATGGTAATTAGAAAAAGTGAACATTTTTTTTATACATGTGACGAACAAACACTAAGAAGCAAAAAAGAAATGTTAGAATGGGTAAAAAATGTCAACGATAATACCTTTTCCGGACACGTTAATTCTGCAAGAAATGATTTTGTTAACTGGACCAAGGAGATTCTAAAAGATGGACCCCTATCAAAAAGATTAAAGCAAATCGATAACCGGAAGGAAATGATTGCAGCAATTGAAGAAAGAATGGAAAACAAATCAAAGAAAACAAAAAAAGGCGTAATCAACCAAATAAAAGACGCAATTGCAAATGGCTGATGCAAAAGTCTTTGGTATTATTGCATTAAAGGGCGGCGTTGGAAAAACAACTGTTGTCGCAAATCTTGGAGCCGCACTCGCAGAAGAATTTCAAAAAAAAGTTTTAATTATTGATGCAAATTTCTCAACTCCACACCTTGGATTACACGTAGGAATAATAAATCCAGATCATAATTTACACCCTGTTCTAAACGACGAATATTCAATATACGAAGCAATCTATCAACACGACCTTGGGTTCCACATCATACCAGGAAAACTCGCGCCAAATCCAGTAGATACACTATTACTAAAAGAAAAAATCGACCCACTAAGAGAAATCTACGACATAATACTTATCGATTCATCACCTTCACTAAACGACGAAATGGTAGCAACAATGGCAGCTTCAGACGAAATACTAGTTGTAAGCTCTCCAGATTACCCAACACTGAGTTCAACATTACATGCAATCAACATAGCAAAAGAAAAAAAAGCCCCAATCAGAGGAATCGTCTTAAATAAAGTCCACAAAAAAAGATTCGAATTAGGCTCAAAAGACATCGCTCAAGCCTCAGAAGTAAAAGTCCTGGCAAGTTTGCCAAACAACATAAAAGTATTAGCAGCGACCTCCAAAATGGTTCCAGTAGTCAGCTACGCACCAACCCAAGACATTTCTCACGCTTACAAAAAATTAGCAGGATCTCTTGTTGGGGAAAACTACAAAAAATCATTTTTTTCAAAAAAGAAAAAGAAGGCTAAAAAAAATGGTTAAAATAGATTTCGAAAAAGCAGAGCTAATATTATCAAATACTCTAGAAGATAAAAAATTCTCCTGTATAGATTCAAGTGTTTTTTGCAATCTCGAAGAACTAACAAAAGGTCTCAGAAAAATGAAAGAAAAGGCCTTTAATTATCACGTCAATTCAGAGAAAAACGACTTTTCAGCTTGGATATATGACGTCATCGGTGATGTAAAATTAGCAAACAACGTCAGAGACGCAAAAGACGCAAAATCAATGGCAAGAAAAATCAGGACACGTATCACTTACATCAAAAAAAATATGGATAAATCATCCTGAGGTTCAAATGACCCGACATGTAATTCTCGGCAACGGAAATATTCTCGTCTGCCTAGACAAAAACGCAAACATCCGAGACTTCTATTACCCATACGTCGGACAAGAAAATCACGTTTCGAGCCATCATCACAGAACAGGAGTTTGGGTCGACAAAAAATTCAGCTGGATAAACAAAGACAGCTGGAAAATATTAATAGACTATAAAAAAGACTCCCTAGTAAGTGAAATTAAAGCAACAAACGAAGAACTTGGAATTAGGCTCACAATGAACGAAGCCGTTCATCACGAAAAAAACATTTTCCTAAGACAAGTAAAAGTAGAAAATCTAAGAAAAGAAAAAAGAAAAATAAAAGTATTCTTTTCTCAACATTTCCACATCTCAGAAGCAAACATTGGAGACACGGTATATTATAACCCAAACCTAGAATCGATAATAAATTACAAAGGAAAAAGATATTTCCTGATAGGCGGAACCGCAAACAAAAAAACATTTGACGATTACGCAACAGGAGCCGCAGGAGGAGTAAGTAAAAAACTCGGAACCTACGTCGACGCTGAAGATGGTTCTCTGAGTAAAAACCCAATAGAACATGGTTCAGTAGACTCAACAATTGGGTTCACGCTAAACATAAAAGGAAAGGAAAATCAAGCAATAGATTATTGGATTGCCGTGGGAACAAAACACAGCGAAGTTCAAAATCTAAAAAATTTCATCATAAAAAAAACTACAACAAAACTTCTCAAAGAAACAGAACAACATTGGATTAAATGGGTAAATAAAAAACCAATAGACTTCGAGCACCTAAGCGACGACATTCAAGAATTATTCAAAAGATCCTTGCTAATAGTCCGAGCACAAACAGACAACAGAGGAGCAATAATCGCAGCAAATGACACCCACACATTCCACTACAAAAAAGATACCTACTCTTACATGTGGCCAAGAGATGGGGCCCTAATCGCAAGATCCCTAGACCGCGTCGGACACTTCGATATCACAAACAGGTTCTTCAATTTTTGCACAGATCTTGCCAGCGAAAATGGATACCTATTCCACAAATACAGACCAGATGGTTCACTCGGAAGTTCATGGCACTCATGGCTAAAGGGAAACAGGGTGCAGCTACCAATTCAAGAAGATGAAACCGCATTAGTTTTAGACGCACTGTGGAAAAACTACTGTGAATGCAAAAATATCAAAACAGTAAAAAACATGTATCAAAATTTCATAAAAAAATCCGGAGATTTCTTGGTTGACTTTAGAGATCCAAAAACAAAACTACCAAAAGAAAGCTACGATCTTTGGGAAGAAAAATTAGGAGTTCACACATTCACTTGCGCAACGGTATACGCAGGTCTACAAGCAGCAAAAAACTTCAGCGAAATATTAGAAAAGAAGAAAGACGCACAAAAGTACAAAAAAGCGGCAGAAGAAGTAAAAGAAGCTACAATAAAATACCTATACGACCAAAAAAGAAAAATCTTCATAAAAGGAATTTATTACGACGACAAAAACAAAATACAAAAAGACCAAACAATAGATTCAAGCACAGTATACGGACTATTCGAATATAAAATATTAGATATAGACGACCCAAGGCTTGAAACAACAATGAACGAAACCCTCGGAAAACTTTGGTGCAAAGAAAAAACCGGAGGAATGTGTCGTTACGAAAACGATTTCTACTACCGAATAAAAAACGCACCAGAAAATCCCTGGTTCATCTCAACAATGTGGTTAGCAGAGTATCATATAGCCAAAGCAAAAACAATTGAAGAACTAAAACCAGCAGAAGAACTTTTACAATGGACAACAGATAAAGCACTAAATGCCGGAATCTTATCAGAGCAGATAAATCCACTAACAGGAGAAGCTCTCTCGGTCGCCCCACTAACATGGAGTCACGCAGGCTTCATAATTGCCGTCGTCAAATACCTAGACAAACTAGAAAAACTAAACATTAATAAAGAAAAACGTCTTAAGAGATAAAAGAATGAAAGTTGCAATTAATGGGTTCGGCAGGATTGGAAGAGCGATCCTGAAAAGAGCCTTAGAAAAAGGAGTGAACATCGTAGCGATAAACGACTTAACAGACACAAAAACGCTCGCCTACTTATTGAAATACGATTCAGTCTACGGAGTCTACAATAAAAAAATTGAATCAGGAAAAAACTTCATAAAAATAAACAAT
The DNA here is from genome assembly GCA_964514585.1 of Candidatus Woesearchaeota archaeon. GTDB lineage: Archaea > Nanobdellota > Nanobdellia > Pacearchaeales > GW2011-AR1 > JAGVXH01. Next base: position 53,629 of record CAZETU010000003.1, on the reverse strand, counting down.
AAAAAAATTGAAGTATTCGCTAAGAAAAACCCAGAAGATTTACCATGGAAAAAACTGGGAATCGACGTCGTAATAGAATCAACAGGATTATTCAAAAAGAAAGAAGACTCATCTAAACATTTAACAGCAGGTGCAAAAAAAGTTTTAATCTCCGCTCCAGCACCAGAATCAGATGTAACAATTGTACTAGGAGTAAACGAAAAAGACCTAAAGAAAAATCACAAAATTATTTCTATGGCTTCATGCACAACAAACTGCATCGCCCCAATAATAAAAATCCTCGAAGACAAATTCGGAATACAAAAGGGCTACATGACAACAATTCATGCATACACAGGTGACCAAAAATTACTTGACGCCCCACACAAAAATCTCAGAAGAGCAAGATCGGCCGCAATAAATTTAGTCCCAACATCCTCCGGCGCAGCAACAGCAGTAGCGCAAGTAATCCCAAGCCTTAAAGGAAAACTAGATGGGATGGCAGTAAGAGCCCCAGTGCCATGCGGAAGCATAACAGATTTTGTAGTAACACTAAAAAAATCAGCAACTGCCGAAGAAATTAACAAAGCAATAAAAGAAAAATCAAAGAAAATCCCTGAAGTATTAGAGTATACCGAAGACGAAATCGTATCAACAGACATCATAGGAAATACCCACTCCTCAATCTTTGACTCTAAACTAACCAAGGCAAATGGGAACATGGTAAAAGTTCTATCATGGTACGACAACGAATATGGATATAGCTGCAGAATGGTAGATACCCTCAAGCTATTATAATTCCATGAAAACCCTAAAAAATTTCAAATTAAAAAACAAAACAGTTCTACTAAGGTCCGACCTAAACTCAGACATAAAAAATAAAAAAATAATCTCATCAGAAAGAATTGAGCAAGCCAGCAAGACAATTTCATATCTCAAAAAGCAAAAAGCAAAAATAGTAATCATAGCCCACCAAGGAAACCCAGGCAAACCAGACTTCCTAAATCTGAAACAACACGCCAAAGCACTAAGCAAATACACAAAAGTAAATTTCATAAACGATGTCCTAGGGCCAAGAGCAATTAAAGCAATAAAAAATCTAAAATCAGGGCAAGCTTTACTTTTAGACAACATCAGACTAGAAAAAAATGAGCTAAATCCAAAAACAAACAATCCCTTCCTAAAAAAATTGGCCCCACTTTTCGACCTCTACATCAACGACGCATTCTCAGTTTGCCACAGAGACCACACATCAATCACAGGCTTTCCAAAAATAATCCCAAGTTGTCCAGGCCCCTTAGTTGAAAAAGAACTAAAAGCTCTAGAAAAAGTCTCAATGAAAAACTGTCTATACGTCCTCGGCGGAGCAAAGCCAGAATCAAACATCAAACTCCTAAAAGGAAACAAAGTCCTAGCATGCGGACTATTTGGGCAACTTTGCCTTGTTTCAAGTGGGAAAGACTTAGGATACCAAAACAAATATCTAGAAAAAACAACACTTGTGAAGGGCGACTACAAAAAATTCAAAACCAAATTAAAATCTAAACAAAAAAACGTCCAAACTCCAATTGACTTCGCAGTCCAAAAAGGAAAAGGACGAACAGAATTCCCGCTAGAAAAATTTCCGTTAGAATACGAAATAGAAGATATAGGTAAAGAAACAATTAAAAAATACACAAAAGAAATCAAAAAAGCAAAGACAATTTATATGAAAGGTCCAGCAGGTTATTCACAAAATAAAAATTTCGCAAAAGGAACAGTCGAACTTCTAAAAGCAATATCAAACTCAAAAGGCTTCACGCTCGTCGGTGGCGGACACCTAAGCGACACAATAAAAAAATACAAACTCCCACAAAATAAATTCAATCACATTAGCCTCAGCGGCGGAGCCCTCCTAAACTACATCGCAGGAGAAAAACTCCCAGGACTAAAAGCATTAGGATATTACAAAAATCCAAAACCTTTATAACAATCTAAACACTAATTTTAACAAAGAGGATGAAATTCGATATAGTAACTTTCGGAAGCGCAGTAATAGACACATTCGTCGACACTGAGTTCAATAAAAAAACAAACTCATTCGCATACCAAGCAGGCTCAAAAATTCTAGTCCATAATTTAAAATCAGACATCGGCGGAGGAGCAACAAACACCGCGGTCGCATTCTCAAGATTCGGATTCAAAACCGGATGCATCTGCAAAATTGGAAACGACAACGACGGCGAAGATGTCCTCAAGATGCTAAAAAAAGAAAAAATAAAATTCCTAGGCTCAATCACGCCAGGCAGCACAGGACACTCAATAATCCTCGACAGCAAAGAACACAACAGAACCATCCTAACTTTCAAAGGCCCAGGAAACGATATCAAAATAAAAGAACTCCCACGATTCAAAACCAAATGGCTATACTATTCCTCCGTCCTAAAAGACAGCCTCAAAACTCAAGAAAAATTAGCAGAAAAATTAAAGAGAAAAGGAACAAAACTCGCATTCAATCCAAGCGAATATCTAATAAAAAAAATCAACCTATCAAACATCCTAAAATTAACAGACATCCTAATTCTTAACAAAGAAGAAGCAGAAATCCTCCAAAAGAAACACAAAAAGAAAGGTAATCTCACAGCTTCTCTCAGAGAACTGGGCCCAAAGATCGTCGTCATAACAGATAAAAACAAATTAGTATATGCTTACGACGGTATAAAAAAATATTCAATCAAACCAAATAAAATAAAAGTCATCGAAAGAACTGGAGCTGGAGACGCGTTCGCTGCAGGATTCGTCGCAGGAATAATTGCAAACAAACCAATTCAAGAGGCCCTAAAGTTAGGACTAAAAGAAGGTGAATCAGTCATCCGATATTTCGGAGCAAAAAATAAATTACTAAAACTAAAACTAAAATGAAACCACTAAAAGAAAAAGACCTAATCAAGCAACATATTAAAATATTAAACGGACTAAAATTCAAATCAGGATTATTCTCAGCCTCAAAACCAACGGTCAGCACAGGCTACGATAAAGCATGGCTCCGAGACAACTTCTACGAATGCATCGCCTTCGAAGTCACAAAAGATTGGCAAACAGTCAAACAAACATACAGAGCACTACTAGACATATTTCTAAAACACGAAGACAAAATCACAATGGCAATCGCAAGCAAGCCCGCATACACACACGAATACATTCATGCAAGATATCACCCTGAAACATTCGAAGAATTCTGGGAAGAATGGGGAAACAAACAAAACGACGCAATAGGATGCATCCTCTTCAAAATAGGAGAACTAGAAAAAGTCAAAGAAATAAAAATCCTAGAGAATGAAGCAGACTACCGAATCGTCCAAAAATTAGTCGACTACCTTTCAACACTAGAATACTGGCACGACCCAGACTCAGGAATCTGGGAAGAAAACGAAGAGGTTCACGCATCCAGTGTCGGAGCATGCGTTGCAGGATTAGAAATGGTAAAAGATCTAAAGGGGATTAATGTCCACCCAGAAATAATAAAAAAAGGCTATCAAGCTCTAGCAAAATTACTCCCAAGAGAATCGGACAAAAAATTCGTCGATCTAGCACTACTGTCCCTAATCTGGCCATACGAAGTCACAACCAAAGGACAAACTAAAGAAATCCTAAAAAATGTAGAATACCACTTACTAAAAAACAAAGGAGTAATTAGATACAAAGGCGACGCATACTACAACAAAAACCTAGATAACATCTCAGAAGAAGCAGAATGGACCTTTGGACTCTCATGGCTCTCAATCATCTACTCCCAACTAGGCAACAAAAAGAAAGCCAAAAAATTCCTAGACATGACAATTGACACAGAAAACACTGAAGGAGAAGTCCCAGAACTCTATTACTCCAACTCAGAAAAAAACAACGAAAACAGCCCACTCGGTTGGAGCGAATCATTATTCATAACAGCCCTCTACGAAATGAATCACAAACATCTAGATCTAAAAAACCCAAACCCTAAGAAAAAATCAACAAAAAAGAAAAATGGCAATACTAAGAAAAAAAATTAACCTAAGAAAAATCCTAAAAAAGAAGAAGGCACTATTCCTAGCTTACGATCAAGGATTAGAACACGGGCCAACAGACTTCAATGACAAAAACGTCGATCCAGAATTCATAATTAAAATTGCAAAAGAAGGAAAATTCACAGGACTAATCTTTCAAAAAGGCATAGCAGAAAAATACAACAAAGAAATCAAAGCAAGCAAAATTCCACTAATCGTAAAATTAAACGGCAAAACTTCTCTAGTCAAAGGCGACCCAGTTTCAAGACAACTTTGTTCTGTCAAAGAAGCAAAAGAACTCGGGGCAACCGCAGTAGGATATACCATTTACATAGGAAGCGTCCATGAAGAAGAAATGCTCCAAGAATTCGTCAAAATCCAAAGAGAGGCTCACAAAATTGGCTTACCCGTAGTTTGTTGGATTTACCCTAGAGGAAAAGGAGTAAGGGATAAAAAAGAAAAAGAACTAATGGCTTACTCGACCAGAGTCGGATTAGAACTCGGAGCAGACATAATAAAAATCCATCCAACAGGAATCAAAGAAGATTTAGACTGGGCAATAAAAAGTGCGGGCAAAGCCAAAGTCGTAATCGCAGGCGGAAGCAAAAAAGATGAGAAAGCCCTACTTAAAGAAGTCAAAGAAGCAATGCAAGTCAACTGCACTGGACTCGCAATCGGAAGAAATATTTGGCAAAGCAAAGACCCAATAAAATTAACCAATAAAATTAAAAAAATAATCTGGCCATGAAAAACGAAATAGATTTCAAAAAATTAGAAAGCCACAAAGATGAAATCATGATTAGAAAATACAAGGACATGAAAGATTCCTATAAAAATAAACTCCTAACGGGAAATCCAATTATCTACAAAGTATACATAAAAGATTACGACGACTTCGAAGAGGGATTAACTGTAATCGAACCAGGAACAATTGGAAAAGAATATTACATGACAAAAGGACATAGGCATGTTAAAAATAATCCAGAAATATATGTCCTAATTGAAGGAAAAGGAAAATTAATAATTCAAAACAAAACAACAAAAACTTACGAATTAAAAAAAGAAAAGATATATCACATACCTGGAAGATCGGGACACAGACTAGTAAACACGGGAGAAAAGCCACTAAAAGTAATGACAATTTACAGCAAGGATGCTGGACACGACTACAAATTTAAATTCAAAAAAAGTATTCTCAAAAAATGAAACCAATTATAATTATAAACTTGAAAACATACAATCAAGGACAAAAAGCCGTTGCCCTAGCAAAACAAATTGAAAAGGTAGACAAAAAAATTATCATAGGAGTCCAGCCAACAAATATTTCTGAAGTTAAAAAAGCCGTAAAAAACCCAATCTACGCCCAACACGTCGACTACCAAGAACCAGGAAGAAACACGGGATTCATTTTACCAGAAGCAATCAAAGCAGAAAACATAGAAGGAATTTTTCTAAACCACAGCGAACATCGAATAAAATTAGACATCATAAAAAAAACAATTAAACGATGCAAAAAACTAAAATTAAAAACTGCCATTTTTGCTAAAGACCTAAAACAAGCTCAAGAAATTAAAAAATTAAAACCATACTACCTAATCATCGAACCTCCAGAATTAGTCGCCGGAAAAATATCCGTCAGCAAAGCAAAACCAAAACTAATCGAAGAGATTGGTAAAAAATTAAAATATGATTTTATAGTTGGTGCAGGAATCAAAACAAACGAGGACCTAAAAATCGCAATGAAACTAGGTGCCAAAGGAATCGCGATAAGCTCAGCAATAACAACATCAAAAACACCAAACAAAACTCTTTCTAAACTACTGGGAAATTAATATGCACGAACATAGTTTCATTCAAGCAATAATCCAAGACATAGAAAACAAAGACGCAGTCTCAGGAATAGTTATAGAGGTGGGAGAACTAGCAGGAATAGAGCCAGATCATCTCGCAGAACATATGAAAAAAGAAACTGGGTGGAATGTCCAAACTAACCAAAAAAATGCACTAGTAAGCTGCGATTGCGGCTACAAGGGCCCTCCTAAAACAAGAGAGAGACTCCACGACATGGTAATCTTCGAATGCCCAAAATGCCAAGAAATACCACAAATTCTAGAAGGCAAAGATATTAAAATCCTGAGCGTAACGTATGATTAATGTGTTTAAGTATTCCAGGAAAAATAATCAAAGCCGAAGAAAACAATTACACAATTGACTACGGCTCAGAACAAAGAACAGTTGAAACTTCTCTAGTTGACGTCAAACCTGGAGACTACGTTATAATAAGTAATAAAATAATTCTCGCAAAAGTTCCAGGAGATAAAGCAAAAAAATTCTTAGAGATAATCAAATGAGCGCGGGACTAAAATTTCTAATGTATGCACTCCCAGCATTGGGCGCTTGTCAAAAAGCAGAAGGAGAAGAAAAACTTAGATTAGAAAAAGAAAAATCTAGACTAGAAGAAATGCTAATGAAAGGAATAGAACCAGAGCAAGAAAAACTCCAAGAGCTATACGCAGACGCGTTCAGAAGAATGCAAGAAAAACTAGGAGAAAATTACTGGACCGAAGAAAATGTCCAAAAATATTGGTGGACAGAACACAACCAAATAATCGATAACGGAGAAGCAGGCTACGAACACGCAACCCCAACACACAGAGAAATATGTAAGGTCAAATTCTGGGAAATAGTAAATAAAGAAAAAGGTATTATAATTCTAAAAGACAAAACAGGAGAGGAAATAAGAGCGGTCAACTACAGACATCTAGAACTAAACCCAGGACAATATGTCACAACCCACAAAAAACACATAGCAGAAACAATCACACAAGGAGACTATGAAACATATGGTTAAAATCCTCTGTCTCGGAAACGAATTCATAGAAGGTGATGCCTTAGCAAAAGAAGTTGGTAAACTACTATCAAAAAAACACAAAATCACAAACGTCAAAGACAGCTTCCAACTAATGACCCTTCTAAACGAAATCCAAACAAACCAACTAATCATTATAGACATCGTTAAAAAACTAAAAAAAGCCCAAATAATAAAAGTCAAAGACATAAGAAACGACAGCATCCTAAGCGCCCACGATTTCGACGCAGGCTACGTTCTAAAATTAATCGGAAAAGAATTCAAAATAATCGGCATACCTTCCAATGGAAATTCAAAAGAAATCTACAAAGAAGTTCTAGAACTTATCACAGTCAAATAACAATCAAAAACAATCAAAGTATCCACTTTACTTGCTTTCATCTCCACCCGAAGGTAGTACTTATAAAAAGATTAATAAACCAAAAACTATTTGATTATTTATAATGGGCAAGACATTGACCGTTCTTTTAATTTTGAAAGATAAAGATGAACGTATTTTAATGATTAAAAGAGCAAACACATCACATGGACTAGGAAAATGGTGTTTGCCCGCTGGGAAAGTGGAACAAGGGGAAACATTGAAAGAAGCCTGCAGGAGAGAGGTAAAAGAAGAAGTGAACCTTGACGTATATAATCTTAAATTATTTCTCTCAAGAATCGAGGTTTCAACAGAACAAGTAGGAAAGATTTATGATTGTAATTATTTTACAGCAGACTTTAATGGGGAAATAAAGATCAATAGAGAAGCATCAGACTTTAGGTGGTTCGCAAAGGAAGATTTTCTAAAAGAGGAAACTGTACCTGATCAAAGAGATGTGCTAAAGAAATTTTTTAATAGCAATGAATCTAATTCCTAAAAAAATAATCCGCGCTGTCTTACTCCTCCATTAAAATTTATCTAAATTATGAAATCTTAACATTAAACTCACAACCAATTAACTTTCAAAAAACAATATCAAGACAATGGAAGATTATGCTCAGTAAGCCAAAATAATTTCTCCTCAGATGAAAGCCCATTAAATCCCCCTCGTCTGTATCTACATTATAATCTTAAAGAATAAATAATTTTAATAAATAATTTTATATATCTCTTTAACTTTATTAAAAAATGCAAACAATTGAAGAAATTGTAAAACCAGAAACAGAGCCTAAACCTATCTTAGACGGCACATCTATTCCTCCAATAATTGCGACAGGTCTAAACGATTATAGTTTTGGGGATAAAGATCCTAATGCTCTGCCCCAAAAACAAGAATCTACAAAAATTACTAGGCATGATTATAAAACAACAAGGTTTATTGCCGGGCTTAGAAACATTACTGGATTTTGCGGAATAATGACTGCCACCTTTCTAGCACACGATGTTAATAGATATTTATTTGATAATAATATCTTAGAGACAGGCACCTATTTGACACTCGGAGCATTTGGTGGAGCTATCGGTGTAAAATTATTTAATGATTATATGGGATATTAAATCTACTAAAATAATAATTTAATAACCTTTCTTAAATCAACTTCCTCACAACCAATTAACTTTCAAAAAATGAGTCGAGCAACTAAAACAAGGGTCATAAGCCCGAATCAACATTTCAATCTTCTCAACAATATCTTTCTCAGACGTACCCTTCTCCAAAAGCCAATTAACCAAAGTCGTAATATCACATTCCATCATATTCAAATTCTGCGCCGTCGGCGTAATAATATTACAATAAGTAACCTTTCCATCTTTATCAATATCATATTCATGAAAAAGCGTCCCCCTCGGCGCCTCAGCAGCGCTAACCCCATGCCCAGCCTTAATCACAATATCCTTAGGACCCTCAGCCACCGGAGCATTCTCAATCAAATGAATAACCCGATTCACCGCCTCCAATAACTCAACCGACTGACAAATCAAATTATAATAAGGATTCTTCAAAGGCAAACTAATCTTCATCCTAGCCAAAGTCTTCCTCAAAACAGCCTTAGCCTCATCACTAAGTTGCGAATGATTATTATTAATCCGAGCCATCGCCCCCAACATATACGGCTTACCGTCCTGCAAAACAAACTTCGAAGTCGCATATTCTTTAACATTCTCTGTCAAATGCTTCTTATAATCATCGTCAACAAAAAGCTCATTCATCGAAGAAACCTTCCCCGAAATATTCGCATAATCAACCTTCTCCTTCAAAGACAAATAATCAGTATCACGCCTCAAATCAGGATACTTCAACCCCGCAAACAAATTAATCGTTCTCATAATCGCTTTCTTAGAATCCTCAAGCCTTTTCAAAGTCTCACTAAAATCAATATCAGGCATCTCCTCACGAACTTTCAAAAACGGATGCATATCCCGCCCGCCAAATTCCTCAACAACTTTATTCCCAGCAGAAACAATCTCCAAAGCATCATTAATCTTCGGCTTATGTTCCTTGCCCAAAGTCAAAACAGAACTCGCCCCAAAAAAATCAGGCAAACTCAAAAAATAAAGATGCGTCGCATGACTCCTAATCCTCTCCCCCAACAACAACATTTCCCGAATAAAAATTTGCTGCTCCGAAGGTTTTATCCCCAAAGCTTCCTCCAACCCCTGAATAGAAGCAACCGAATGCGAACAAGAACAAATCCCACAAATCCGAGAAACAATTTCCTGAATATCCTCAACCTTCTTCCCCAAAACCAATGCCTCAAAAAACCGCGCTCCCTCAGCCGCCTTCAATTCGCACCGCACAACCTTATTCTCCTCGATCTTCAAATTCAAATGAGCATGCCCTTCTATTTTACAAATATGATTCAAATTAATTTCCTTTCCCATCACCAATACTCCACGGGTATTTCCACCATAGATTTAGTTTTGAAAACTTTAGATATAAATTTATCTTTACCTTCATAATAAATACCGTCACCATCAGAATCATAGGTTCTTTCTCCATTCTTTTTTACCCAGACAAACCTTCTAATAAAATTCTTTTTAGTTCCAAGCCCAACTTTAGCAAAAAACTTTGTTTCCCCCGTAAATCCGACAATTGCCTTACCTTTCTTTTTTGAATAATCAATTAACGCATGAACCATAACCTTTCCATATCCCCTTTTCTTTACTAAAGAAATCGTGCTACAAATTCCTCCAATATTATAGGTCTTCCTATTATATTTAACTTTGATAGGTATTATCCCAGCAAAAGAAACAACTTTATTTTTATCTTTTATAAAAAACCATAACGTTCTTGGTTCATAATTTTTAGAAAAATCTTTTACTTCATTTTTTCCAAATTCCTTTTTTCTTGCATTATTTATAGTTTCCTTTTGCTTCTTGGACAAATCCTTATTTTTAACAATCTCTATTGCAATATCTCTCCTTACTTCTCTAGCCATTCCGAAATATCCTCCTTATCTTCATCCTTAAACGCCAACCCAGCAAAAATCTCCATCTTATCTCTCATATCCTTAGCAGTAAAACCTTTTTCTTTTAACATATTTAAAAACGCCTTATAATTCGCATCCTTACAAGGGCCCCGACAACCATAGCAAGTAACATTATTCGACGGACAAAGAGCACCACATCCACCATTCGTCACAGGCCCCAAACAAATCTTCCCCTGCTCCAACAAACAAGGATTCCCTTTCTTCCGACATTCCAAACAGACAGGACTGATATACGGCACGAACTCTCGCCCCGTCACAATACACTCGATAAACTCCAAAATCTCATCCTTATCCGGCGGACACTGCGGCAACCTATAATCAACCTTAACATGACGGTCAAGCGGCGTCGGCGGCGTCTCCCTTAAATTATTATGCTTAGGATAAACAAAACTCTTAACCTTATCCTGATCATGAAAATTCTTCATCGACGGCACACACCCAAAACAAGCACAACTCCCAAGAGCAACCAACTTACCAGCCCGCTTCCGAAGCTTATTCAACATAATAATATCCTCATCAAAACAAACCGTTCCTTCGACAAAAATATAATCCAACTTCCCTTCATAATTCTTCTCTTGAATAAAAGGAAACGCCTTAATATCCACAAGCTCCGTCAACCGAGTAAAACACTTCTCATACAAAACCGTCAACAAACACCCAGCACAACCAGCCAAACCATAAAACCCAACAGTCGGCTTCTCAGTCGGCTTCATTTCTTCCTCCCATGAGCCGAATTCTCATTATCCAACCTCGACTTAATAACATCATACCTAAACGCAGGCCCATCTTTACAAACATACAAATCCTGAATCTGACACCGACCACAACTACCAAACCCACACTCCATCCGCCTCTCAAGCGACCAGTATACCTTATTATTCTCAAGCCCCAACTTATTCAATTCCTTCGTCGCCACCCTCATCATAATCTCAGGCCCACAAAGCAAGGCAACAGAATTCTTAATCGAAGGCTTATGATTCCTAATCAACTCATCAACAAACCCCTTCTCATAATGTTCATTCTTAGGATCATCACTCAAAACAATACTAACCTTAAACTTTCTAGCCCATCTACCAATCCTCCTACTAAGCAAAATACTCTCCTCATCCCTAAACCCAAAATAAATAAACACATCATCAAAATCCTTCCTATTCTTCTCAACATAACTAATCAAAGAAGTTATCGGAGCAATCCCCGTTCCACCAGCAACCAAAATCAAATCCTTTCCCTTCAACTCCTCCAACGGGAAACCCTTTCCATAAGGCCCTCGAATAAAAATAGAATTCCCAGAAAGCGCATTAAACAACCCCGACGTCACATTCCCAGCATTCCTAGTCAACAACTCAACATACTCCCCATCATAAGAACAAGAAGCAAGCGGAGCCTCACCAACCCCAGGAACAGAAACCTCCATAAACTGCCCAGGCTGCGGATTCAACCCGCACTTCACTAAAAACATTTTCACATCATCGGTATACTTACGTATAGCCTTCAACTTATACTCCTTCGGCAAATACGTCATCTCTTAATCCTCATCTTATTTATTGTATCAACCCAATCAATCCGCGTCGGACAAACCCTTAAGCACCGACCACAACCAACACACATCGGCCGTCCATGTTGCTTCTTATAATAAACAATCTTATGAAAAACAAAATGCTTAAACCGTGACAACCGGCTATCACGATAACTCTTTCCCCCAGCAACATTCGAAAACGACTTCAACATACAAGAAGACTGAGTTCTAATTCGTTTCCCATTTTTCAAATCAGCATCAAGAACATCCCTCAAATCAAAACAATTACAGGTCGGACAATTCACCGTACAAGCACTACAGCTCAAACACTTCTCCGAATCCTTCTTCCAGTCCGCATCCCGATAATTCTTAGCAATATTCTTCGTTTTCAATTTCTTAAAATTCTTAGGATTCGGAATCTCAACCTCAGCCTTAACATCCCGCAAACCCTTCACTAAAGCCTCGCCCTTCTTCGACTTAACATCAATATAATAATAATCATCCTTAGGATAAAAAAACAAATCATAACCCCCATCAGTCAACTCCATCGAATTACAAAAACAATACTTATCAGGATTCTCACAAAACATCCCAACCAAAATCGTATTCTTAACTTTCGCCATATACTGCGGATCAAACATAACCTTACTCATGACCTCAATAGCATTCAAATCACATTTCCGAAGCCCAAACAAAACCGTCTTTTTTATCTCCCCAGAAAGTTCCCGAGCCTTCCCACCCTTAAACTCAACCAAAGCCTCACCATCAGGCATAAAATGACTCTTCGCAGGAACATCCGTCGCCGCACCCTCTAGATAAACCTCATCAAAAGAACCAATCTTCCGAAACTTCGTATTCACATCTTTCACAGGCGCCACCACGTCATACTTCCCAATCAAGCCATTAATAAATCCAGCAAGTTTATTTTTAGCAATTATCTTTTGCATACATCACCCACAACGAGAAAAGAATTCGAATTAATAAATGTTATGAAAACCTATATAAACAATTCTCCACTCAAATCAACAAAGGTGAACATGGCAAAAAAAATCATAGCTTTTGATATTGGCGGCACAACAATGCGAGCTTCCATCGTCAAAGAAAATAAAATTCTAAAACGAATACAAATCCCAACTCCAAAAGATAAAAAATTATTCATCAGCAAAATCGAAGAATTAATTGAAGAGCTCAATCCCAAGAATGCAAAAGGAATCGGCATCGCAATTGCAGGACTAATAAAAGATGGACAAGTCAAAGACGCCCCAAACCTAGCCCTAAAAAACTTCAATCTAAAAAAACACCTCGAGAAAAAATACAAAAAAAAAGTAGAGGTAAAAAATGACGCTGGATGTTTCGCACTAGCAGAATCCAAACTAGGAATAAAAGCCAAAAACTTCATTCTAATAACTCTAGGAACAGGAATCGGTGGAGGAATAGTAATCAACGGCGAAGAATATCGAGGAACAGGTTTTGGCGCAGAATTCGGACACATGTACGTCGGAGAAAAACACTGGGAAACTCATTGGCAAAACACCAGAAAGAAAATAAAAAGAGAATTCAAAAAACAATTATTATTCAAAGACCTAATAAAAATTAACAACCCTAGTTCAAGAAAAATTCTAGACGAAACAACAGATTACCTAGGAAAAGGAATCGCCTCACTAGTTAACGCATTCGATCCAGAGATTGTAATAATCGGTGGAGGAATAAGGGAAGCAGGAGACCCCTTCCTAAACCTAGTAAAAAAGAAAGTCAAAAAATATTCCTTCCTTCCAAAAAACACGCCAATCGTATGGACAAAACTAGAACACCCTGGAACTCTAGGGGCCAGCCTTTTAGTCTAACCCAATCTTAAAAACTTTCCGAGAATTAAACTCAGCCCTCTTCCCCTCATTCCATTGATCAACAGGCCTCAAATATCCAGTAACCCGAGAATATATTACACACTTAACACGTTCCGATTTCATACTAATTCAAAGGAAACGAAATTTAACTAATTTACCTTTTCCTAACCATTCGCCTCACAATCAAAACAGCAATCCCCAAGAAAATAAGAATAATAACACTAATATAAACACCACTAGAACTAAGCAAACCCTTCGAAGCAAACCCTGTAATCAAACTAGAATCATACATAATCGAACTCTCAACCAAAGGCCTATTCTCCCCTTCTTTAGTCACAGAAACCTTCAACAACCCTGCCTCAACATCGTCAAGCTCAATCACAGTCTCACTCTCAAATCTCTCACCAGCAACCAAGCCAACACTTTCACTTTTTTCAGCAATCATTTTACCCCCAGAGTAAACATTGAAAATCAAAACAGTATCCAAATCAGATTCAGAATCAACAAAATACTTAATTAAAATACTATCATCCTTCTGCAATTGTATTTCTGAAAAATCGACAACCAAACTTGGCTTAACAAAAATAATATTTAACGGAACCACTGCACTTCCCTCCAAACACTCAACAGACAACTCAGGACTCTCACCATTCTCGGGAAGAAGTAAAGAAAACGCAAACTCAACAATTTCACCAGCCGCAATATTCTTAATATCAGTAGAAGAAATCCAAGAACTCTGTCCCTCAGCAGCCTTAAGTTTACATTTGTTTATAGACCTAAAACCATTATTTTTAACAGTCAACTCAAAAGACTTCTCCTCCCCAGGATACATAATCGCCTCAATAGAATTCATTTCAACATTCAAAGACAAGCTAGGAACACCACCAACAGCGCCGCCACCGCCTCCTCCACCAGAAGTAGAAGGTGGAGTTACGGGAGCACAAACCCCACAATCTCCAGAACAACTAGAACAAGTCTCGCCATTATTACAACTCAAGTCCCCACAATATTCACCCATCGGAGAAATAACGATAACTAACACATCATAGCTTTCCAAATCAACAGAAACACTCAATGTCCCATCAGCATCAGAAGGAACAACCGTCTCATTCCCATCAACACTAACAGAATAATCAATACTAGGAACCAAGTCAAAAACACTTAAGCTAGCATTCTCATCAAACTGATAAGTAACTATATCAAAAAACTTCGAAGTCCCAGAAATATTATAATTAACCAAACCAAGCCTACTCACATTATCAAAAGCAACACTAAAGTTCTTAGTCCCAACATATCCACCAATCTTCAAACTCCCAGATTCAGGAATAAACCTCTCAACGCTATGGCTCTCAAACCAATCATCAGATTCATCCAATCCCAAAATAGCATGACTCCCACCTGCAACCTCAATATAATCAATAACCTTCCCATAAGAAACCATAGACTCATTATAATTTCGGGCCAAGGCATAATTAACAGCAGAGTCTCCGGTATACTGAGTAACCCTTATAGGAGTCTGAGTATTCTCACCCAAATAAGAAGCCTCCCTAGTTACATAAGCTTCAGGATCCCCCGAAGGAGTCGCACCAACCCTATCCTCAATTGAAACCTGATACGAAGGATTTGTGGTATACCATTTCGTAATATTCAAAACACCTCCCGTTGCAAAGGCAGAAGCAAACAAATCAGGATACTTAGCCGAGCAAACACCAGCCTTGCCCCCAGCACCAGAAAATCCCCAAATATAAAACAAACTATCATTAACATAATCAGCATACGCAGAATCCATCTTCATATATTGTATCGCTTCATAAATATCCAAACATTCATACCCAAAAGCATCCCTCTCGCCCTCAGAAGCACCCTTGCCTCGAGTATTCAAAGGAACTGCAACAAACCCAAGATTCAAAAAATGCGTACCAACACTCGCCCTATAAGAATCCTTAGTAGAACTCCAAGAATCTGGAATTATAACAATCCTTCCATTTTCACTAGTCGAATTAAAATAAAAATCAAAATGAATATTCAAACCCTGACTATTAGTATAGAAAACATCATTAACAACCTTGCTCTTTCTCAAAACATAATTCCCGTTTAGAGTGCCAGTCTCAGTATCATTATCACAATAAAAATCAACACTATAAGTCCCAGCATCTAAAACATCATCATACCAAAAATGAGTACTATCCGTTTCATACATACTGACATTTGCAGCCCCATCTCTAGAAAACCAACAAGAACTAACAGGAATATTAGTACTAATCAAATGAGGAATATCAAAATCATTCTCAAAATTAGTCAAACTATTCAAAGTCAAAGTCAAATTCCCAGAAGAAGTGTTGGTCACATTTGAAGAAATGGTAACACTTCTCGAAGCTGTATTTGTCTTATAACCAGACTGATTCACAGCATATCCCCTAAAGCTATATGTACCATTAGACAGCTCAGTAAAATTATGAAAATATTGGTCAGCACTTGAATTATACAAAGCTTCAATTTCATCAATAGACAAATTCCTCTTAAAAATCATAACCTCATCAATCATTCCATCAAAAGATCTATCGTCTGTCCAAAAATCACCAACCTGAAAAGGTGCAGTTGAAGAACTATGAAGACCACTCAACGCCACAGTAGAAGTTTGTTTAACACCATCCAAATAAAGACTAGCATAACTACCATCGTAAACTCCACACAAATGATACCACTGATCTGTATTCAAAGCAGAATTAGTAAGAACAGTCGCCTGAAGAGCAGTCCCATCACTACTCAAATAAAGCCCATACTGATTACTCACACTATGCCCAGCCAATAAATAAGATCTCTCATCAGTCGGAGCATATTTACCCGCAATACCCTTAAACCCAGTTTGATGATCAGCCGCATTAAACCAAGCACAAATAGTAAGCCTGTCAACCACCCCCGGAGAATTCAAACTAGCACTACTCGGAACATTAATATGATCATTAGACCCTCCAACTAAAAGCCCATCACCAAAATAACCATTCGTAGAATTAATTTCAACATCCCCAACCAAAGTCCCCGTATTATCATTACCAGAAGAATCAAGAACATCACTAACCCCATCAATATCATCCATTCTCATCCAAAAAACTAAATCACTATCAAAATTAACAAACGAATAATGAGTAGAACCATTTGTATTTAAATCAACATAAATAGAATCCCCATTGTAACTCCCACTAGAAGTTGAAGAATCAAATTCAATCCCAAGGGGATCATCCATGGTTCCCAAGGTTAAACCAGCAAATCCCGTAATACCCTTCAAATCCAAAACACCAGAAAAATAAAACAAACCCAAGGCAACAAACCCTACAAAAGCTAAAAGCATAAAACGTGCAACTATGTCTCTCTTTCTCATCAAACTCAATACCTAATACACTATTTAAATTTTTTCCGAAATTCCAAAAGTTTAAATATAATCCAGCCCTAACTCACTTATGAAAAATTGGAAAACTCTAACAACAATCTGCATTCTACTAGCATCAATAGCTCTCGTATCAGCCGACTACTCAATAGACATCTCAGGACTAAAAGATTCATACTCCGTCGGTGAAGAAATCTCATACAAAATTCTATTACTAGAAAACGGACAACCAACAGGACAAGACATCCAAGTCACATTCTCCGACGACCTTGAAACAATGGAAATAAAACAAACTGTAAAATCAAATCAAGACAACACTCTAAAAGTCGAAGAAAACTTCTCAAGCCTCGGATGGCACATCAAAGCAAACTTCGAAGAAAAAAAGGTAACAAGACCTTTCATAATCAAAGAGAACTCCGAAGTAGAATTCTCAATTGAAAACGGCAAATTAATAATAAAAAATAAAGGAAACGTAAGATACACGAGAACTGTAAAAATCAAAATAGGCGATCAAACAGAATCCTACACACAAAATATTCCAATCAACGGAGAGAAAAAATGGGTTCTAATTGCTCCAGAAGGAAGTTACAACATTGAAATCACCGACGGTGTAAACACATTTACAAAGAAAAATGTTCAACTAACAAGCGTAGGAACAGGAAACGTAGTAGGTGCAATGAGTGACGACATGCAAATAACAGGATTCTTAGGCGCCCCAATTGACCCAGACTCATTAGACGAAGCCCTAATTGTATCAGACAAATCATACATCGTACTAGTTTTTATCGTAGCAGTATTCGGTCTAGGAGTTCTACTTTTAATTGAGAAAAAAATAAAAAGAACTAAGAACTAATTTGACTCAATTATTTCATAAGTCTCAGCCTTCAAATAAATCTCATAATATTCTTCAGCACCCCATGTCTTTCGTCCACTCATCGAAAATTCCACATTCTCAAAAGAGGGCATCATTAAACTTACTTTCGAAGTCAAGAAAGAAGGCTCAATAACACTCCAAGAAATCGTTATCTCTCCCAGCTCCTCCTCGTCTTCAGAAGAATAAAAAATATCAAAACCCTCAAGAAATTCCAAACCACGCCCAAGAGCCAAGCCCTTAAAGAAAACCTCTTCAGGCGCAATCACAATTTTTACACGATCATCTTCAGCACTAGAAAAAATAATCTTATCAAGATAAAAAACAAAATTATCCCCACGATAAATTTGCCCTTCCTGAAGATCCTTAATCCTTTCACCATTCACCTTCAAAACAACTTTACCGCCAGTAATCAAATCAATAGAAAAATTCGTCTGATTAAAAAACGGCGAACTTAAGCCCACAGTTTCATTTTTATAAACATCAAAAGAATAAGGAAACTCAAAAAAATCAATACTATTAGAATTAAAATCACTCGAGACTACATAATGCGACCTCCCAAAAAGAAAAACAGTTTTCCCAACTATATCATCCCAAGAATAATCCTCTCCAAAATCAATAGAATAATCGAAAATTACTTCATTATTCAAAAAATCAACCCCATAAGTACGATTCCCATCTAAATGATCATCATTAGAAAACCGATTAAAAAGAAAAGTATCCGGAAATCTTAACGTCTGAACATAATCCAAAGTTTCATTAATATCTCTACCTAAAAAAATAGGCAAATTCTGACTAGTTGCATAACGACCAAAAACATCAACAACCGACTCATCCCTATTAAGCCTCCTATCAGAAGTAGAAAGTGAAATTTCCTCAGACTTCGATTTCAAATCCAAACTAAGTTCCCTAAAAGAAAGGGCCCCATCACTAACAAACGTCTTATTAGAAACACCGGCCCCCTCTTCAAGTTCTATAACATTAACAACCTCACCAACAGTATTATCATCCAACTCCTTTGTCAAATTCTCCAAAATCTCATCATCACCACCAAAAACAAAAAAGAAAGCGGCAAAAAGAACATAGCTCACACACACAACAATCGCAATAATAATTATCCACCTCATAGAACAGCACAGCAAACCCGATTTAAATAATTAACCACCCAAGCCATCAAAGTCAAGAGATTTGACTTACACATTTAAATATAACAACGGCATAGAACAATCATGGAAGACAAAATTCTAAAGCGATTCAGTCGTTATGAAAAATTAAAATTCAACAACCTAAAAAAAGAAATGCCCTCAAACAAACTCTCCTACCATCTTAAAAAACTAATTTCAGAAAAACTTTTAGAAAAAAAAGATGACTTCTATTTCATGACAGACAAAGGAGAAGAAAAGCTTTGCTATCTTGAAGACAAAGGTTCTCTCAAACAACCAATTCAAGACGTCTTCCTTTTACCATTTAGAAACGGGAAATTTGTAATACAAAAAAGAACGAAACGCCCACTTCTCAGCATCAACATCCCAATTGGAGCAAGAATAAGAAAAGGCGAAAGTATTTTCGAGACAGCTAAAAAGAAACTAAAAAAAGACACCGGAATGGAAGGGGACCTTCACTTCAAAGGAATCATAGATACAAAAACCTTCAAACAAAATAAACTATTCCTGCATCACATACTAAACGTTTTTCTCATAGATAATCTCCAAGGCGACCTAACCCCATCGACATCAAAAGGCGAAAATTTCTGGATAACAGAAAAAGAATATTATAAACAAAAAAACAACCTAACGGCCGCAAAAGAACATTTCGAAATCGCAAAACAAAACCACTTCACACTTCTAGAAATAGAGCAACACCTCAACGAAAAAGGAAAATTCGTAAAAAGTAAGATTATTAGAAAAATAAAAATCTAACGTCCATTTCTCCGCGCTTACAAACCTCTTTCTTCAAGCCTCGCATTATACTCACCATGCTTCCCACAAGTTGGAGTAACAAGCCTTGCTATCACAGGAGTCAAAGCACGTCCACCCAGATGTAGCTCCGGAACAAGCCCATAGTCCGTGTTAAAAATATGCCCACAAGGACCTCTACTTAATGCTCTCACATGACCATCATAAACATGAGTTACAAGTCCCCTACTCCTACCATTACCCCAACCAGGAACAGGAACAGTATCCTCTTCACTAACATCCCTCATAAGATCAATCACAGTTAAATTGAATTCTTTCGCCATCTCAGCTCCAAATTTCCTCACTATTTAAAATTATTCATCCAAAACAGTCAACACAAGACCACCCGTCTGACCAATCGTTTCTGCCATCGACTCAAGCCCATTCAAAATTTCTGGATTAAAATAAGAACCTCTTAAAAACTCTACAGAAATTTGATTTAAAACTTCAATATCAGGCATTCCATTCTCAAACAAACTTCGCTCAAAACCAACTACCTCTGGCAATCCACTCGCAAAATCCCACACGCCTCCATAAGAACCAATGTTCTCTCTCGAAAGAGACTTATCCTCACGCAAATACCACAAAACTGGACGTAAACCCTTCCCATCTCGCATTCTAGGAGAAATTTTAAGAAATGCTAAACTATTTTCCTCAGCCAAATAAATCCCCAAAAACAATTTTTCAATTAAATTCTCAGTCGAATCAGAATTACTATCCAAAACTTTTCCAACTACCTTGCTATCCCTAAGAAAATCCACCTCACCAAAATGCCTCCCCCTAACCCCATTATAAATATAATAACCTTCCAATCCACAATTAGCAATTATATCTACCATATATTACTCATACCCAGCCATATTCCCCAGCTTCCCAGAATTCCCCTGAGTTTTCTTGGCCGCAACAACATCATCAATCCTCAAAATCATAATAGCAACCTCAGCAGCCGAAGAAATCGCCTGAGTCTTAACCTTCAAAGGCTCAATAATCCCCTGAACCGCCGTATCCTCGACCTGCCCAGAAAACAAATTCAAACCAACCCTATCTCCCCCCGCATCATGAGCAGTCCGAAGCTCAGTCAAAACATCAATCGGATCCATCCCAGCATTCTCAGCCAAAGTCCTGGGTATAAATTCCATGGCCGAAGCAAACTCCTCAACCGCCAACCTCTCACGGCCCTTCAAAGTCCGAGCAAAATCCTTCAACCTCTTAGCCAACTCAATCTCAACAGCGCCGCCGCCAGCAACAACCTTAGAATCCTTCAAAGTCGCAGCAACATCACCCAAAGCATCCTTCATAGCCCGCTCAACTTCATCAACAACATGCTCAGTCCCACCACGAATCAAAATCGTCAAAGCCTTAGGATTCCGACACCCCAAAACATAAGTCATCCCTTCCTCACCATCCTTCCTTTCTTCGACCTTCGCAGCATAACCCAAATCCTCTGCACTAATCTCGCTCAACTTCGAAACAATCTTCCCGCCAGTCGCCTTCGCCAAACTCTGCATATCAGACTTAGCAACTCTTCGGACAGCATAAATCCCTTCCTTCGCCAAATAATACTGAACCAATTCATCAACTCCCTTCTGCACAAACAAAACATTCGCCCCACTCCCCTTAATCGCATCAACCTTCGCCTTCAACATCTCATCTTCCTGACTAAGAAAACTAGTAAATTGATCAGGCGACGAAATCGAAAACTTAGCATCAGTCGTCGTACTCTTAACTTCCAAAGCCTCCTCAATCAAAGCAATACGCGCCTCCTCAACCCTAACTGGCATCTCCAAACTTAACTTCTCCTTATCAATCACAATTCCCTTGACCAACTCAGTCTTCTCAATCGCACCGCCCTTCTGCTTCTCAATCTTAATATCATCCAAATCAACCCTACTTCCCTCAGCAACAACTTTCACAGCCTCGACAATTATCTCACCAAACTTCTCCTTCATATACTCAACTCCTTTCCCAGTCATCGCCGTCTGCGCAACCTTCATCAACTCTTCCTCAGTACTAATCTCAATCGCCAAATCCTTCAAAATTTCCTGAGACTTCTCCTCGGCCCACCGATAACCCCTCGTAATAATCGTCGGATGAATCTTCTGATCCAAAAGCCCCTCAGCATTTTCCAAAAATTTCCCAGCCAACATAACCGCAGTAGTCGTCCCGTCCCCTACCTCATTCTCCTGAGTCTTAGCAATCTCAACAATCATCTTCGCCGCCGGATGCTCAATTTCCATCTCATCCAAAATCGTCACTCCATCATTCGTAACAGTAATATTCCCAACACGATCCACAAGCATCTTATCCATCCCCTTCGGCCCCAAAGTCGTCTTCACCGTCTCAGCAACAACCCGCGCCGCCAAAATATTATTCCTCTGAGCATCTCTACCCAAAATCCGACCGCCCTCTTCCGGCACAACATTATCAACCATAATAAAAAACTCCTAATCCAACTTATAAGGATTATTGTAATCAAAACTATATCATATAAATAATAAATTCACTCCTTACTTACATTCATGAGTAAATTCCACTAAATTCCCACCCTCTAACTGAACTCTAAAATCATGAAAATCCGTATTCTCCCCTGACCAACTCACAGTTCTCGAATCACCCACATTAACATCCGAAGGCGAGTAATTTTTTCCATCAATTTCAAACATAACAAAATTATCACCACTAACCTCTTCATTGCCAATATTTAAAATCGAAAAATATACATATTTTGTTTCAACCTCAGGCTCTCTTATACTCCTACAACGAAACATATGTAAATCAACCATCTTTCCACTTCCAGAAACAATCTCACTCGTAAAACTATCCTCATCACAACTTACAACTTTCTCCTTTACGTTACCTTCCCATCCTAACTCTATAATATGCTCTCCTTTAGAATAATGATCCAATGTAAGTAACCCTGTATTTGCACTAGGAGATACATCCTTTTCAAATTTTGGATTAGTATCAACACCATCTACTCGGGACACACTCCAGTCAGTTTTTTCAATAACATCAATACCAATATTTTTCGCCTCGACATAAATCCTATTTTCAATACCGCATTTTGCTGCCACTCCAAATTCAAAATCTTTTTCTTCACTCGGGACTTCTACTTCTTCTTGTGTAGTATCATCCGCATCTTGTGTAGTATCATCCGCATCTTTATTATCCCTTTCAATAACACTCAAACACTCATTAACTTTCCCATAATATTTAATTTTTTTACATATATCTCTATCTTCATTATTCAAAGCAACTTCATATATACAATCATCTTTATTATCACTATAAAATAAATTGTTACAGTATTCAATATCCTCTTTAACAAATTCTAAATAACATCCATCTCTTTCGCTATCATCCTCAATTGCAACACACTCTGATTTATTTTTATAAACAACTTCTTTCTGCATAGTATCATCTACAGTTTCATCAGGTAAAGCAAATTTACTTGAAAACAAAAAATAAACTCCCACCAAAACAACAGCAATCACTACTAACCCTATAATCCATTTTGAAACACCTACACCACTCTTCGTCTCATGAAAATCATCACTCTCCATTCATTATAAATATAAAAAACCTTTAAATAACTTCCTGGTCAAATATTATAAATCTTTCTCACCAAAAATTATTGTACTAGAAGTCACAAACCTTTTATACAAATCTCACCTCAAACAACCATGCAATTCGACAAAGACATACCCAAAGACAAACTCCTAATCAAAATATTCAGATTCGTCCAAAACATCCCATACCGAATCACCCCATTCGACTCAAACAAATACGCCTGCAAAGAACCCGTCACAACCTCCCTAAAACAAGGCGACTGCCGCCACAAATCCCTCCTCCTCCACAACCTACTCCTCCAAAACAATTTCGAAGTAAAAAAATACAAAACAATTTTCGACTGGAAAGACCTACCAATTCCAAAAGAAATCCTAAACACCTTACAAAAATCAGGAACACGCTGGAGCCACGACATAGTCGGAATAGGACTAAACAAATACTCCATCTCATACATCGACCCAACATGGAACTCAGAACTAGAAAGATTAGGTTTCCCAGTAACAGGCGCATGGGATGGAAAAGAAAGCACAAAACAAATAACAAGAGAGAAACTAGAATACCTTGACGCTGAAAATTTCAAAGAAAAAGACCACGGAATAATAATCGACAAAGCTGAAACCCAAGAATTTACAAAAACCTTAAACGAATGGCTCGACAAATCTTCCTAATCAATCACCACCGTCCAATACTCCTATAATTATATAAAGAATTTGCACCTGAACAAACCATGGAAACCGGCATCAAAGTTGGAGACCTGATGACAAGAAATTTTATTTTTGCTTCACCAGAAACTAACCTCAAAGAGTGCGCCAAACTCATGGTCAAAAAACGAGTCGGAAGCCTAATCATAAAAGAACACGATAAACTAAAAGGCATTCTAACAGAAAAAGACATAATCTGGGCAATAGTCAAAAAATCCAAAAAAGACCTCGCAAATATTCTAGCAAAAGATTTAATGAGACGAAAAGTCGTAACAATCAAACCGGGCGCCGACATAACAGAGGCAATGGAAAAATTCAGAAAGAAAAAACTCCGAAGACTCCCAGTTCTTGAAAATGGAAAACTAATCGGATTCCTAACAAACAAAGACGTCCTAAAAATCGATCCAGGTCTCTTCCAAATGATAGCCGAAACAATCATGATCAAAGAAGAAACTGCAAAACTCAAACGAAGAGACAATCCCCAAAGAAACGAAGGAATCTGCGAAGAATGCGGCGACTACAACATTTTATACCGAGAAGATGGCCAGCTAATCTGCGACAACTGCTACAGCAAGAGATAATTTAATAAAGTTTATATACGCCCGCACCCTAATAACTCTAGAAAAAGATGGCACAGAAAAAAGACGTCTACAAACAAAAACTCAAACAGAAAGGACACTGGAACTACGTCGACCTATACAACTTATGCTTCGACTGGCTAAAAGACCACAATTACAAGCTAACAGAAAAAAATTACACAGAAAAAATCACAGGATTCGGAAAAGAGATCGTTCTAGAATGGGAAGCATCAAAAAAAGTAACAGACTACTTCAAATACAAAATAACTCTAAAATGGCACATTCTAGGAATGAAAGATGCCGAAGTTGAAGTTGAAGGCAAAAAAATTAACACAAACAAAGGTGAAGTCGGCATAGATTTCAAAGGAGAAATAATCAGAGACTATGAAAAAAGATGGGAAGATCAACCAAGATGGAAATTCTTAAGATCAATTTACGAAAAATATATCATCAGAGAATCAATAACAGAATACGAAGGTGACCTAGAAAAAGATGTTAAAGAAATGATTGAAGACGTCAAAGCATTCTTACAAATCGGCGGACGTTAACTCTACCACGATAATCTTTATAAAATAATTATAGCTAATTTCTACATGAAAAAATTACTATTACTTTTAGTCGTACTATTATGCCTAAACCAAATCTCAGCACTAGAAATAGCAGAAGAATACGACACAAACATAATCGTCAGAGACCTAAGTAACTCAATAGAATTAGAACTAACAATCACAAACGCAACCGAAGGAGTCTACAACGTATACACCCTAGCCGACATCTCCCTTCAACCTTCACAAGTATTCATAATAGACAAAGATCCATTCGTAAAAAAATTCACAATAAAACCAAACGATAACCTCGACATCCTAGGACACTACTCATTCTCCTACACACTAAACCACCGAGGAGTCGAAAAATACAACCAAAAATTCTTAATCAACTTAGTTAATCTTGAAGACATAATCGAAATAGGCTCAGACTTCATCGACCAAGAATCAGGCGAAGTAGAATTTTATATCCAAAACCTAGAAGAAGTCAACCTAAAAAATCTCTCAGCAAAATTCTCATCAATCCTATTCGAAACAAAAGAAACATTCGACCTCGGACCAAAAGAAAAAAGAAAATTCACAATAGAAGTTGATGAAAACGAACTCAAAAAAATAAAAGCGGGGGTATACATAATCAAATCAGTATTCGAAACAGAAAATGGAGAACGAAGAATTGACGGGAACCTCTACCTAGGAGAAAGAAAAGGAATAACAACCACCGAAGACAAAGCAGGATTTCTAATCAGAACAGAAACAATAACAAAAATCAACTCAGGAAACGTCCTAGAAAATGTCCAAGTAGAATTAAAACGAAACATTATATCAAGACTCTTCACAGACTTCGAAACCGAACCAACAATAGTAGACAGAAAAGGTTTCACAATCGAGTATACCTGGATAAAACAAAATCTCGGACCAACAGATGTCTACATTGTCAAAGCAAAAACAAACTACATATTACCGTTCCTAATAATAATCGTCGCAGTACTAGCCCTAATCGGATTCAAAAGATTCTCGGAAACAAAAGTTGAAGTCACAAAAGCTGTCTCACCAGTCAAAACAAAAAACGGAGAATTTGCACTTAAAGTAAAACTAGCGCTAAAAGCAACAAAAAATGTAGAGAACGTAACATTAATTGACAAAGTTCCAAGAATAGTAAAAATCTACAAAAAATTTGGAACAGTTAAGCCCGACAAAATAGACGCCGCAAGCA
The DNA here is from genome assembly GCA_964514585.1 of Candidatus Woesearchaeota archaeon. Lineage (GTDB taxonomy): Archaea > Nanobdellota > Nanobdellia > Pacearchaeales > GW2011-AR1 > JAGVXH01. Next base: position 27,173 of record CAZETU010000003.1, on the reverse strand, counting down.
GAAGAATCCACTGGCACATAGGCGATCTAAACCCAGGAGAAGAAAGAATCTTCAGTTACATAGTATACTCAAAAGTTGGAGTCGTCGGAAAATTCTCACTACCAGAAGCACTAGCAGTCTTCGAAAAAGAAGGAAAAATACACGAAGTAGAATCAAACAAAGTATTCTTTCTTAACGAACAAATCACAGGCAATTAAGCAGACTTCAACCAATCATGCCGATCCAAAAAATCTCGAAAATGTATTTGAGAAATTATAGACGATAATCTCCTAAAACTAACCCCGTCCACAACATTCGTCCGAATCGCTTGAACACTATGTCTCTCCGCACCATCCAAAACTTCCTCCTCATGGCGAAACAAATAAGGCTCCCTCGAACTCACAACCTCATCCCCACTATTTCTAATGTCCCCAATATCAATACCAAACTCCGTACAAATTCCCATACGACGACCGTCAAACACATAATAAACCCCAATTCTCGGCAACCTTCTATCAACGAAAGTCCTATAATCAATCGGAACGGCAGAAATTAATCCCATCAAAACTCCAATCATCACCCGTTTTTAAAAATTATTGTTCTCAATGATACACTTTTATACCCCTCCTCTCTATAATTTCATGAAAGAAGAAATCAAAGCCCCAGCAAAATTAAAACACAACGCAGAGGATTTCATAGTCGAAGAAATCGGCGAAAAATGGAACTGCAAAATCTCAGAAGATCCAAAATTCAACTCCAATCCAGACCTAGAAAAATTAGACCTAGAAAACCCAAGAGACTTCCTTTGCTGCGAAATGGAAAAGAAAAATATAGACCACTTTCAAGCAATAAAAGATGTAGCAAGTAAATTGAATAAAGGCGTCGATGCTATTGGTTACGCCGGGACAAAAGACAAAAAAGCTTGGACATGCCAACGAATATCAATATTCAAACCAGATATAGACAAAATAAAAAATTTCAAACACCCAAACATCATCCTAAAAAATTTCAAATGGTCAAAAAGAAAAATCAAAATGGGATATTTAGAAGCAAATCATTTCACAATAACCTTGCGAGACATTGATAAAAAAGACGCAATGAAAATCACAAATCAAATCAAAAAGAAAAACTGGTTCCCAAATTATTTCGGCGCCCAAAGGTTCGGCTCAATGCGAGGCAATAATGTAAAAATCGGAGAACTAATCATAAAAAGAAAATTTGAAAGTGCTGTTATGGCAATCCTAACCGACACCAACGAAAACGAACGTCCCGACATAAAATACGCAAGAGAAAAACTAAAGAAAACAAACGACTTCAACGCAGCATCAAAATATTTCCCAAACTATCTCAAGCTCGAAAAACAAATCTTGTTCTACCTATCTAGAAATAAAGACGACTTCCTAGGAGCAATCAAAAAAGCCGAACGAAAAAATATGCTAATGTTTCTCCACTCAGTCCAGAGCAAAATGTTTAACGAAATCCTAGAAAGAGCACTAGACGAAGGAATGGATTTTACCAAAGAAGGTCAACAGAGCTGCCTCCTAATGGGATACAAAACAAGATTCTTCAACGGCCACCTAGGCGACATCGAAAAACAAGTCCTCTCCGAACACAATCTAGAACTATCCGATTTCGACATCCGAGAAATCCCATACCTAAGAATCAAAGGCTCTTTCAGAAAAGCAATCACTGAAGTAAAAAGCATAGAAACATCAATAGACAACGATGAAGAATTCGAAAACTCAAAAAAAATCACCCTATCATTCACACTCCCATCAGGCGTATACGCAACCACTTTCCTAGAAAACCACTTCACCATATAAATTCTTAAAAAGCAAACCGACATCAAAAAAACATGGCAAAAGATTTACTAATGTTATGCAAAGGCGACGAACCAACAAGAGTAGTAGCTTGTAGTAGAAAAGTAATAGAAGTCGACAGCACAGAAACAGCACTTGGAGAAATGGAACATACAGAGGGAGAAGGATACGCAGCACTAATTGTCGACCCATTTAATTGGGCAGGAGAAAGAATAAGAACCAAACAATTGAAAGAAGTAATGGCATACGCAGCCCAAAAAGGAATGCCGGTTATCCTTTACACAAGAGAAAAAGAAATAGATATGGCTAGCCTTGGATTTCAAAAAGGACGTCACTATACTCATTTTGTCCAACCAAACGAGATAGACGCAGCAAGAAAAATGACAGAAATAGTTAGGAAACTAGATTAAACAAATATAATTCAATCTATCACTTAGGATACTTTTCCCATTTACCCTCAGAAACAATTTCAATTTTACCGTTATCATAAACAACTGCAGATTCATCATCTAAAGCATAGACATCCTCATCAAAATCAGCAAACACTTTTCTCAAATTTTCATCAACAACCTTAGGAAAATATTCAGAATTAAGATGTGGCCTCATATGAAAATCAATCAATCCAAGCCCCCTAGGGGGATTATCAACTTCATCACCATATAAACCAAATAAACATTCAGAAGAAACCTGAAGCGTCTTACTAAGAACAATACTCCCAGCACTAATCCCAACATAAACTCGAGTCTTCAATAAATCAGAAATTTCCTCGCTCAACCCAGACTCCCGAATACACTTCATCAAATAAGCCGTATCCCCTCCCCCAACAAAAATAACATTCGCCCTCTTCAACCTTAGCAACCAAACATTTTTTTCAAGAGCAGAAATATCAACTATATCAACCTCACCCAATTTCTTACAATTAACCAAATCATCAATCAGCCAACCCTTATCTCCTTCCTCAACATTAGCCGCAGTAGGAATAAAAGCAATCCTCATTAAATTCTCACCAACCAACCTTCTCAATGCCTCACTCAAAGATTCATTTCTAATTCCCGCAGAAGTCAACATTAATTTCATAAAAATCAAAAATATCTAAATTATAAAAACATATCCCCCACCCTGAACGGATTAACAGTGTTCGTTTAGAAATAGAATCGATGATTTTTTAGGATTTACTAACCCTTTTTACAAAAATATACTGTAAATTTGCTTTTTGATAAATATTCCTTAGTCGCTGCAATTCCCTTAAATTACAATTATTTATTTTTAATTCGATACTTGAATCACTAGAATTCAGAACCTCAAATTCAGAAAAATCCTCCAAATTATAAACCTCCTCCTTAAATTGAATAAGCAAAAATGGCTTATATCCCAACGATTTATAAAATCCAATTGAATTATCCAATGCCCCGACATTTATTTTATCATATTTTTTAAAACCAATTTCTTCGAACTTCATCACTAATTTCTTCCCGAAGTTTCTTTTCTGAAATCTGGAATCTACTGCAATTTCACTAATTAATAAATAATCATCCCTATGAAAACCACATATAATCCCGACAATTTCACTTTCCAAATAGATTCCAATAAAAAATTCGGGACATTTCTCAAATTTATTCCTTAGAAAATCTGAGTCTCTAATCCTCTCAATCTTCAATTCACTATCTAGAATGTCCATTCCTTGCGAAAAGTTTTCGGAGGATAATTCCCTTAATTCTAAATCTACTAAAAAACCGAGTTTTTCAAATTCTAAAAAGATTAATTTCTCTGTTTTGTTCAATTCCTCAAAATTAACTCCACAGAATAATTTTTTTAAAAAAGGTTCATTCTCAAAAGAAAGTTTAAGATCGATTGAGTTTTTGCAATCACGAATAAAGAGATCTTTTTTATCTTTTCGCCATTTGATTTGTTTCTTTAATGTTTTCATTATTTTATATTAATACCAAACTCCTTATTTAATTTATCTTTATACTTTTTTAATTGATTCAATCCCAATGCTTTCCCATTTTTAATACAAAAAGGGGTCGGAGATTCACCATTCTCAAAATATCTAAAACTTTGTGCCACACATTTATTACATTTAGACAACATTTTACAACCATCGCAACCCTTATCCATATAAGACCTAAATTTGTTAAAAATTTCACCATCCCAAATTTTTTGGAGAGATTTATCTCGGATATTTTCAAACTTCATAAATTTTTCAGGGATAATAACTCTAGATAGGGTACATGGAGATACTTTCCCATCAGAATGGATTTCACAAAAATTAATTGCTGCTGCACAAGTGTATGCCGATAATCCTTGCCGTTCCATCTCTACAGGCATATCGATTATTCTAACATTAATCCCATTTCTTTTTCCAGATTCATTAATCGATTCCCAAAATTTATTATCATAAAATTCATAAAATTCGGAAATAAATTTATTTGATTCTCCCCGCCCAATAGGAATAATCGGAGAGATAAACCAATCCACCGGATTTATTTTTTTTATTAATTTCTGAAATTCTTCCATCTTATCAATGTTATTTTTATGTAAAACCGTAGCTATTGAGAGGGGAATCCCTATTTTTTTAAAATAATTTATATTTTCCATCGTTAGATCAAACATATGGGGATTATATTTTCCTTGAGAATCCAATCTTATAAATCCATGAGATTCTCTATCAGGACCGTCTAAACTTATTTTTATACTAACCAAATATTCTTTTTTATCAACAATAAACTCCCGAATGTCATTTGGAAATATTCCATTAGTGGTTAAAATAAAGTACATTCCCTTTTTAGTCAAATAATTGATAAAGTCTTTAAAAATCGGACTTTGAGTAACTTCTCCCCCAGATAATACTACATAAAAAACATTACATTCAACCAGATCATCGATAACTTTTTTCCACTCATCAAGATTTAATTCGTTATCATTCTTTTCTGAATAACTCCCAAAACAATGCTTACATCTAAGATTACATTTGCTTGTCAAATTAATATAACAAGAATAAGGGGAAATATAAACTTCGTTAGTAATATTCATTTTAGATTAAACCAATTATAACTAATACTGATTTTGTCCACATGACATAACGTCATTCCTTGCTAAGAAAACGAGTCCACCATCATCGCCTCCAGAAGCACTTTCTCCGCTGAAATAACTAGCGTAGATTCTTTGAGAAACTCCGATAGTCCCGGGAGAAATGGCGTCATAACATGGGCCTTTAGTTTTATCAACCATATAAATTTCATCAGATAGAACTATTTAAAGATTATGGCGAAAGACCCCACTGTTTTACATTTTAGAAATAATCCCCCCACCCGCTAAGGAACCTTTGTGGCACCTTTAATGAGTATCTTTTGCCATTGATGATTTTATTTTATCGTTGCTATTATGAGACTCCTTTGATTTATAAGTATTGTCGAGGTTGAGTATATCCTTTCTTTATGTAGACAATTTTATAGACAAATCTGTTATTGTAGATAAAGTATACCTATGAAAATAACATTTATACAGTATGCCCCAACCGCTGTGACTGGGATGTTGGGGTTTTCATGGGTGGATAAAGTTAGTCTTAGATTATTTTTTATCTCAAAGAGATTAAGCAGTTATCCAAGATCCATTTGACGACCCACCAAATTCTCCAATTGCCCAAATTATAAATTTATATATTATAAAAAAAAGCACAATTGTTCCAGCTATTCCAGTTAGTAGAATCCAGATATTTACACCACTCCAAAAATTGTTCTCTTGTTCTTCTATTAACTCCTTGGTCTGTTCATTTGGAGAAGATTCCTTCAGGGCGTCAAAAAATATTCCCCCAATAATTACAAAAAAAATCAGCATTGCAGTTCCCACTATTCCGCCTACAAGAAACCCTTGAACATCTGGCTTTCTTCCCATAGAATACAATATCCCAAGAGACTATTAAACATTTCTAAAATAACTCTTTAATATATCTCCATACATAAAAGTACAATGTTGGGATATTAAATAAAATTCCGAAAAGAAAAGCAATCCACCAAAAGGGATTTTCCACCCTTATCTCCTTGCTATAAATAATTAGAACAACACCAAGCCCACTCGCAATTAAATCAACATACCATGCTTCAATTAGTTCTTTAAACTTCATTTGATCCGAGGGCTTCTGAGAGTTTTTCATTTATGATATGAGCATTGTCTCCATTAATAATGTTAATAGTTCCGATGTTTACAGAAACTCTTTCCTTATCCTTGTGCTTTTCAAAAAACTTTATGATTATCGCTGTAATCAAACTAATTCCTACACCTTTCGCAATTTCAATAATGAATGGGGTAAATATCGACTTAAACTCAATTACATTTTCTTGCAGATATAAATTACAGTTAACACCTTCAAGATTGTTAAGTTCATCAATAAAATCCTTACATTCCGTAATTCTTAAGCCATTAACTTGTCCTTTCGTCATTAGAAAACCAAACCACTTCCCACTTATATTCTTTGTGCTACTCAAGAACCACATTCCATACGCCCCAACCGCTGGTCTGCTCAGTGTGGTACATTCGAGAGAGGACTAATTATATTCCCCACAAGGCATAGATTGACATAAGACTACCAAGATAAAGTACTATTAAAACCATCCATTCCCTTAGAGAAATTTTTGTCGTTTTTCTAATAATTGTATACATTCCAGTCAAAACAAGGAGTGTAAACGGAAAATAAAATATAGGTTTTGTTAACATAATATCGGTAACTTTATTTTCGATTATCCTAGTTACTAAGGCTATAATTACCAAGTCCAAAATTACCAATAAGGCACCCCGAGTTCCCGTAATAAATTGACTACTAAAGCCTGTTTTCTACGATTACTTCTAGCCACAAATAAAATTAATCTTGCCTCTACCATAAAACAAGAAGGTTACCATTTCTTTTATAGAAAGGTTACTTAATAAGTTACCAAGCATTTAAAAAAGTTATAATCCATATAACTCTATGAAAGACAAGAAAAAATCCTGGTTCAGGCGACACTGGATTTTGACAGGGATTTTAGGATTCATGGCATTATCTTTTATTATTGGAACCTTCCAAGGAATTAAGGATGAGATAAAATATGCCGATTATTCAGATAATGGATTAGTGATAATAAACTCAAGTCTCCTTATTCCCCAAGACTCAGAAATTGATAGGGTATGGAGAGTTAACGATATGGTTTCAATAACCACAAATGCTACAGGTTTTATTGAGGGAACTGAGAGACAAATAGGTAAGACTGAAGATTTTGGGGGAAGTTCAGTAATAGTGAAGGCTTATCGTTTCGATTCTAATATTAATTCAAATCAATTTTATGATGAGGAAAAACAAGGGATAGACATAAGGGGTGTTAAGGATTGGGATTTAGGAGAAGATTGTCTTGGGATTCAGATAGATTCTATTTTATCTGGTTACGCAGAGGGATTTTGTCTAAGAAGTAATGTTGTATTCTATGTAAGATCTTCTTCAACATCTTATTCCAATGAAGGAAAATCTTTTATGAAGATGATGACTAAAAAGGTATAATTAAAAATTACTAATAAAATATAAAATGGTAAAATGTGCTAATTGTAAAAAAGAATTGAAATGGTACCAAATTGTGCATCCTTTTGGTTCAAAGGAAGCATTTTGTGGATGGGGTTGTTGGAAAGAATATAAGAAGAAAAAGAAAGGTCATATAGGTCATAATTGCCCTTATTGTGGCTCTAAAAAAATTCATCCAGTTTCAATAGGTCAAACTAAGGGATTTAATACAGGCCGAGGATGTTGTGGGGCTATTTTACTTGGACCACTTGGCTGGTTTTGTGGAATGAGTGAAATGAATAAAGGAAAAACCGAAGCAAAAAGGATGTGTATGAAATGTGGTGAAACATTTTAGAGTTATAAACTACTTGCAATGTCATAGGTTACCTGAAAGAAGTTTTTATCTTAGGGGTAAACAATTTTCGGTTTGTGCTCGTTGCACAGGAATATATCTTGGGCAAGTGATTATGATCATTTTGCTTATTCTTGGTTTACGCCTAAAAATAATAATCTCTTTGTTCTTGATATCGCCTTTGATCATTGATGGAACCTTGCAATATTTTAATTTATTAAAATCTAATAATATAAGAAGATTTGTAACAGGGTTAATTGGAGGTCTTGGAGTTATTGGGGTTTATTTTTTCATAATAGAATTTTTAATTAGACTTATTTAATTTTTCTTAAAAATTTTAATATTGTTTCTATCTCGTTTTGAAAATTAGAATATAAAAAGAATATAAAACTTAAAACGTCCACCCATGAAACCCCAAAAAGTCTCTAACGCCCCAACCAATAGTTCGACGCTGATTCAGAATAGAAATCCCCTGCCGAGAAACCACCCTTTTGGCATATTCAATAGGTATATTTTTTGTTATTGAATATTTATTTAGTGTTATGTTTTACCGAGGCTGTTTGAGTTTATATAGTTTTTGTATTGGTTAAGTACCTAGACTAATCTCAAACAAACCGCAAGAATAATAAACCGTGCTTGTGCACAATTATTATGGAGATATTAATAGATGTAATTAGTAATTTTCTTTTATTCTTATTTATTATACTCGTGGCTAGCACGATTCTATTGATGTTTCAGTTTCAGAGAGTAAAGATAAAGTTAAGAAAGTATTCAGATATTAAAGAACGAATTCTTTCAAGATTTAAAAATTTGCGTGGTTCTAAATTTATTAGGCATATAATCTGGGATCGTTTAAGTTTGGGAATTTATTATTTCAGGGGATTCTATTCGATAAGTGGATTCAATAGACATTTTAATAAGATATATTACTATAAGGATATTCTAAACACTCGGGATAAAAGTCTCATAAGATTAGTCAATAATTATAGATTGATTACATTTATCTTTTATATCTCTTTTATGGTTTATGCATTAATTATTATTGGAATTGCAATAATTACCATCATTCTGTTTATTATTGCTATGATTATGAATGGTGGTGGCTTTTCTTAATCCTTCTTATCCTTATATAAAAACATCAGCACAGGCATCAACGTCTTATCCTTGATAATTTTTTTAATAGCTTCGACCATTTCAGCCTCAGTTCTTCCGAACATCATTTCGTAAGAAGCAGATAATAAAAAGACGCCCTTGAATGTACCATGTAAACACTACGCCCGACCGGACAGATTACCAAATAGAATTTCAAAGGGGATTACTTTATTTTAATTTGATATAACAATAAGATCGTTGGAGTTTATATAATTTTTGGAATTTCTAAACATTTTTCATTAAGTTTTTATACCATTCTCCCCTCCCTAGTTTTAGAATGAAAGCTATAAGAAAATTTAATATTGTTTTTAGGATAGCTATCTTATCTATACTTGTTCCCCTATTTTATCTATACTCCAAAAGGAATAATATTTTGGGGATTGCATTTATCGTTCTGGCCTTAACCTTTACCCTATTAAGACTATTTGTCTTTGGAAAAAAATATAAATATTGGGATTTAGAAGAAAGTTATGAGTGGGCTCCCCTTGGTTATGTTTTCGGAGGCATGCTTCTTTTTATAGCAATCTTGGCCTCTTATGGCACAGTATCTGATATAAGCCAAGGAGCTCCAATTCCTTTATGGGCAATAGTGGCACTTTCTGGAGCATGGATTTTTGGATTTCTCCTCGTATATTATGCCTACAAATCGCAAAAAGAATTTTCACTTATTATTAAGAAAGAAGAAAAATTAGGAGAAATAGTCTCCAAAGAAAAAGCAAAAAAATTCTGGATTTGTTATTTAATTGTTTTTATGATTATCGCCGCTATTTTACGTTATACACTCGGGGGAACACCACTTACATTAACTAATGGGATTATAACAATAATTGCTATAGCCTTTATGTATTTCTTTCTAAGAATAGCCTCACCAGCAAGGAGGAGAGGTTCAAAGAAGAAAAACTATAAAGTTTGGATTGTGATCTCAATAATTCTTTTGATCTTTTTTGGATCTTTTATATACAGTCTTACAGTTAGTCTTAACAGACCCCCATCGGATAATTGTCCTTCAAGAGGAATTTTTCCAAAAAATGGAATACCGGGTTTACAATATTGCGAGAAAGATTCTGATTGTATTAAAGTTATAAATAGAGTTTCTTGTTGTGATTCTTGCAATGGGGGAAGTGATAATGCTATCAATAAAAAACATATTGATTTTTTGGAATGTGTAAGATTAAAGGAGACAAATTGTAGCAATTATGAATGTGAGGAGAATGTAACTTCTCAATCATGTTTTGCTCAAGCAGGATGTGTCGATAACGTATGTGAAATTATAGAAGAATTACCAAGATATGATTTAAAATTTTCTGACTTTGAATGTAAACAAAACCAAGATAGATGTTATGTAAACTGCACATGGAAAGTATATAACGCTGGTAACTATCCAACAAGATATAGATTAAATATAAGTCTTCATGACAAAGAATTAGAATGGTATGTTAGTAGTTCTTGGGGGATGCTTTATCCTGAAGTTCCAATATATCAAGATAGAATTGATGAATATAACCGAGATTATAATTGTGAATTTGGTAAAGAAGGTTTTGAGTATATGAGAGAATTTACTGTGAAGTAGAGCGTTAAAAAATAACTCCCAAACTGGGCGTTGAGATTAGTTACATTTGTTATTCTTTTGGTTTTGAATTAGAAATTAATTACTCTTCCTTATAGATCCACAATAACAAAGGCATAACATTTTTCTTCCCTTCTTTAATCATTTCCTTGATCGCTTTCTCAAATTCTTTTGGATCTCGATGATAGATAATTTCGTAACAGAATTTAGATCTCTTTTGTTTTAACTGTGGAAACTCCTCGAATAATTCCTTCTTCAAATTTAGAACATTCCAAGCCTGAAAGCCCTCACTATAGTTCACCCTGCCTTGGCTATTTATGGTTTTTCTGGGGATTAATGGTTGTTTTGGGAGGGTATTTTGCATTTGAGATCCTATCACCCCGAGAGAAAGTAAGTTAGAAAAATTTTGGAAATTTTTCTTTAATTTCTCCAACCGTTTGTTTTGAAAAATCAAATCTTAATCCTTTTCGATTATTAATAGCATTACATTGATCGTTTAGCCCCTCTTCGTCAAATGGCTTTAATTCCAACTCTTCGAGAATTGAGTTAATCTTTTTCCTTGCTTCTGGCTCGTCTTCTGATGTTGTTAAAATCTCTGCTTCAAAATTGTATCCATAATCTTCAATATCAACTAATGAGAACTCAATACCCTTATATTCATAAACAAAAGTTTCGACTGCATAAATGACTCCAATATTCCAATCCAGAGATGACAGAAAGTCTATATATTTCTGCATGGACTCCATTGAAAAAGGTATAGAAATCTCTTTTCTAGAGTGAGATCCGGTAAATGAGCCTTTTTTAACAATTAACTCAGGTTCTTTGTTTGTAATTCTTAATCTTAAGTCTGTGTCCTCGTCTTTTATTTCAGATAAGTCTTTTGGAATCTTATCTCTAAAATACATAAAAGAGATTCTTTCTTTTCTTTTCTTGAAAGTTCCTTCCTTCTCGAACTTATCTTTTAACTCAGAGAATTGATCCTTAGATACCGATCCGATAAACTCTACCTCAATTTGTTTTTCCATAATTTTTCAAGAGCTTTTAGATTTATAAAAGCTGTCCCCCCCACAATTTATCATATTCTTCCGGAACCTTGCTCTGTTTCTTCAAGAAGTTGTATGCTTTAATCAAAACTTCCTCGGAATTATCTTTTGTTATTTCAAACTTGTCTTTCCTAAGGTTGCAAGGCCGGATTTTGTAATCCTTATCGATGTGGATGAAATTTGTTTTATGGCAGATGTCACACTTCCTATCAAAACAGATGCATCTAAGTGTTTCAAACTTATATTTTCCCGCAGAATACTTACTAATCCCCCACAGGTATTCTCCTTCTTTCTCAATATCACCAAATCTGTCCCGGACCATTTTCTCGATTGTTTCTTTGTTTAATGGCACGTAATTCTTAGTCGACATGGATTCGATGAATCTAGGGACTGCTCCAATGTTTCCGAAGTATTCAATAAAGCCTGGAATTTCTTTATCATTAATTCCTTTTTCAATTGGAATGTTTATCATTACCTTATCCAACATCTTGACCGCAGATTTTACGGCACTCAAGACACGATTAAGATCAGAGTTTCCCCTCATTATCTCTTTGTATTTTTCAGGGTTTAGGCTTGGGATGTGGATATGAATCTCGTTTAAGCCCCAGTCCTTTAGGTCCTCCAAATTTTCTTCCAAATAAAATCCATTTGTGGTCATATTTGTCCATAGGTTTTCATCTTTTGATGCTAGAAGAATTTCCTTGACTCTTTCCATCTCAAGCAATGGCTCTCCGCCAGTTATGTCTACTTCAGAAGCACCGAGCTTTTTTGCGGAGAATATTATCGACCTTATTAGTTCCTTCTCAACTCCAGTGGTCGGTCTTTCTTTTTCCTCCCACTCGTTGTGACAATAAATACAGTTGAAGTTACAGGCAGAAGTTACAATGAACCTTACTCCGGAAATTTTCTCATCCATTTTTGTAGACCTCCCCATTCAATGGAGTTAAAGTTCCTGTGGCAATCATTTGTCTCCATTGTTTACCTGAAATTCTTGAGTCATAGACTCCCCCAGCCCTTAGGACATTCTCTTCTCTTTCATGGGTCTCGAGATTATCCGAAGTATGAATATATTTAAAGAAAAAATAGTCCCACCTTCCGTCGAAATGGCCGTCCTGCAAGGGGCTATCTCCAATATGAATTATTCCTTTCTTCCCGAGTTCTATTGGTTGATGAGTCGTGATTTTCTCTAGGTTAACCATCATATTCAACGGACCATCTAATCTTTCAGAGACGTCATTTCTAAACCTTCCTTTGAGTCCCATTAAATCATAAAGGTTCTGTTCAACACTCGCATCTCTTGAGACTTGATAAGCAACAGCATGATTTCCAAAGAGATTTTTTGTCATCCATAAATATACATTAAACTCTGATGCAAATTTAGGATCGGTCATCTGTTTTGCATACAATTGCCTTGCAGTTTCCTCCCAGTCTTTAATGGGATGACGCGAATCAATCTTAAATCCTGCTTTAGCTAAATAAGGATCAAGAGAATCAACACATCTCTTCATTTCAGGTTTAAGCAGAGTGAACATTTTTTCTTATCACAAATCCGATGTAAGGTTTCTTAATCGGAAATATGCCTCCTGTTGCATTAAATATAAATTTTAAGACTCTAAGTTTGAAACTATCTGGATCATAAAAATAAGAAAACTCTTCTAAAATCTCTGCACCAGACATTGAGATAATGTCTCTCCATTTTTTAACTGACATAAATCTCTCGTCGCCATTGATTGCCTGATCTTTCCTAAAAAAGTTTGAAGGCACAGAGAAAACGACATAATCCCCCAGCCCTAGTTCTTTTTTTATTAGATTAATAATTTCTTTATCTTCAAAATGCTCTAAAACTCCGTGGCTAAAAACGACAGAGTACTTTCCGTTGCAGTTTTCTATTTTCTGTTTGAGGAATTTAGATTTTTTATTGAAGGGTCTTGATAATTCTCTTGCCAAAGAAATCATCTCAGAGTCATTATCGACAGCAGTAACATCAAAACCTTCGTCAGACAAAAAAATAGAATTAGCCGAACTTCCCGAGCCGGCTTCCAGAATTTTTCCATTTCCTGAGAACTTAATCACTCTGTCTAAAAGAGGCTTTTTCTCTCTAGCCTTTGCTAATACATATTTCTGGCTTCCACCATATCTTGCTATTTCACTTTTGTAGTAATTGTTAAAGCTCATTTTGATTTTTTCTGATATGCAGGGTCTAGAGTAGGATTTTCCAAGACTCTCTTAGTGGCCTTGCCAATAAGGTCTGCCCTTTCCTCGTCAGTTAACGATTTTATTTTTCTTACAGATTCTGCCCCAACTTCAAACCTTGTATTGTTTTCATAAAAAGAGAGTTTTTCTTCTCCAGAATCAAACGATTCCAAAAGAGTGAAGTCTTCCTTTCTATAAGTTTGGGGAATAAAATCGTATTCAGTGAATTGAGGAATCATATCTGTGATGATTACTTTTCTATCGGTTAATACCTTCTGAAAGTCAAGGCTAATTGATTGATGCGATGGGAAAAATGAAACATATCCAACACCTTTCTCTGCCAAAAGATTTAATCCAGTAGAAATAAACAATTCAAACGCAATTTTATTCGGCGTTGGGTCAGTTAGAAAAACATCAAATTTTCCAGAGAACTCTTTTGGGATTTTCTTCGTTAAATCGTACTTGTATGCTTTAATTTTTAGTCCTCGCTTTTTTGAAATAGTGTTGATAAATTCAATAAGTCTTTCATCAATATCGAAAACAACTATTTCTTTTGCCTTTTCTGTAAGCCCAATTGCAAGAGAAGTCAAGTCATCATCTCCGATAATCGCAATCCGCTTGTCATGAAGATCTCCTTTGTAATCTAAATAAGCGACTCTTTTAACAGAAGTTGTTAATGTTACAGGTCTTTGGTCATAAAAGAAAGTTGGAACTGGTTTTGTCTTTGCTATTGATTCCATCTTTGCGAGGATTTTGCTATACTCATTGCTTAGACTAAAAGAGAGATAGGGGGGCTTAACGGTGGTATTGAATCCGTCCGCAGGGACTTTAACCCCCTTGCTAGGCTCATCGGCATTGAAGCCAGATGCGGAGATTTGAACTCCTTCTAAGGCAATTTCGCCTGCTAAACTCATCTGGTTAAGCAGTCTTAACACCCTCCTATCGCTTCCTTGAATATTCCTCACAATTTCCCAAAAAGTTGTGACCTTATTTCTTTTGAGATATTCGAGTATTTTGTTATGTGTCTCTTTGTAAAAATCCCTTTCAAATTCATTTTCGATGATCTTATCATAGTTAACATTAGTCATATAGGATCTCCCTCACCTCTATTTCTTTCGTTTTGAATATTTCAGATAAAATCTTCTTCAATTCGGTTGTACTGGGAAGGGCCTGGCAAGTTACAAGATCTAAGTGGAGATAATTATTCTCCGGCCATGTATGTACTGCCAGATGTGAGCTTGAAAGAATAAAAAAGGCTGTTGTTCCCTGAGGACTAAAATCGTATTTATCTTTCTTAACAACTTTTAAGTTGAGGCTTGATACTAATTTTTCCACGGACTTTTCTAAAGAGGCATAATCAAACAGCATATTTTCGCCTACATTGAATAATTCGGCGACCACGTGGTTGATTACGGGCTTTTTTGTTTCCATAACCTATCTAAATCACGTTTTTATATATACTTTTGGAGGTTATAAACACATATTTTAAGATTATGTGTATTTTAGTTAAATTTATATACTTTTCAAATTGCTCTTTAGAATGGAAAGGAAAGTTGTAAAACACGGGGCGAGCACACTTACAATCTCCCTACCTTCTAAGTGGGCAAAGGCTAATAAAATCGAAAATGGCGATTCTTTGAATCTGGAAGTAGCGAAGGAACGCATTATAATTTCTTCATCTTATGAGAGACACTTTGAAGAAGTTGAAACGACCCTCACTGGAAAAGAGGAATGGTATATTACTCGAATTTTAAGGCATTTATACACATCAGGTTATGATGAAATTAAGGTGAACTATCGTAATTCAGAACAGTTAAGGTTGATTCGTAAGGCAATTACTAAACTAACTGGGATGGAGATCGTCGAGAGTAAACCCGAATATTGCTTGCTGAAATGTGTAATCTCTTCGGATGATTCGGATTACACACAATTAGTCGATAGAATATTTTGGTTGATCCATTCTCAATTTGAATATTTCCAAGAAGACTGCAGAAAGGGGAAACCTTCTATGGAAAAAGAAGTAGCAGAGATTCATATGACGGTTCTAAAACTCAATAATTTATGCCGAAGAATGATTAATAAAAAACCCTTATATGATTCAACGATTTCAAAATACGTCTATTGGTTCCTAACCGGTCTTCTAAACATCTCCTCCTTCATTCTCTTTAGCTATGAATATATTTCTAAGACAAATAAGATTGAACTAAGCGAAAGAGAATCTCAGTTGATAAAGGACACTTCCGATTTTTATTATAAAATGCTTCTCGCATACAAAAACCTCAGCATTGAAAAGACCAGAGAATTCTTTGAAGAACGAGAAGATTTATTTGATGAGGTTCTGGAAGTCCTCCGGGATAAAAATCCGGCGATAAGCCATTATTTTCTAGATATTTTAAAGGAGATGTCATCAATCGGAAATTTGATAATTGCCCTCAAGATTAATGAGAAAAAAGGAGATTAGAAGTCTTAGGAAAATAACGAAAAAATCTAAAAGGAGAAAGAAATTAATAAAACTATTGTAAAATGGGTTCAGAAAATTATCGTAAGATATTGAAAGAGATTCTCAAGGGAAGAGATAAAGAAAATAAGGCAAATAAAGAAAATTATGCCTTTTATAATTTTAATCTTAAACATAAGGGCAGAATGATTGTGGGACAGAATCCGGGGGGCTTTGGGAAAAATGAGCGGGGAGATATTGATTCGACCGATAATCCAGAAAAACTTGTAGAAATTTATCAGGGAGTTCTAATACATTATTTTAATAAAGGGAAGATGAAAAAATTTTGGGAGAAATTTTTCAATACATTAAATCAGAGTCTCAATTTAAAAATTAATCCTTTAGAGTTTTTCAAAGAAAAAAATATATTCTACACAGATATTATTAAGAAAAGAGGGAACATTAAGAAGTTAACTGAAGAAGATAAAGAAATATTTGAAGAAATATTTGAAGATGAGTTGAATTTCGTTAATCCAAAATTAATTATCTGTTTTGGCGGTATTTCTTGGGATTTTTTTAAAGAGAAACATAAAAAAAATATAGTAAGAGTTGCATCTAAAACTAATCGGGGTGATGTTGGCGGAATAGTGAAAGAACATGGACACTTGTTTAAGATACAAGAAGGGAAGTATATAATCCCCCTGATACATTATAGTAACAATTCTTACCCTAAATGCCCTAGAGAAAGTTATTGGGATTATTTTAAAGAGGGTTTAAAAGAATACAACGAATTGCCAAAAAAAGATAAAATGGAGAATAAAATAAAATAATATGGCAACATATTCGCATTCAAGGGTTTCATGTTTTGAGAACTGTCCCTATCAGTATAAACTGCGTTATATCGACAAGATTAAGGTTGATGTTCCGACTACGATTGAGGCTTTTATGGGCGATTTGGTGCATCAAACCTTAGAGAAGCTATACAAAGATAAAAAGTTCAAGAAAGTCGTTTCTAAGGCCACGTTGCTTAAATTCTATAAGGATTTGTGGGCGAAGGAGTATTCTGAAGATATTTTGGTGGCAAAAGCGGATCAGGGATTGACTTCCGAGAATTATAAAAAGATGGGTATAAAATTCATCGAGGATTATTATAATAAATATAAGCCCTTTGACCAGTTGACGATTTTAGGGCTTGAGACTCAGGATAGGATGACTTTGCCCGATGGAAATCAATGGCACGTTAGAATTGATAAATTGGCTTGTGACGATGAAGGAAATTATTACGTCTGCGATTATAAAACAAATGCACGAATGAAAGATCAAGAAGAAGCAGATGCCGACAGACAACTGGCTCTTTATTCCATTTGGGTTAAAGATAAATTTAAGGATGCGAAATCGGTTAAGTTAATTTGGCACATGTTGGCATTTAACAAAGAGGCAGTATCTGAGCGAAGTGATGAACAGTTAGAAAAATTACAGGAAGATGTTTGTAGAAAGATTGCGGAAATTGAGGTGGTGACGGAGTTTCCTAGGAAGCAGAGTGGACTTTGTAATTATTGTGTTTACAAGGAAATGTGTCCGAGCTTCAAACATGAGGTTGAACTTGAGAAAAAAGATGTTAAGAAATTCAAGGAAGATTCAGGGGTTAAATTGGTTGACGAGTATTCTGAAATTAAAACTAAATTAACTGAGTTGAATGAGGCAGAAGATAAATTGAAAGAAGATTTAATTAATTATTCAAAACAATTTGGAATTGATGTTGTTTGTGGTTCTAATCGAAAATGCTCAATTAAAGAGTTTGAAAAATGTTTAATGCCTGAAGATAAAGAGGTTTTTGTGAAATTATTGAGAGATAAGGGATTGTATGAGGCTTATTCTATGATTTGTTATCCTAAAATTAATAGTGGGGTAATTAAGGGGGAAATTGATGAGGACGTTAGGAGTATGTGTGAGGTGGTTAAGGATTTTAGGCTTAGTTTGAGTAAAAGGAAGGATGTTGAGGAAGAGTAAATATAAAAGGGTCCTTAGATAAAAATATTTATGGAAAAGAAAACAGAAAAAGAATTATTGCAAGAAGTTGAGAATTTGAGAGCACAGGTTGAAAAATTAAAGGCCAGGAAAAAATATGGTTTGGTTTGGGATGCCGAAAAAGAACCGGAAAAAGTTGTTTTGGATTGTAGAAAAAAATTGCCAATATTAGTTGAGGATAAGAAAAAAGAGATTAAAGGAAAGGGGGATGAGCCTGTTAATCTTTTAATTGAGGGAGACAATTATCACTCGCTTTCTGTTTTGAATTATACTCATAAGGGGAAAGTTGATGTTATTTACATTGATCCGCCATATAATACTGGGGCAAGAGATTGGAAGTATAATAATGATTATGTAGACATAAATGACAATTGGAGACATAGTAAATGGCTTTCTTTTATGGAAAAGAGACTAAAACTTGCGAGAAACTTACTCAAAAAAGATGGTGTTCTTATATGTACTATTGATAAGAACGAAGTCTCCACACTAGGAGTACTACTTCAAGAACTTTTTCCCGAAAGAGAAATAGTCTGTGTAACAATTGTTCATAACCCTGGAGGGATTCAAGGATTAAATTTCTCACATGTTAACGAATATGCATATTTTATACACCCAAGACCGGGAACATTTATATCAAAGGTAAAAAAAGAAGATGCACCACAAAGAGCATTTAGAGACTGGGGAAAAGAATCTTCAAAAAGAACGTCTGCAAAAACTTGCTTTTATCCCATTTATGTAAAATCTGGGGAGATTATTGGTTTTGGGGATACATGTCAAGAAAACTTTCATCCAAAAAATTCTAATATTAAGAGAGAAGATGAAATGATAGAAGTATACCCTCTAGATAAAAATGGGGTAGAAAGAAAATGGAGATTTTCTAGAGGAAGTGTAGAATCAATTAAGGACGAATTATTACCCAAGGAAATAGGGGGAGAAATATCAATCTTCAGAGAAAAGCAAGATTATAGGTGGAAAACGGTATGGACTGAAAATGAATATAATGCTAACGTATACGGCACAAAACTTCTAAATAATATAATTTCTGGGAACTTCCCTTATCCAAAATCATTATATGCGGTAAGGGATTGTATAAAGGCAGTTATTCATAATAAAAATAAGGCAATAATTTTAGATTTTTTTGCAGGATCTGGGACTACTGGACATGCAACCATGGAGTTAAATAAATCAGATAAAGGTAAGAGAAGATTTATTTTGTGCACAAATAATGAAAATAATAATGGGGATGGAGGTGGAATTGCGGAAGACATTTGTTATCCAAGAATTAAAAAAATTATTAAAGGATACTGTGGCATTTCAGATAAAAGGGAATATAAAGGCTTGGGAGGAAATCTCCGATACTATAAAACAGATTTTGTTGAAACAGAAAATCTTGATAATGCAACGGATCAAGATAAGATTGAATTAACTTACAAAGCAGGAGAGATGATTGCTATAAAAGAGGAAACCTTTGAGGAAGTTGAAAAAGATGATTGGTGGCAAATTTTTTCAAATGGAAAAGAAGTTACTGCAATTTATTTTAAAGAGGATAAAAGTAAATTACAGAAATTAGTTGAAAAGTTGGATAAGATGGATAAGAAAGTAAATCTTTATATCTTTAGTTGGGGAAAGAATGAATATGCAAATGAATTTACAGAATACAAAAAGATTAAAGTTAAAGACATTCCCGAACCCTTAATTGAAGTATACAAAGAGGTGGCAAACATATGAGTAACATAAAATTAAAACTATTCCAAGAAACAGCAATAGCAGGATTAAGGAATCAATTTCTTAATCTTTGGAAATCGGACAACAGAAAAACAGAGTTAATTTTTAAATCCCCAACTGGATCAGGAAAAACGATTATGATGGCCCAATTTTTGAGAGATTTAACGGGAGATCCTCAATTTGATGCAGATAAGTGTTTTTTGTGGTTTAGTTTTAATGAGCCCTCTTACTTACAGAGCAAGAATAAACTTTTGAGTTATTATGGCGGTGCAGGGGAGCTTAATCTTTTGGATTTAACAGATTTGGCAAATAAAAAGAAACTTGAAAAGAACAATGTATTTTTTATAAATTGGCAAAAATTAAAATCCTCCTCAAAAGAGGGTAGAAAATTAAGAAACCCAACAGAACATACGGATGGAGATGATGGACAATTTGATGAGTTAATTAAGAAAACTCAAAAAGAGGGTAGAGAAATAATTTTAATTGTTGATGAGGCCCACAGAGATACCGATACGGATCTTGCAGATGAGTTGATCAATTTAATTGATCCAAAGATTATTCTTAAGGTAACAGCTACCCCAAAAGTTATTCCAAATGCATTGGAGATACAAATGAAAACAAAAGGATTTGTTAATGTTACTCGTGAGGACGTCGTTGAGGCAGAGTTAATTAAAGAAAAGATAATCACCCAAACCAAAGAAGATTTAGAAAATGTTACAAAAAAAGAAATTGATCAGGACATATTACTTTTGGATTTGGCGTACAATAAAAGAAAAGAGCTTTTAAAAAAATACAAAGGTTTAGATCTTGATATAAATCCTCTTGTATTAATCCAACTGCCGAATGATGATATTTCCACAAAGGAAACATTAAATCAAACAAAGATGGATTTGGTTAAGAATTATTTGAGAGATAAGAGTGTTCCGGACCACAAAGTTGCCATTTGGTTGGCAGGGCCAAAAGAAAATTTGGAGGATATTGAGGATAATAATTCGGAGGTAGATTTTTTAATATTCAAGCAAGCGGCCGCAACGGGATGGGATTGCCCAAGAGCCTCTGTTTTGATAATGTTCAGAGAAATAAGAAATCCTGTTTTCCATACTCAAACAGTTGGTAGAGTTTTACGAATGCCAGAGGCAAGATTTTACTCTGAGCAAGAATTAAACAAGGCATACCTTTATACTAATTACGAAAGAAATCAAGTTAAAGAAAATTGGAGTAAATTGGGGACGAATAAACCATTTATATACACAAGCAAAAGAAAAGATGGAATTAAACCTATAAAATTGGAATCTACTTATATGAGTAGGCCTGATTATAACGATCTTGGTGATTCTTTCCAAAATACTTTTGAAAAAACTGCGAATGAACATTTTGAGATTAAAAAGGGGGACTCGCCTGATGTGGCAAAGAAAAAGTTGGAACAGAAAGGGCTATCCTTTGACTCGCTACATATTGAAAATAATATGATTATTGATGCAGAAATTGAAGATTTTGATAATTTTGTTCAAGAATTGGTTAATCATGGAACAGATTTGAATAAAGAAACCTCCAAAAATGATCTAATTAGAATTTATAATATGAGGTGCTTCGATATTCTTGCAAAACAAGAGGATGAGAACAGGAGATTTGCTCCTGCGAGATCCTGGGGGAAATTAAAAACTGCATTAAATGTTTGGATTGGAAAGATATCAAAGGAAAGCAGGGATAATTATTATAAGTTAATTATTAAGGATCTGTTGAAATTAGATGGGGAGTTAGTTAAAGTTGTCAGTGATGCCCTGTTAGAATATAGATCTATAAGGGAAGAAGAGGTACATAAAAAAGCATCAAGATCTAAAGAGACTGTTTTCTTAGAGGTGCCAAACGAGATTTTAGAATATAATGAGGATTATGGAGAAATTAAGAAAGATGTAAGCAAATGCTCTATGAAACCATTTTATCTACAAAAAGAATATGTTGGAAAGGTGAATGAAACAAAATTCATAAAATATCTTGAAGGTAAATCAAGCGTTGAATGGTGGCATAAAAATGGGGATGAAGGCAGTGATCATTTCGCAGTGCCTTATTTTGACAATGAAAAGCACAGAGAGAGATTGTTTTATCCAGATTGGATTGTTAAATTAAAGAGTGGAATTACTTTAATTATGGATACTAAAAAGGGAGATACCGCAAGCTCTAATGAGACAAAGGCAAAAGCAGAGGCATTACAAAGATGGATTAAGATACAAAAAAATAAAACTCTTATTGGAGGAATTATTGTGGAATTTTCAGGGATATGGAAAATCAACTCAAACGAAACTTACATTTATGAGGATTCGGGAAAAGAATTCGAATTTTTAGACGGACTATTCTAAAAAAATGATTTGAATAACAAGTAAAGAAGAAAACTAGAAGAATATAAACTAATGAATGAGTATCAAGTAGTTTATATTCGGGGGGTATCAAAAACGATTTTTAGCCCGATTTTGCCGTCGAACAGACCACTTTTTGGCCCAAAAAACCCAGTATCAAAAAATGGCTATTTTCTGAATAAACTTGAAATCTTTCTTCTTATACCTCTGTTGTCAATCGTGCTTCCAAACTTCTTATATCTCTTCTTTAAGTGAAGATTAGTCACAAAGAAAAACCAATTCTTACCAAAATCTTCCTTCAGATATTTGACTTTATTTTCTATTTTGGATTTATCTTTCTCAATTATCTTTCCAGTCTCAATTTCAATCCCATATTTTTCTCCTTTAGCTTCAAAAATAATATCTGCCTTAGAAGTTCTTGGAGTCTCAACATTATCTGTGAATCTTTTCAGATACCCTGTGATCTCATAAACCCAAATCATGTGTTGGTAAGATTCGTTTTTGTAATACTTAACAAAGTATCTTTGGAATCTTCCTTCAATTCCTTTGTAATTAACTTCAGCAAAACCTTTTCTTTTCAGATAGTCTTTATCTCCCTCTGACAAAACCTTTGATAGATGAACCCGGATATTTTCATCAACCTTTGCATTCATCTTCTTGCCTTCAATTTCTTCTTCCGGCTCTTTTTCTAAAAGCTCATCAGCATTAGTTGTAATCTGTTTATGCTCTTCTTTTGATGCAACTATTTTTAGTTCAGAGTGTTCATCTTCCATTAAGAGAATCCCTTCTCCAACTCCAGCAGTTAGCAAAGCAATTCTTTCAACATTACTCAAGTGAAAAACTTTTTGAATTCCATCAATTACTGCAGGCTTTTGTCTAAGTAAAATTGTATAAGAAGAATTAGCAAGGGCCGATCTCCCGGCTTCCGAATTTAACATTCCTTCTACTTCTTGATTAATCAAAAAGAGCCCCATATTAAATTTCCTACAAGTCTTTACGATTTCAAAAATATAAGATGCTTCCTCTGCCCTTGAAAGCAAGGTCCAAGCCTCATCAATCACCAAAAGCTTCCTATTTAGATCGCCCCTCATCTTCATATAAACATAATCTAAAACCAAGAACATAATCGTTGGCTTGACCTGTTTTGGCATATTGCCTATATCAAAGCAGACAAAATCATTTGTGAAATTTATTTTAGTATGTTGGTTTAAAAAAGAGAAGACTCCATCAACATATAGTCGCAAACGGTTTATCAGGCTTCGTAGCGTGGTTTTCTCTAAGTTAATGGCCACTTCCTCCATTCTCGTCAAAGAATTTAACACGTCGCCTAAAATCGGGGGGTCATTAGCCCAACTCTTAGCATCATTCATATAAATCCCATTCCGTTCATAAGCTTCTGTTAAGGCCTGATCAATAAATGATTTTTGAGGCTCTGACAAGTGCCCAAGCATTACAGGCATTAGATCCATTAAAGAAAGCCTTTTCTCTGCGTAGTCATGGCCCATTAAATCTAGAGGATTAATAATTGTAGCCGATTTTCGAGAAAGGTCTATCCTTTGGCCATTAAACTTCTTAACAAGCGAAGTATATTCGCCTTGAGGATCAATCACAATAACTCTTGTCCCATTTAAGAGATGTCTTGTTATGAAAAGTTTGGTCATATAGCTTTTTCCCGCCCCAGAACTTGCCAAACACATTCCGTTTGAGTTTGAAAGTTTAAAGATATCTCGGATTATTGGAATGTGGTTTTTATTAAGCCCAAACCAAATACCTGTTTCATCAAAATTAAAGAAAGGGGAGGTAAATGGGAAAAATGCAGAAAGGGCCGAAGTGGTAATGTTTCGAGTAATCCCTAAGAAGTCCTTTGCCAAGGGCAGACAAGATTGGAAACCCTGAATCATCCTAAAATTTGGCTGTCTTGGAATAATCAATAACGCATTAAGTTCTGATTCAATTTTTCTACTCAAAAGCCTAAGCTCTTCTAAGCTATCTGATCGGCAATTAATGTAAAAACTTATGTTGAATAGCTTTTCATTTCCCTTTTGAAGATTAGTCAAGACAGCCCTAGTATCTTGATATTTAATTTCAAGGCTTGGATTGAGTTGATTTTTTATCTTGGCAGAGTAAAGATCTGCTCGCTGTTTTTGTAGTTCTTTGTTTAATAGAACCAAAGT
Source organism: Candidatus Woesearchaeota archaeon (assembly GCA_964514585.1). GTDB lineage: Archaea > Nanobdellota > Nanobdellia > Pacearchaeales > GW2011-AR1 > JAGVXH01. Next base: position 2,825 of record CAZETU010000003.1, on the reverse strand, counting down.
ATTCTCTATCGTTTGAGGATTTATATGCAGGGAAAAGTCAAAGTTCCCTGAGCAACTGATTAATTTATCTAAGAATCCTTTTTCAACCGACCGAGGATATCCATGAGCATAAATTATTTTATGGAATTTCCCATCGATTTCTAAATGATCTGGAGAATTTTTAATTGACTCGGGTAGGAATTTTTTGGAGTTTAATATTTTAGAAAAAACCTTTTCCAATTGGATCTTATTTAGTCTGTAAGTCTTAAGATTTAAACTATGAAGTCTTTCTTCACAGAGTTTCATTTGATCCTCGAGGTTGCTAACTTCAGGGATTACCATATAGAAATTCCTATTCATAGCACTATTTTTCTCGATTAATCCTTTCATATGGGATCGATAGGAATCAAAGATTTTTTTATGTTCTTCTCCTACAACTTTGTCTCCTAAGATAGTCATGTACTGATCAAGGTCTAAAGTTTCCGTCGTCATCAAAATTTGAATTGGAAAGTCAATAGAATTAAGGAATTTTTGAAATGTAAGCATAATCGTTTCTTGCTCTTTTTGTGGTTTAATCCCGAAATTTAAGGAATCTACTTTCAGGACAGCAACCCTCTTATTGTCATAATAAATAAAATTTTCTTTTATCTCTTTTATCTTAAAGAAATCCTTAATATCATCACGAGGAGGCTTTTCTTTCTTCTGTTTAGGTTTAGGAGGATTTTCTTTTTGTTCTTTCTTCTCGGCTTTTTTCTTTTCTTTTTCTAGTATTCGTAATTTTCTTAGTCTCTCCATCTCTTCTTGCCTCGCTTCCATGTCTTTTTTCTTTTGTTTTTCTGTCCTAATTTGTCGAAACTTAGACCAGTTATACCAATTCTTAATCTGCGTCGATAAATCAAAAAACATGAACCCCGTCGCTAAAAGTGCCGGAATACAAGCTAAAAAAACCCTGATAGGCAAACTTACATTTAGTTTAAACAAAAATGAAAAGACAAATGGAAAAAATACGAAAGCATAAGCTAGCTGAGGAAAAGTTAATCCGAAGACAATCTTTTCTTTATACTCTAATTGTTGGGGAATCTCATACATTTTTAACCTCCTGCATTAATCACTGTGGTGATTTGTTTTACTGGTTTTGAATTTGCGGCCTTGAATATTACAAAAATTACTAAGAATAAAGTAAGGAGATTAACTAGACTGAAACCTCCAATCATCACAATAATTTTCATGCTAGAGAAAGTTTTAGTTTCCAAAAATTTGGAAGAGGCTAATAGAATTATTGAATAAACAAAAGGTAAGGCGATCAAAACCCCTAAGTAGTTCAAAATTAATTTCCCATAGGCTTCTAGTGGTTCTATAAAATACATAAAAATTCCTATTGCGAAGAATATAACCCCCATACCGACACAAATATACCTAAGTGCCAAGAATATCACTGTGACAACTAGAGTAATAACATAAGGGATTATCAAAACTAGCTCAAGGCCAATGTTGGCGAATCCTTCAGAAGTTGCTAGGAAAAAACTATTGGGGATTGATCCGTAAATCACTGCAGTCATTGAAGCAACTACTTGTAAAATTAATTCATAAAGAAAGAAGCTCGTTTGAACCAAAACCATCATAAGGAATATATTCATTAAACTCTTCTTAGCTTTCTCTCGCTGTTCAGGAGAATATCCGGAAATTAAAAATCTAAAGCCAACAATCAAAAGAAGTATACCATAAAATAATGAAAGCATATAAATTATTATTGCCCATGTGCTTGCAAAAATTTGAATATTTACTGGTTCAATCATCAGATTATTAATCATAGCCAAGAGAGGTTTAACCGGAAGATTTAGGAGGTAAATAATAAAGTTAAACAGCCCCTCAACTAGGCAAGTTCCTAGATTAGTAATTCCGCAAGAACTCATACGAATCTTAGAAGAAAGTAGTATTTCTTAGCAAGAGAATATAAGAAATATCCAAAGATGGAAATTGATGAGAAATCAATTAAGAATTCTTTATTCTCGTCGCTAACCATCGGACCTACTTCTTCAATTGTGTTTAATTGAATCTCCTCTTTAATCGGCTGAGTTGTAATTGACACAAAATCTCCATTAAGTGAACTTCCAGAATCAATAGCGTCTTGGATCACAGAATCCTTTTCAGATTGAGACCAAGGCTGGCCCTCGATATAATTGCAAATATTCTTATTTTCGCCTTCTAAGGCGGTGCAATTGTAGGCAGTCGCTAAAGGTAGGACAATAGCGACTGCCATTAAAAAAATAAAAAAAGTTTTTTGCATTTGCTTAGCTCCCCAGAATAAGGTCGACGACAAAAGGTGCGGCCCATATTACTATAAGCCCTATGATGACGTACATCACCATATTCTTAGCCTTTTCTCGTTTGCCCGGATCTGAACCGCTTGAGATATAAGTGATCCCTGCAAAGAGCATCACTAGCCCTGCGATTATTGTTGCCGCATACTTCACCAAATCGTAAATCGTTGTCAAGGGTTTCAGGATTTGCTCGTAGTCGGCCTGACCCGCCGCAGAGACTAGAACCACGTGAGTCATTGCTAAGACGACAAATATCGCAAGCGGAAGGACCTTCAGCATTCTTCGTTTAGTTTTTTTGTATGGTTTTTGTGCCATTGTAAAATCTTTTTCAATTCCTTCTCTTTCGGATACTTCTCATTAAGGAATTCTAGACAAGTCTCGCAGAAGTCTTCCCTGTCTTTAATCCGTATACCGCATAGGTTACATGTTGTTTTTTTCATGAACGTGCTAGATGGAGTGCTTATAAATGAACTCGGAGAAAAAAATTATATAATTTTTTATGTAATATTTTCTATAAAATTTTAT